>JBQTJQ010000035.1:0-12218 GCA_052386975.1 Gammaproteobacteria bacterium | reverse complement strand
TCGAGCGCGACGGCCAGGACTGCCACGGCACCGCCGACCGCTAGCCGACGCGGCGCACCTCGGGCCCGGCGGCGCCGCCGGGCGGCACGGATCTCTCGCGGCCGACCCACTCGAAGCGCAGCCGCCCGTCCGGCACCCGCAGCCGCGAGAGATCCGTGCCGCCCGGCGGCGCGGCGGGGCCGGAAGTGCGCAGGGTCGGGTAGCGGTCGGCGGTGCCGTGGCAGTCCTGGCAGTCGATCTCGATGCTCTGGGCGACTTCGCCGTAGAGATGGCCGTTGCCGTGATTGTCCTGGCCGAAGTGGCAGTCCACGCAGTGCATGCCCTTGTCGACGTGGATCGAGGACAGGTGCACGGCCTTGCCGTTCTTGCCGAACTTTTGCGGATCATCGTCGCGCACCAGGTTGCCGGCGGCGTCGAGCAGGTTGCCCTTGCGGTCGCGCTTGAAGATGGCGCGGAAATTCCAGCCGTGGCCGTGGTAGTCGGCGAACTGCGTGTCCTTCAGCTGCGGGTTCAGGCTGGAGACGTTGTCGAGGAAGGCGCGCTCGCCCCACTTGCCGCGGATCGCCGCCTCCTCCGGGTTGCGGTGGTTGATGCGGCGGATCTCGGCGTCGGTCGGGTACTTCTGTTCCTTCGGCCACATCGCCGGCGCGTCGGACTCGTAGTCCCACATGGTGTAGCCGAGCATCGAGTTCAGGAAGATGTTTGGCTGGTGCATGTGGCAGACCATGCACTGGCTGGTCGGGATCGCGCGCGTGAACTCGTGCTTGAGCGGATGGCCTTCCTCGTCCTTGGGGATGGTCGGGTCGGCGGTGATGGTCTTGCCGGTGTGGCCGAAGCGCGCGTACGGCCCGGAGTGGCGCGGATCGCGGTCGTTGGCGTAGACCACGTGGCAGGCCGAGCAGCCGGAAGAGCGGTAGTCGCCGGGCTGGTCGTTGGTGCCGAGGAAGCTCAGCAACGGATCGTTGAGGCGCGTCTTGTGGATGTTCAGCAGCGGCACGGCGATGCGGTTGCCGGTGCCGGGCCCGCGGTTGGACTGCTTGAGGTCGGGCCGGCCGGGCTCCTCGAGGCGCTGGATCAGGCCGAGCGCGTTGGGGATGCCGGTCTCCGGGAAGATGGTGTTGATGTTGCGCCCGCCGCGCTCGAATACGCGGAACACGTCGGCCGGCGGCGTGACCTCCCAGGCCGGCAGCGGGTACAGCTGCGGCAGCACGCCCTTCTTCGTCATGTTGGTATCGGGCACGACCGGGCCCTTGATCGTGCCGGGCTCACCAAGGCGCGTGTAAGCCTCGCCGAGCACGTAACGCTTGAACGGCAGGATGCCGTTGTTGTACGAGGCGCCGCCGAACAGCATGGCGCCGGTGGCCATCAAGGAACGCTCCACCGCGGCGACGATGGCCTCGTGGCAGGCGCCGCAGGATTCGCGCGCCACGCGCAGATCGCCCGGATTGATGAAGCGCACGAACTCCGGCGACTCGTCGTTGAGCTGGGCGTAGGTGGACTCCGGGTTGCGGCTGGTGGGCCAGCGCTCCGGATGGGCCGGCAGCACGTGCGCGGCGCGCACCGCCTCGCGGTACGCCGGGTGATCGGGCTTCACCTTGGGCGCGATCACCGTCGCATCGCCGCCGTGGCAGTCGGTGCAGCCGAGCACCACGGCCGGGGTGTTGTGCATGGTGCGCCGGTCCATCGGGCTGTGGCACGAGCCGCAGCCGCGGCTCTTGGCGTTGGCTTCCTGCTGCGTCTGCGTGCGCGGCGACGGCGGCGCGGACTCCGGCCCGGCCAGCGCCGGCGGCGCGACAAGCGACAACAACAAGAATGTTTCACACAAAGACACAAAGGGCACAAAGAAGAGATTCTTGATTCCTCTTCCTTTGTGTTCTTTGTGTCTTCGTGTGAAACGTCTTTTCATCTTTAGTAGGTGAGGATCAGGTTGGTCAGCACAGAGTAGGGGGTCTCGTCCGGGAACAGGTCCTGGTAGCCGTCGCCCGGCTGCAGCATCGCGCCGGAAATCCGCAGCACGGTATTCTGGGACATGAACGGCCGCCAGATCACCGCCGCCGACAGGTCGAGCCCGATCTCGCGGTCGATGCTGCCCTGGTTGCGCGCCACCTCGAGCACGGCGACGTCGTCGAACCACAGCTGGTTGGCGTTGAGCGACAGCCGCAGCGTCGGCGTCAGGTCGAAGTCGGCGCCGATGCCGGCCAACTGGATGCCGGGATTGGTGAAGTTGCTCTGGCCGTGCTCCTTGCTGTGGCGCAGGCTGTTGAGCACGCCGTTGCGGGCCGACAGCGCCACCACGCCGCCGCCGATCAGCGGCACGGGTTGCCTGATCCAGAAGCTGGTGTCGGCGCCGGCGAAGATCGGGTTCTCGAACACCGCGTCAAAGCCATTCGCCTCGTCGTCGAACGGGTCGTCCTCGCCGCTGGCCCACAGCAGGCTCGCGCGCCAGCGCGTCCAGTCGAAGTCCAGCGAGGCCTCGAAGGCGGCGAAGCCGGCGTTGATGTCGCCCTTGCTGGCGCGGAACGGGCCCGAGCTTTCGCTGCCGAGCGCCCAGTACAGGGAGCTGGTCAGGTTCAGGCGGCCGAAGTGGCCGTCGCCGTTGTAGCCGAGGTAGGTCACCTCGTACTCGCGCGGGCGCTGGTTGCCGAACGACAGCGGCCGCGCCAGGAAGCCGTTGTTGTCGAAGAACACGTCGGTTTCGGTATTGCGGTTGTGCGCGACGATGGCCTGCGAGGTGTGGCCGAGCACCGGGAAGTCCTGCAGGTAGGCGTTGGCGACGTAAAGGTCGTCGTCGCGCAGCGCGCGACCGGCGTCGTTGAGGCCGCTGTTGGTGTCTTTCTCCAGCCGGCGGATCCACGCGAGGTTGTACTGCCAGCGGTTGTTGGCGCGCGTGCCGAACAGCCGCGCCATCAGCTGGTTGTCCTGGAACAGGAAGCCGCGGAAGTCGGTCGAGAATGGCTGGATGCCGAAGCGGAAGCTGTCGAAGTCGTAGCGGTCGGAAACATTACGCAGGTGAAAGTCGACGAACAGTTCCTGCAGGCCGAGGTGCTGGTCGCCGCGGGACTTCCCGTTACGCGGGCTGATCTCGAGCAGGCGCTCTTCCTCGGACTGCACGAAGTTGAAGTTGAAGGCCGGCGTCAGGTGGAACTCGAAGTCGGGTGGCTTGAACGTGGTGTTGCCCTTCAGGTAGACGAACGAGAACAGCAGGGTCTGGCTGGCGATCCACTGCTCGCCGGCGCCGAAGATGTCGGTGGAGCCCGGGTCGCTGGTGCTCTGCGGCCCGACCGGGGTGGGCAGGCGGCGCGGCTCGTAGACCGTGTCGGAGATCCCGAGCAGCGTGATGAAGCCGTCCTCGCCGATCACCGGCTTGTCGCCCTTGAGCGTGTTCTGCCGGTAGGGGTCGTACCATTTCTCGGGCAGCAGGTTCAGCGCCTCGAGCAGGCGCCAGCGATCCGGAATCGCCGCCGCCGGGCCCGGATCGGCATCGGGTGGCGCGACCGGCGCGAGTCCGCTGCGGCGGTTCGGGTCCGGCGCCTCCTGCACCTCGGGCGCCTCGTCGCGTGGCTCGCGCTGTCCGGGGCGCCGCTCGCGCTGGACTTCGCCCGGCTCGGCCTTCTCCTTTTCGCCCGGGCGCTGGCGGATGTCGGGCGCGGCCAGTGCGGACGACGCCAGGAAAGCCGTCATTCCGGCGACGAGGAGTAGGGCAGCATTCACATGCCGCCAACGGATGTCGGCAATGGATTGCCGACCTACGGTCACTTTCCGTCGCATACGTTCTGCTCGTCGGAAGCGAAGTACGGCGCCTGCGGGCACTGCACGTAGCGCAGGCGCGTGCCCGCGGGGGTCAGCGTGTCGGAGCGGATGGCAGGCGGCGCATTTCCGATGGTCGTGCTGAACGCGACCTGTTCCACCTCGTGTAGGCCGAGGAAGGCGATCATGTCGTCCTGATCGACGCCGTCGCCCGAGACGCCGATCGCGCCAACCAGGACCATGCCGCGGTAGATCGGTACGGCGCCCGGAAAAATCTGGATGCCGTTCTGGAGCCGGTTCGTGCCGTTGGCGGTATTCGGCAGTTGCGTGCACGTGCCGGGCGCGGGATCGGGCCCAAGCAAGTGCGAGCCAATGGCATTGTTCACGAGGTCGAGCTGCAGGCCGGTCGAGAACGGGCTCCATTCCCCGATCGGCTTGGACAAGGGGCCGACCGGCGTACCCGGCACGCCGTCGGGATAGTAGGGGCGGGCCAGGTTGCCGGCGGCGCGCGCCGAGTACGCGATGGCGCCGTCTGCCAGCGCCGTCGGCTGGGCGAGGAAATTACGCAGGTCTGTCACGTAAGCGGCAATGCTGGACGTGCCACCGCCGACGTAGGTCGCGTCCGGTGTCGCCGCGAGGTCGGCCGCCGCCTGGTCGTTGGACAGGAACGCCGCCGCGCGCGCCTTCTGCAGCGACACGTCGATGCCGAACACCGGTGCATCGCGCGTGCGCGCCATGCCGAGCACAGCGCCGAAACTGTCCACGACCGAGACCGTCACGCGCGCCGGCGTGCCGAGCGGCCGGCGGATCTGCGCGCGCGAGCGGTTGGCCACGGTGATCGCGCTCACCAGCAGCTTCTCGACCTCAAGGTCCCCGAGGGGAAAGCCCGTCACGGCAGTGTCGGTGCCAGTAACCGGAGGGAAGCGCTCGGTGTTGGTGTCGTCGACCAGCACGAAAGCGTCAAGCGCCGCCAGCGCGCCGGTCGCCGGCCGCACACCCGAAGCCGCTTGGCCGAAAGCGGCGCCAGCGACGATCGTTGCGGTCGAGTACAGCGGCACGCCGACGCGGTTTCCGGCGACGGTGTCGATGGCGGCGAACGCCGGCGCGGCTGCCGGGTTGGCGGCGAGGTCGGACGCGTGTGCGTCGGCGAAGCGCAGCGTCACGCCGCCGGCCGTGATGCGATCGGCGCGGCGGTCGGCCGGCGCCTCGAAGCCGAACGTCCCGGCCAGCGCGATGACTTCGTCGTCGTCGACGTCGCGGTCGCGGATGTCGCGGTCCACGCCGTAGGCGCCGTCGGCCAGCACGCCGATGCCGCCGACGACCGTGCCCCCCTTGTACAGCGGCAGTCCGCCCGGGTCGGCCGACAGCCCGAGCGGCGAGCGCTGCGGCCCGGCGCGCGGGCGCGTGACGCCGTCGAAGCGGGTGTTGACGTCGGAGCACGGCAGCTGCGAGAACTGCACGCCAAACAGCGGCCCGGACGGCTGGCCGGTTTCGCCCGGATAGAAATGCTCCTGCACGATCTGGCCCGCGGTGCGCGTCGAGAAGGCGTTGCCCTCCGAGGAGAGGTATGCGGCGGTGATCGCCTTGGCTATCGCGACCAGCGTATCGGGCACGCCGAGCGTGACGCCGTCGAGCCCGTCGAGGCCCGACGTCGAGCCACGACCGCCGTCGGTGGCGATCAGCGTGTCGGCACCGTTCATGCGGAACACGCCCAGCACGTTGCCGGTGCGGTCGACCACGGCGACCGTCGCGGGAGCGCCGCGCGCGCCGGCCTCGGCGACCGCCTGCGCGATGACCTGCTGCACGTCGGCCACTTCGAGCCGCGTCGGCGTGTCGGCGCAGAAGCCGGTGCAGCCGCCGCCGACCAGCCCGCCGTCGCCGCCGGAGCAGCCTGCCTGCAGCCCGCCGAGCAGCGCCAGCAGCGGCCACAGGCGGCGGTTCATTTTTTCTCCGCCGCTGCCGGTGTGCCGTAGAAGACGCCGGTGGCCATGTGGAAGCCGTGGCAGTCGATGCAGGCGGTGCCGAGCCGGTTGCGCGTGCCCGGGTCGCCGTGGCACTCGCGGCAGTTGGCCAGCGGCGGCACCAGCACGTCGGTGCTCAGCTTCGACTGGTTCGCGTCGTGGCAGCGCTCGCAGCTCTCGGTCTTGTGCGCCGAGTGGTCGAAGCGCGCGCCGGTGAAGAAGGTCGCCGTCAGCGCGACTTTCTCCACGTCATACGGCCGCGACGCGACGTCGGTGCGCACCACCTCGTGGCAGACCACGCACACGCGCCGCGAGAACACGTCGTCCATGGTCTGCTCGGCGCGGGCCTGGGCCCAGCCCATCGCGGCCTGGCGCTCCTCGGTGCGCAGCGCCTCGCCCGGCCGGCGCAGCAGGCGCACGGCCTCGGGCGCGGCCGGCTCCTGCACGCCGCCGACCAGCGCCATGCGCGCGTAGTGGTCGAGGATGATCGCCGCCACTTCGCCGGGCGCGCGGTGCGGCAGGCGGCGGCCCTCCACTTCCGGGTCGAAGTCGAGCTGGTGGCAGGACTGGCAGTGGTCCTCCATGCGGATCGGCGTGAACGAGGTGCCCATCGGCTTGTGGCAGTCGGCGCACGCCAGCACGCGCTTGCCCTCGGGCGAGGCGACACCCTCGCGCACCAGGTGGGCGTCGTGCGGGAATTTCAGGCGCGACTGCTCGCGCGCGGGACCGGCGTCCTGCGCCACTTCGATGCGCCGCACCTGGCCGTTCTCCCACGCCGGCAGGCTCAGCGTGAAGCCGGGATGGTCGGTGTTGAAGCGGCTGACCGGCGCGAGCCGGGCGGCGGCGAAGCGGTCGTCCGGGTCGGCATGGCAGTCGGTGCACAGCTCGGTCTTGCGCGCGATCAGCGCGTCGCGCCCGGTGTGCTCGAGGTGGCAGCTGCCGCAGCGCGCATCGCTCATGTCGTCGAGCGCGAGGATCTCGGGATGGTCGCCGTGCTGCGCCTGGTTGCGGTGGCAGGCGAGGCAGGCCTCGTTGCGCACCGCCACAAATGGCGCCTGGTGGCAGGTGTCGCAGCCGTGGATGAAACCGCTGTGCGCGGCGCTGGCCGGTCCGGCCACCCAGGCGCGGTCGAGCGAGGCGCCGGCTTCGCCACCGGAGCCGTAGCGCAGCGCTGCCGGCAGCGCCAGCAGGACCAGCAGCACGCCGATCGCCAGGCCCCAGGCCCAGCCACGCTTGCGCAGCCCGCCGTCGGTCAGGCTGACGCGCACGCGCGCCTTGCGCGCGGCCTCGACCGCGCGCGCGGTCATGTGCTCCTCGATCTCGATCATCAACTCGGCGTCGCTGCCCGGCGGCGGCGTGCGCAGGTGGACGCGGAAGCGCCCGAAGTTCAGCGCATCGTCGAACGTGACCGGTCCGTCCGCCATCGGGCTGCCGTTGACCCACACCGGGTTTTCGCTGCGGCACTCGAGGCGCCAGGCGCCGCCCTGCGGGCGGATTTCGGCGTGCGCCAGCGTCACGCGCATGTCCGCCAGCTGCACGTCCTGGTCGGTGCCGCGCCCGATGCGGACGCGGTCGACCTCGATCGGCTCGTCGGCGGACACCGCCAGGCCGCCGAGGGACTCCATGCGTCGCAGGATGACTTTCATCGGCGCGGACTCAGCGGTACAGGAATACCGCGACGATGTGCGCGGTCAGCGCCGCCAGCAGCGCGGCGGTCAGCGGGACGTGGAGGTACAGCCAGATCTGCATGCGCGCGTGCATCTGCACATCCTGGTTCGCGCGCGCGGTGAGGTCGTTGCGGCGGGTCAGCAGCTCGAGCAGCTGCTTGAGGCGCTCGACCGCCGGGTCGCGCTCGCTGGTGACGATCTTCTCCTCGGTCAGCAGGATCACCTGCTCGGCGTCGGCCATCGCCGCGCGCTCGGCGCCGGAGGCGGCGAGCTTCTTGCGCAGGATCTCGGCCAGCGCGGCCAGCTCGGGCGAGCCGTCCGACTGGCCGCCGAGCAGCTGCTCGCGCCAGCCGCCGCCGACGCGCACCTTCTCGGCCGAGCGCAGCACGAAGCGGTGCACGTCGGGGCCGATCCGGTCGGCGAGCTGGATCGCGCGCTCGTTGAGCTCGAGCACTTCGTCGATCCAGGCGTCGCGCGAGGCCTGCGAGCGGTGGTCGGTGATGATGCGCGGGTAGCGCGTGTACGCGGCGACGCCCCACACGCCGCTGGCGATCACCAGCACCATCAGCACGTACGCCAGCGTGTGCAGGTTCAGGCCGAACTGGAAGCCGGTGTGCAGCGTCACCACCAGCAGCAGCGCCACGCCGAGGTAGACGTGCGCCGACACCCAGCCCTTCACCGTGCCGATGCCGGTGGCGTAGCGGCGCTTGCGCACGCCGAGCCAGGCCAGCCACGCGATCAGGCCGGCGCCGATCGTGCCCAGCGTATAGCCGAGCCAGGTGCCGCCGTTGGGGCCGTCGAGCGGGTCGTGCCACAGGTACAGAACGATCGACACCAGGCACAGCCCGAGCGCGGCCTTCAGGTAGCGGAAACGCCGGTGCCGCAGGAAGGACTCGTGCATGGAGCGGAGCGGTGCGCGCGCTAAACGCGCGCGACTCGCAGGAATTCTTCAGGGCTGACGCGCACGGCCGCGCCGGTCGGGCAGGCGCGCACGCACGCCGGGCCGCCGGGCAGGTCCTTGCACATGTCGCACTTGGCGGCCTTCTTGGCCGCATCCCTGGCGTGCTCCGGCTCGAACAGACCCGGCTCGCTCCCTGAACCGAACATCATCCAGCGCCACAGGCTCGGCCGCTCCTTCGACATGATGCCCATCTGGATCACGCCGTACGGGCAGTTGCGCTCGCAGTTGCCGCAGCCGATGCAGCTGTCGGTGATGTAGACCTCGCCGCCGGCCGAGCGCCGGATCGCGTCGGGCGGGCAGTCCTTCATGCAGTGCGGGTGCTCGCAATGGCGGCACGAGGTCGGCACGTGCAGGTTCTTGAAGGTGGGCCCGGCCTCGCGGTTAAGGCGCGAGACGTTGCCGTGGGTGTCGGCGCAGGCCTTCTCGCACTGGTCGCAGCGCACGCACAGCGATTCGTCAATCAGCAAGACATCAGTGGCCTCTCCAACACCCTGTTGGAGCAGGAAGCTGATGACGTTGCCGCCGGACTGCTGGTGCTGCGCGCGCGCGTTGGCGGCCAGGCGCTTCTCGAACACCTTGGCGACCTGCTCGCGCACGCTCGGCTCGCGCTCCATCAGCGCGCGGAAGGCCTCGCCCTCGACCCGGATCGTCTCGACCGCGACCGCGGCGCGCACGGTGGCGGTGCGCATCGAGTCGGACATCAGCGCCATTTCGCCGACGTACTGGCCGGCCGGCGCGTAGGCCAGCACGATGTCCTTGCCGCCGACCTCGCGCGTGACCATCACCGAGCCGCGCCGGATCAGGTGCAGGCAGTCGCCCGGCTCGCCCTGCTTGAACAGGATGTCGTTCGGGCGGAAGCGCTCGATGCGCGCGGTGGCGACGACGTCGGCCAGGCTCTCCGGCTTGACGTTCGGCGCGAAGTTGCCCTGCAGCGCGCGGCGGATGAAGGTGGCGTCGACCACGCGCTTGACGTCGGCGACCGAGCTGATCAGCTTGTTCATCGAGCGGCGCGGCGTCTCGATCACCACGCAGCCCTTGCCGGCTCGGACTGTCGCCGAACGGCGCCGGCCCGAGATCAGGCTCATCTCGCCGAAGAACTCGCCGGTGCGCAGCGACACGGTGGCGCCCGGATCGTCGGGCTTGATCTGGATGTCGACCGTGCCCTCGACGATCGAATAGAACGTGTCGGTGTAGTCGTTGCGCTGGAACACGACCTCGCCGGCGGCTGGCGTGCGCACTTCGCTGTCGAGCAGGAACTCGCGCAACTGCAGCGGCGTCAGCGGCGCCAGCACCGGCACGCGCGAACGGATGTAGGCGAGGGCGCCGTCGACGTCGCCCCAGTGCTTCACGCGCTCGAACTTCTTGCGCAGCAGCGGCGTGTCGGCCGGCTCGACCGGGCGGTTCTCGATGAACTCGACCACCTCGTAGCCCTGGTTCATCGCCTGCTTGATCAGCGGGAACCCGGCCAGCGCGCCGATGATGTACAGGCCCGGCACGTTCGACTCGTAGGTCGGCGAGACCGCCGGCACGCTGTTGGGGTCCTTGCTCGGGAACTCGACCCCGCAGGACTCGACGAACTTGCGGGGCGGCATGGCGCCGAGGCGCGCGATCACGCGGGTGCAGTCGACCTTGACCTCGCCGGTGTCGGTCTTGATGCTCAGCTTGCCGCCGATGCCGCCCTCGGCGGGCTCGGCCTTGGCGATCGAGGCCTTGTACAGGCATTGCATCTTGCCGGTGCCGATGGCCTTGAGCACCGCGGCGTTGTTGGCTTCCTTGGCGCGCGTGAATTCGCTGTCGCGGTTGAGGATCGTGACGCGGTTGTGGCCGCACAGGGCCAGCGCGTTCTCGATGCCGGCGTCGCCGGCGCCGACGATGACGATGGCCTCGTCCTGGTACTCGTCGGGGTCGTCGAGCTGGTACTGCACGAACGGCGCGTCCTCGCCGGCCACGCCGAGCTTGCGGATGTTGCCCTGCAGGCCGATCGCCAGCACCACGTGCTGCGCGCGCAGCGTCGAGTTGTTGGCGAGCGTCAGCGTGAAGTCCCCCTTCTTGCCCTTGATCGCCGTGACCGGCGACGACATGCGAGCCTTGAGCTTGAGCTGCGCCGCGCCGTGGGCCCACGCCCCCAGGATCTGCTCGCGCTTGCCGGCCTGGAACTGCAGCGGGCTGCGCAGCGGCAGCACGGCCGGCTCGGCCATGACGTGCTTGCCTTTCTGGTAGCGGAAGATGGTGTTCGACAGGTGCGGCTCGGCTTCGAGCAGGACGTAATTCAGCCCGAGCTCGGCCGCGTGAGCGGCCGCGGACAGGCCCGAGGGGCCCGATCCAACGATCGCAATCCTGACCGAATCCCCCACAGGTCCACCGCTCGCCTGTTGCCGTGGGCGCAGCCTAGAATGCGCCACCGCTTGCCGCAAGGACGTCGTCACTGCTCGTGAACCCGTTGCGCCTGAACGCTCGTGCGGCGGCCGTCGTTTTCGCCTGCCTCGCGTGCTGCGCCAGCGCCGCCGACAAGCAGCTGGGCGTCGCCAGCTGCGCCGGCAGCGCCTGCCACGGCGCCGCGCGCATGGCCGGCAACGTCGTGCGCCAGGACGAATACCTGATCTGGCAGCGCAAGGACCAGCACGCGCGCGCCTACGCCACGCTGCGCACCGAGCGCTCGCGCCGCATCGCCGCCAATCTCGGCCTCGCTGACGCGACTACCGCGCCGATGTGCCTCACCTGCCACGCCGATCCGGTGCCGGTCGAGCAGCGCGGCGGGCGCTTCCAGCTGTCCGATGGCGTCGGCTGCGAGACCTGCCACGGCCCGGCCGAACGCTGGTTCACCCCGCACACGCGGGGCTACCCCGATCACAAGAAGCGCCTGGCCGACGGCATGTACCCGACCTGGGACCTCGCGGCGCGCGCCGAGCTGTGCGTGTCGTGCCACCAGGGCAGTGCTTCGCGGCCGATGACGCACGCCATCATGGGCGCCGGCCATCCGGCGCTGTTGTTCGAGCTCGACACCTTCGGCGCGCTGCAGCCCGCGCACTACGATGACGATGCCGACTACGCCACGCGCAAGGGCCAGCCGGACGGCACGCGCAGCTGGGCCGTCGGCCAGGTGGTGGCGGCGCGCGGCCTGGTCGCCGGCCTGGCCGCGATGCCGGCGGACAGCTCCGATCAGGGAATTTTCCCCGAGCTCGCCTGGTTCAACTGCAGCGCCTGCCACCACGCCATGCAGCCGCCGCGCTGGGAAGCCGACCCGGCCACCGGCCTGCCGCCGGGACGCGTGCGGCTGGCCGACGTGGCGTTGCACCAGGTGGCGCTGTGGCTCGAGGTGGTCAGGCCGGAGCTCGCCGCGCGCTGGCGCGGCGAGCTGCGCGCGCTGCACCAGTCGACCCTGGATGGCGCCGGCACCCTGCGCGAGCGCGCCGCGGCCGCGGGCAAGCTGCTCGATGCCGAGGTGCTGCCGCTGGCCGTGCAGTACCAGCCCACGCAGCCGCAGCTGCGCGCACTCGCGCTCGCCCTGCTGGACGGCGCCGCCGGGCCGCGCGCGACGGACTTCGCGACCGCCGAGCAGGCCGCGATGGCGACCGCGGTGCTGGTGACCGCGCTGCAGGGCGGGGGCACGCCGCCCAAGTCGGTGAACGCGGCGATCGACGCGGTCTACGCGGCCGTCGCCGACCGCGAGAAATACGAGGCGGGCAAGATGCGCCGCGCCGCAGCCCAGGCCCGCGCCGAGATCGCGAAGACTTATAAGTAGCCTCGCGTTGTCGTTGGGCGGGTCGGGGGCTTGTCTCCGCGAATGGCTCGCTCGATGCCGCCCTGCTCGCCTCGCCATGGCTCGGCTTCGCGACGGGCGGCACCCCTCGGCCTGCGACCTCGGGGCTCCGTCTCGCTGCG
>JBQTJQ010000034.1:0-8025 GCA_052386975.1 Gammaproteobacteria bacterium | reverse complement strand
CGCGGCCAACGGCATCGTCAACCTCGGCCATCGCGACCGCGTGACCCAAGACCAGCTGGTGCGGACGCTCCGAGACGTTTTGACATCGGCCGAGCGACGCGCTGAGATGGTCCGCAAGGTCTCCACGTTCGACTTCACGCAGGGCAAGGCCCGCGTGATCGCCGCGATCAACCGCCTGATGCAACCCGCCCAAGAAATCCCATGAAGATCGGCTCTTTCACCATCGGCAAGCCGCTGGATCCGTACATCATCGCGGAGGCCGGCGTGAACCACGAAAACAAGGTCGAGCTCGCGCTGAAGCTGGCCGAGCTCGCGCGCGAGGGCGGGGCCAACGCGATCAAGTTCCAGACCTACAAGGCCGAGAAGATCGCGCGCCGCGACAGCCCGGCCTACTGGGATACGAGCAAGGAGCCGACGCCGAGCCAGTTCCTGCTGTTCAAGAAGTACGACTCGTTCAACGAGCCGGACTACCGCCGGATCGCCGAGCATTGCGCCAGGATCGGCATCGACTTCATGTCGACGCCGTTCGACCTCGACGCCGCCGCGTTCCTCGCGCCGTTGATGCCCGCGTACAAGATCGCCTCGGCCGACATCAACAACGTGCCGCTGCTGCGCGCGGTGGCGCGCCATGGCAAGCCCGTCATCCTGTCGACAGGCGCCGCCACGCTGGCGGAAATCTGTTTCGCGATCGAGACGCTCGAGGCCGCCGGTAACACCGACGTCGCGCTGCTGCACTGCGTGCTGAATTACCCGACCGCGCCGGAGCACGCGCAGCTCGGCTACATCCGCGTGCTCGCACAGCGCTTCCCGGGCATCCCGATCGGCTACTCGGACCACGTGCCGCCGGACCCGACGGTGACCTCGTCGCAGCAGGCCGCGCTCCTCGGCGCCTGCATCATCGAGAAGCACTTCACCCACGACAAGACGCTGCCCGGCAACGACCACTACCACGCGATGGACCGCGACGACCTGCGCCGCCTGCGCGAGGCACTGGCGCGCCACCGTCAGCTGCACGGCAACGGCACCAAGGACCTCAGGATCGAGCGGGCCGCCATCCGCCACGCGCGCCGGAGCATCGTCGCGGCGCGCGCGATCAAGAAGGGCGAGGTGCTCGACGACAAGAACCTGATCGCGCTGCGGCCGGCGCACGGTATCAGCGCAGCGCTCTGGGACCAGGTCGCCGGGCGCAAGGCGGCCGAGGACATCCCGGCCGAGGCGCTGATCGAGTGGCATCACCTGGCGTGACCGACTATTTCGTCACTCTCACCGGCAGCAAGAGCAACGCCGGCGACCACCTGATACGGCACCGCGCGCACGCGCTGCTGCGCTGGCAGCGGCCGGATCGCGAGATCGTGGACGTCGACGGCTGGCGCCCGCTTGGTGACGCCGATCTTGAGAAGGTCAACGGCGCGAAAGCGCTGATCCTCTGCGGCGGGCCCGCGCTGCAGCGCCGGATGGTGCCGAAGATCTACAACCTGCCGGCGCTCGACCGCATCAAGGTGCCGATCGTCTCGCTTGGCATCGGCTGGAAGTCGAAGAACGGCGCCTGGCGCGACACCGCCGACTATCCGTTCGATCCGCGCTCGGCCGAGCTGCTCGAGCGCATGGACCGCTCGGGCAGCGGCTCGAGCGTGCGCGACTACCACTCGCTGGTCATGCTCGAGCGCCGCAAGCTCACGCACTTCATCAACACCGGCTGCCCGGCGCTGTACGAGCGCGAGACGCTCGAGGCCGGAGCCGCGCCGGCGCCGTTGCGCGAGCCCAAGTCGATCGGGTTTTCGCTCGGCGTCGCGCACCGCGAGTCGCGCTCGATGGCGGCGCAGAGCCGCGCGCTGCTGATCGCGCTGCGCGCGCGCTATCCGGACGCGTCGCTGACCGTCGCCTTCCACCATCCGCCGGCCGCCTGGCCCGGAGACGCGCGCTTCGCGCGCTGGCTCGACGCCGAGGGCATCCGCTGGGAGGACATCTCGGGCAGCCACGAGCGGCTCATGAGCTTCTACCGCGAGTGCGACCTGCACGTCGGCTATCGCGTGCACGCGCACCTGTACCGCACCAGCCTGAACCGCGCGAGCGTGCTGATCACCGAGGACGGCCGCGGACGCGCTCAGCAGGCCATGCTCGGCGGCACCGTGCTCGACGGCTACGACGGCGCGTCGAAGGGCTGGGTGACGTCGCTCGGCCGGCGCGCGGGGCTGGCCGATCCGTTCCGCTCCACGCAGGACCTGGACGCGCAGCTGCTCGCGCTGCTCGGGCACCTGGCGTGGTTCCAGGGCGCGCGCGAGGCGGCGTGGGACTGCGTGCGACGGCACTTCGTGCTGATGCGCGCCTTCCTCGGCGCGCTGCCCTAGGCCTCGATCAGGCGTCCGGCTCGCTCGCGGGGCGCAGGCCCGGCGTGCGCCCGGCGCGGATGTCCTCGAGGCAGCGCGCGATGAGTTCGTCGCTGTGGCCGTCGAAGCGCGTGCCGATCGTCTCCGAGTATTGCTTCGCGCGCTCGCGGATGCGCGGGCGCTCGGCCACCGCGCCGGCGATCGCGGTCCGGAGATCCTCCAGCGTGTCGGCGCGCAGGCACAGGCCGCTCGCGCGCAAGCCGTAGTAGTCGTCGCGGCCGAAGCCGTAGTAGCAGCCCATGCAGTACGAGCGGCGGCCGTCGTGCGGATGCGTCTCGGGCGGCTCCATGCCGCCGAAGTAGACCGGCACCACGTTCAGCATCGCCGCGTCGAGCAACACCGAGCTGTTTCCGCCAATCACGAGGTCGACGCGACGCAGGAACTGAGCGCTGGATTCCTCGCGCGCATTCGACATCTCGATGCCGGCTTCGGCGCACAGCGCCTGCAAGCGCTCGAGGTCGGGACGGGCCGTGCCCGGGTGCGGGCGCAGCCGCAGCGTGAGCGTCGGGAACCACTGCTTGAGCCCCTCGCAGACTGCGCGGACGCGAGCGACCTCGCTGAAGGTCTTGGTGCAGACGCCGATGCTCTTGATCGGCTCGTGCGGGTGCACCGCGGACAGGTCCGAGAACTTGCCGATGCCGACCAGGCTGACCTTGGCCTCGAGCGGCCCGGCGCGGCGGTATTTCTCCAGGCTGTCCTCGCCGTCGAGCAGGGCCCAGGTGAACGACAGCGGCGGGAAGCGGTCGGTCACCGCCGCGTGCTGGATGTAGACGGTCGGGATGCGCGCCTGGCGGCAGCACCACAGCAGCGTGCGGTGCTCGGTCAGGTGGTCGTTCGACAGCACCACGCAGGCCGGGCCGGCCATCGCCAGCAAGTGGTTGAACAGGTCGCGGTAGCCGAGGCTCCGGAGATAGCGCAGGCCGAAGTCGGCGATGAAGCGGCGCAGGTCGGCGTCGCCGCGCACGAACTCGCCCAGCACGCGCGGCAGGTGGCGGAAGGCCCAGCGGCGCGCCGCCGAGCGGTTGACGATCGCGTCGGCGTCCAGCGCGAGCCGGTCGGAGACGGTGAGCGCGGTCGGGTCGTGCGCCGCGGCGGGCTTGAGCGCGTCGCGCTGGTTCAGCGTGTTGTAGAAATACAGCGTGCCACGCGTGCGCGCCGCCGGCTTGCGAAAGAAATCCGGCCGCGGCAGCAGCCGCGCCAGCAGCCAGGGCAGCAGCGCGCCGAGCGCGAAGCCGGCGAACTTGAGCCACAACGCGGCCGGCGACTGCAGCACGCCGGCGGGTGGCTCGCCGCGCGCGGTGCGCTCGGCGTAGAAGCGGAAGATTTCCGGGAAGACGAAGCGGGCGAGGCCGGGCGCCGCCGGTTTCGGCGTCACGCCGGGCGCGCGCCGGCGACCAGGCCGTGCTCGGTCCAGGTGCGGCGCCGGGTCTTCACGATGTGGCGGATCTCGCGGTTGAAGGCGACCACGTCGGGGCTCTTGTAGCCGCGCGGGTGGTCGAGGTGGATGCACACCGCCGAGTAGCGCAGCTGCACGCCGTGCACGCCGTGGTTCTCGAGGCGCTCGCCGAGCTCGCGGTCGAGGCCGCCCCACTGCATGCGCTCGTCGTAGCCGTTGACCGCGACGATGTCGGCCTTCCAGCCGGACGCGTTGTGGCCGTTCCAGGAGGCGCGCGTCGGCGTGATGGCGTTGAGCAGGCGCATGGCGGTGCCGCGCACCGCGAGCTTGAGCAGGCCGCGTGACAGCGGCACGCCGTTGGCGCGCAGCCAGCTCACGTCGAAGGCCCGCCCGCTGGCGATGTCATCGCGCGTGATGGCCCGGCTGGTCGCCATCGGCAGCTTGAAGTAGCCGCCCGACAGGAAGCGGCCCTTCGCGGCGTTGCGCGCATGGACCGCGACGTAGTCGTTGCGCGGCACGCAGTCGCCGTCGGTAAAAAGCAGGTAGTCGGTGCGCGCCGCGTTGATCGCCTTGTTCAGGATCTTCGTCTTCTGGAAGCCGTCGTCCTCCTGCCAGACGTGCAGGATCTCGAGCCCGGTGTCGCGGCGCAGCAGCTCGATGCGTTGCGCGGTTTCCGGGCCGGAGCCGTCGTCGGCGATAACCAGCTCGAAGTCGCGGTGGGTCTGGTGGGCGAAGCCCCAGGCCACCTTCTCGAGCCAGTCCGGCGAGTTGTAGGTGGTGACGACGATCGACATGCGCATGGTCGGCCGCATTCTACCTCCGGGTCCCGTGCGACGCCGGGGCTTTTGTGCTGCAATAGCGCCCCTTTTTTGCCCCCTCTGGATGCCACGATGAGCTTCGCGGACCGCGACGGATCGATCTGGTACGACGGCAAGATGGTGCCCTGGCGCGAGGCCACCACGCACGTGCTGACGTACACGCTGCACTACGGGGTGGGCTGCTTCGAGGGCGTGCGCGCCTACGAGACGCCCAAGGGCACCGCGATCTTCCGCCTGCAGGAGCACACGCGGCGGCTGTTCAACTCCGCCAAGATCCTCGGCATGCCGATGCCGTGGAGCGAGCAGCAGGTCAACGAAGGCCAGCTCGAGGTGCTGCGCGCCAACAAGCTCAAGAGCGCCTACCTGCGGCCGATGGTGTTCTACGGCGCCGAGGGCATGGGGCTGCGCGCGGCGGGTTTGAAAACCCACGTGATCATCGGCGCCTGGACCTGGGGCGCCTACCTGGGCGCCGAGAACATGGAGAAGGGCATCCGCGTCAAGACCAGCTCGTTCTCGCGCCACTACATCAACGCCGCGCTGTGCCGCGCCAAGGCCAACGCCAACTACCTCAACGCCTCGATGGCGCTCAACGAGGTGCTGAAGGACGGCTACGACGAGGCCCTGATGCTCGACCCGGACGGCTTCGTGGCCGAGGGCAGCGCCGAGAACGTGTTCGTGATCCGCGACGGCGTGATCAGCACGCCCGACGTCACCAGTGCGCTCGACGGCATCACGCGCCGCACCGTCATGCAGCTGGCCGAGGAGCTGGGCCACAAGGTGGTCGAGCGCCGCATCACGCGCGACGAGCTGTACATCTGCGACGAGGCCTTCTTCACCGGCACCGCCGCCGAAGTCACGCCGATCCGCGAGCTGGACAACCGCCCGATCGGCAGCGGCACGCGCGGGCCGATCACGGCCCGGCTGCAGAAGCTCTACCTCGACGTGGTGCAGGGCAAGTCGGACAAGCATGCCGGGTGGCTGACGACGGTCTGAGCCAGGCCCTATGCTTCGCGCATGGGGAAATCCACCGAAACCTTGCGGCTGCCGGCCGCAAGCCCGGGTACGCGCCGCAGCCTGAAGGTCCACCGCTACCGCGGCGGCTCCGGCAAGAAGGCCTACATCCAGGCCGCGATCCACGCCGATGAAGTGCCGGCGCTGCTGGTCGCGCACCACCTCGAGCGCCGGCTCGACGCGCTGGCGGCGCGCGGCGCCATCCGCGGCGAGATCGTGCTGGTGCCGTACGCCAATCCCATCGGCCTCAACCAGTTCCTGCTCGCGGCCCACCAGGGCCGCTTCGAGGCCGACTCCGGCCGCAACTTCAACCGCGGTTACCCGGACCTGGCGCAGCGCGTCGCCCGGCGTGTCGGCCCGGCGCTGACCGGCGATGCGGCGCGCAACGTGGGGCTGATCCGCGACGCGCTGCGGCGCGAACTGCGCGCGGTGCAGGCGCCGGACGAGAACAGCGCGCTGAAGCTCGAGCTGTACCGCCGGTCCTGCGACGCCGACATCGTGCTCGACCTGCACTGCGACTTCGAGGCGCTGCTGCACCTCTACGTCGGCGCCTCGCTGTGGCCCGGCGCGCGCGACCTCGCCGCGGCGCTCGGCGCGCGCGTCACGCTGCTGTGCGACGACTCCGGCGGCGCGGCCTTCGACGAGGCCAACGGCAGCCTGTGGTGGCGGCTCGCCAAAGAATTCCCGGACCGGCCGATTCCGCCGGCCTGCCTGGCCGCGACCGTCGAGTTGCGCGGGGAGCGCGACGTCGACGACGCGCGCGCCGCGCGCGACGCCGACGCCATCCTGCGTTTCCTCGCCGGACGCGGCCTGGTGCGCGGGCGCGGCGTGCGCGCCCGCACGATGCCGGCGGCCGTGCTCGAGGCCGTGGACGTGATCGTCGCCCCGGCCGGCGGCGTGCTGACCTGGCGGCGCGCGCTCGGCGCGCGCGTCGGCAAGGGCGAAACGATCGGCGAGATCGTCGTGCCCGGGCAGGCGCGGCGCGTGCCGGTGAAGAGCCGCACCGCGGGGCTGCTGTTCGCGCGGCGCGGCAGCCGCTGGGTCAAGCCCGGACTGATGGTGGCCAAGGTCGCCGGCCGCAAGGCGTTGCCGTGGCGCCAGCCCGGCGCGCTGCTGTTCGATTGAGCCGCGTCCTGGAATCCGCCCGCAGCTGCCTCGCGATCATCGGCGGCCGGCTCGAGCCGGACAACGCGCCGATCTTCGCCCAGATCGGCGAGCGCGCCGGCGGGCGCCTGGCGGTGCTGGCCACGGCTTCGCAGCTGCCGCACGAGGTGGGCCCGGAAACCGTGGCCGACTTCCGCCGGCATGGCGTGGACGCCGAGCTGGTGCCGCTGTTCCACGGCAACGCCGGCACCGCCGCCAAGGACCCGCGCATCGCCGCGCAGGTGCGGCGGCTGGGCGCGGTGTACTTCACCGGCGGCGACCAGTCCACATTGGTGCGCGCGCTGGCGCCGGGCGGGCGCGAGACGCCGGTGCTGGCGGCGATCCGCGAGCTGCACGCCGCCGGCGGCCTGATTGCCGGCTCCAGCGCCGGCGCCGCGGTCATGTCGGCGCAGATGATCATCGGCGGCAACTCGCTGGAGGCGGCGATCCACGGCATCACGGACGATGCCGACAAGCCCGGCCTGCTGCTCGGGCGCGGCTTCGGCTTCTTCCCGTACGGCGTGGTCGACCAGCATTTCCTGCAGCGCGGCCGCATCGGCCGGCTGATCGTGGCGATGGCGCACGGCGGCGCGCGCTGCGGCTTCGGCGTGGACGAGAACACCGCCATGTTCGTGGACGGCCACATGCTCAGCGTGGTCGGCGAGACCGGCGCCATCGTGGTCAACGGCAGCCTGGCGGTGGCCGACGCCCGCCACCGCCGCTACGACGACTACAAGGTCTCGTACCTCGACGACGGCGACGCCTACAACCTCGCCGAGCACCTGGCGCTGGCCAACAGCGCCAAGAAGCCGGCGCGCAAGAGCGCCAGCCGCGGCTTCACCGAGTCCGGCTACCTCGAGCGCAGCGTGTTCGCGCCGCACGTGTTCGACGAACTGCTCAAGCGCCTGGCCGAGGGCGACAGCGGCCGCTACGCGCGCGATACCGCCACCTCCTACGATGCCGACGCGCAGATCGAGGTCACGCTCGAGCTGAAGCGTTCGGCGGTGTCCAGCGACTCGCGCGTGGCGCGTGCCGGCAAGCGCCGGCGTTACAGCGTGTTCGGCTACGGCCTATCCATGCGTTGCCGCGCGCTGGCGCCCGAGGCCCGCAAGGAATGGCTGGCGCGCCACACCAAGCAGCTGATGCGCGGCGTGCAGGCGCCGCGCGAGGCGCGGCTCATCGCCATCGGCGCGCGGCTGGACGAGGCCAGCGCCCAGCTGCTCGCCGACCTGCGCGCGCTCGGCCAGCCGCTGACGGTGGTGGCCGCGGC
>JBQTJQ010000033.1:0-3286 GCA_052386975.1 Gammaproteobacteria bacterium | reverse complement strand
CGTTCACCAAGACCTACGCGATGGCGGCGGCCGCCGGCCTGTCGGTCACGCTGGTGCCCGTGCTGATGGTGTACTTCATCCGCGGCCGCATCCGCGACGAGCAGGACAACCCGCTCAACCGCGCGCTGATCGCGGGCTACCGCCCGCTGCTGCGCAAGGTGCTGGAGCGCCCGCGCGCCACCCTGGCGATCGCGCTCGCGGCGGTGGCCATCACGGCCTGGCCGATGGCGCGCATCGGCAGCGAGTTCCTGCCGCCGCTGTTCGAGGGCGACCTGCTGTACATGCCGACGGCGCTGCCGGGGCTGTCGCCGGCCAAGGCGGCGGAAGTGCTGCAGCAGACCGACCGCATCCTCAAGACCTTCCCCGAAGTGCACCACGTGTTCGGCAAGGCGGGCCGCGCCGAGACCGCCACCGACCCCGCGCCGCTGGAGATGATCGAGACCACGATCCGCCTGAAGCCGCAGGAGGAGTGGCGCGACGGCATGACCATCGACAAGCTCGTCGAGGAAATGGACGCGGCGCTGCAGGTGCCCGGCATGGGCAACGTCTGGGTGCAGCCGATCCGCAACCGCATCGACATGCTCGCCACCGGCATCAAGTCGCCGGTCGGCATCAAGGTCGCAGGCCCGGACCTCAAGGTCATCGACCGCATCGGCGCCGAGATCGAGGGCGTGGTGAAGGCGGTGCCGGGCACGGCGTCGGCCTTCGCCGAGCGCGTGGCCGGCGGGCGCTACGTGGACATCCACCCGGACCGCCTCGCCGCGGCGCGCTTCGGGCTGTCCATCCAGGACCTGCAGCGCATCATCGCCATGGCCGTCGGCGGCGAGAACGTCGGCGAGACCGTCGAGGGGCTGCAGCGCTTCCCGATCAACGTGCGCTATCCGCGCGAGCTGCGGGATTCGGTGAAGGACCTGCGCGAGCTGCCGATCGTCACGATGCGCGGCGAGACGGTGACGCTCGGCCAGGTCGCGCGCGTCGACATCGCCGACGGCCCGCCGATGATCAAGAGCGAGAACTCGCGGCCCGCCGGATACGTGTACGTCGACATCCGCGGCCGCGACCTCGGCTCCTACGTGGCCGATGCGCGGGCCGCGGTGGACGCGCAGGTCGCGCTGCCGCCCGGCTACTCGATCGCCTGGTCGGGGCAGTTCGAGTACCTCGAGCGGGCCGCGAAACGGCTAGCGCTGGTGGTGCCGTTCACGCTGGCGATCATCCTGGTGCTGCTGTACCTGACCTTCCGCAGCATCGGCGCGGCGGCGCTGATCATGGCGACGCTGCCGTTCGCGCTGGTCGGCGGCTTCTGGCTGATCTACGCGCTCGGCCACAACCTGTCGGTGGCCTCGACCGTCGGCTTCATCGCGCTGGCCGGCGTCGCCGCCGAGTTCGGCGTGGTCATGCTGATCTACCTCGACCACGCCATCGCCCGGCGCGCGCAGGAGGGCCGGCTGCGCACGCGCGACGACCTGGTCGAGGCAATCATGGAGGGCGCCGTGCTGCGCGTGCGGCCCAAGGCCATGACGGTGGCGGTGATCATCGCCGGCCTGCTGCCGCTGTTCGTGGGCGGCGGCACCGGCGCCGAGATCATGCAGCGCATCGCCGCGCCGATGGTCGGCGGCATGGTCACGGCACCGCTGCTGTCCATGCTGGTAATCCCCGCCGCCTATCTGCTGATCCGCGGCCGCGCGTTGCCCGGGCCCCGCTGATACCCCATCCTTCGCCACCCTTTTTTTGAGACCCGCGCACATGCGATTCCGCCGCCTCACCCGCCAGGTCCACCGCTGGCTGGGCCTGCTCATCGGCCTGCAGGTCCTGCTGTGGGTCACCGGCGGCGTCGTGATGAGCGTGCTGCGCCTGGACGAAGTGCGCGGCGAGCACCTGGCGGCGCAGCGCGTGCTGCCGGCGCTGGGCGCGGCGGACTCCTTCGTGCCGGTGGCGGAAGTGCTGCGCCGGCATGCGGGCGGCGCGCCGCAAACCGTGACCCTGACCACCTTGCTGGGTCGGCCCGTGTACCACCTCTCCGGCGGGGGCAAGACCTGGCTGGTGGACGCCGGCTCCGGCGCGGCGCTATCGCCGCTGCCGGCGGCGGACGCCGAGGCCGTGGCGCGCGCCGACTACTCCGGCGCCGCCGCGCTGGGCGGCATGGACTGGGTGACGGAGCCCGTCATCGAGATCCGCGGACGCGACCTGCCGCTGTGGCGCGCCCGTTTCGGCGACTCGGTCAATACCGCGCTGTATGTGTCGCCGGACACCGGCGCGGTGGTCGCGCGCCGCAACGACCTGTGGCGCACGTTCGACTTCGTCTGGATGCTGCACATCATGGATTACAAGGAGCGGGAGGACTTCAACCACCCGCTGCTGATCGCCACTGCCGCGACGGCGCTGCTGTTCGTGTTCAGCGGCCTGACGATGCTGGTGTTCTCGTTCCGGCGCAAGGCCTGAATCAAGCCATCCACAGCCACCATGACAGCGGGTGGCGGGCGCGCGCCACGCCGACGATCCAGGCGAACACGGCCAGCGCGGCGACGAACGCCGTCGCGCGGATCGCCCGGGTCGGGCCGCGCTTGAGCGCGATGCTGCCCAGGATGATGTAGGCGACCAGCCCGAACACCTTCGCCGTGAGCCACGGCTGCACGAACGGGTACTGGCCGATGCGCAGCGCCAGCCAGATGCCGGTGGCCAGGAACACGGTGTCTATCACGTGCGGCACGACGCGCGTCCATCGCGCTTCGCGCAGCGGCGACTCACGCAGCATCCAGACGCCGCGCAGCGCGAACAACGCCACGCTCAGCGTGGCGAACGCCAGGTGGACGAGCTTCAGGGAGAGCACGGCCCGCAGTATCGCGCGGGCCGCCGGCCGCCGGCCTTGATCCAGGTCAGTCCCCGGCGGTCCGGCGGAGCGATAATCGGCGTCCTGCAACCGGAGCCGCGATGCTGCAGGAATTGCTGCGCGAGCAGGACCGCTATTACGACGCGTTGCTGCGCGACAAGTACGCCAAGGGCGACGAGCGCACCGCCGACGACGTCTATCGCCGCGTCGCGCGCGGCCTGGCGCAAGCCGAGCCCGAGGCACAGCGCGCGCGTCGCGAGCAGGAGTTCCTGGAGGCGCTGCGCGCGGGCTTCACGCCGGCCGGCCGCATCATGAGCGCCGCCGGCACCGACATCCAGGCCACGCTGATCAACTGCTTCGTGCAGCCGGTCGGCGACTCGATCGCCACCGTTCGCGACGGCCGCGTCGGCATCTACACCGCGCTGCTGCAGGCCGCCGAGACCATGCGCCGCGGCGGCG
>JBQTJQ010000032.1:0-11751 GCA_052386975.1 Gammaproteobacteria bacterium | reverse complement strand
AAATCTGATACATAATTGCGCCGCCGCCCGTTGGCGGCCGTTTTCGTAGAGGTCCCGCGTCCGTTGGCCAAGCCCACCAGCAACCCCAAGCTCAAGCTGCTGGGGTTCAACAACCTCACCAAGTCCCTGTCGTTCAACATCTACGACATCTGCTACGCGCGGACCTCGCAGCACCAGCAGGAGTACGTCGAGTACATCGACGAGGCCTATAACGCCGAGCGCCTCACCGACATCCTGACCGAGGTCGCCGACATCATCGGCGCCAACATCCTCAACGTCGCGCGCCAGGACTACGACCCGCAGGGCGCCTCGGTGACGATGCTGATCTCCGAGGGCCACCAGATCCCGCAGTCGCCGACGCTGGTCCACAAGGACTCGGTGGTCGCGCACCTCGACAAGTCGCACATCACCGTGCACACCTATCCGGAGAGCCACCCGGACCAGGGCATCAGCACGTTCCGCGCCGACGTTGACGTGTCGACCTGCGGCCAGATCTCGCCGCTGAAGGTGCTGAACTTCCTGATCAACAGCTTCGAGTCGGACATCGTCATCGCCGACTACCGCGTGCGCGGCTTCACCCGCAACGTGCGCGGCATGAAGCACTACATCGACCACCAGATCGACTCGATCCAGAACTTCATCTCGACCGAGATCAAGGACCGCTACGTGATGGTCGACGTCAACGTCTACCAGGAGAACATCTTCCACACGAAGATGCGCCTCAAGGAGCTCGACCTCGACGGCTACCTGTTCGGCGAGGGCGTGGCCGAGCTGCCGCCGCGCGAGGCCAAGAAGATCCGCGAGCGGGTCAACCACGAGATCCTCGAGATCTTCTACGGCCGCAACATCGCTCGCTAGGGTGTCACCCCGACGAGCGAAGCGAGGAGGGGTCTTGCTTCAAACGGCAAGATTCCTCGTCGCTTCGCTCCTCGGAATGACACTGAATGTCGCCGCGGCTGAAGAGCCTCCCGCACCCGACGAGCCAGTCGAGAAAGTCTCGCTCCACCGCAACACCGTCAAGGCCATGATCTGGAGCCTGCTGCCGGGCGGCGGGCACATCTACCTGGGCGACACCTCCGCCGGCATCACCTACGCCAGCCTGTTCACCGCATTCGCCGCCGGCGGCGTCGAGGTGCAGCGGCGCAACGAGGACCTCGGGCGCGACGACGACGAGGTCAACGTTCCATTGCTGTTGGCCGACAAGGTCTGGGAGTACTCGATCTTCACCACCGCGCGCAGCGCGCTTGCGGCCGACGGCCTGGACCTGCGCGCGGCGGGCTTCGACGACACGCCGACCCCGCAGCTGCTGATGGCGCCGTTCAGCCGCCAGGCGCTGCGCTGGGAAGTGCTCGCCGCCGGCGCGCTCGGCATCGTCGGCGGGCTCGCCGTCGGCCACGAGGCCGACACGCCGTCGCTCGGCGACGTCGGCCGCGTGCGCATGTTCGGCGCCAGCTACGACCAGGACGACGCCAACAAGCTGTACGCCGCGTCGGCCTTCGGCGTGTCCATGGGCGCGGCGACCGCGGAGGAGGGGCTGTTCCGCGGCATGCTCCAGCCGATCCTGCAGAACCGCCTCGGCGAGACCCCCGGCCTGTGGATCTCGTCCGGCGTGTTCGGCGCGGCGCACCTGGTCGGCCTCGACGGCGAGTTGAACCTCGGCGGCGCGGCCTGGGCGACGGCGGCCGGCGCCTATCTGGGCTGGCTCTACGACCGCGACGGCAACCGCCTGGCCGCGCCGATCGCGGCCCACTTCTGGTACGACTTCCTGCTGCTGTCGACGATGTGGCTCACGGCGCCGGACGAGAACGCATTCGGCTTCGACGTGGAGTTCCGGTTTTGAGAAGGCTCGCCGCCGCCGCGCTGCGCGACCTGTTCGTCGAGCGCGCCACCGCCAAGTTCGCCGCCAACGTGCCGGACTTCGTCGCATTGCAGGAGCTGGTGAAGGAGCAGGGCGGCACCTTCCGCAACGACCACGGCGCGATCCGTACCGCCGACGTGGCCCTGCGCGACCTGTTCGCGCGCGCCGCCGGCGTGCTGGGGCTGAAGCGCGAGCTCGACTACGAGTTCCCGGCCAAGAAGCTCAAGTCCTTCGACCTGCAGGTGCCCGGCAAGGACGCCGGCCAGTTCAAGGTCTTCGTCTCGCAGGTCGACCTGCACGCCTTCCCGAAGGATGTCGCCGCGCTGATCCGCGAGGACTGCGCCGAGCAGGCCGCGGCGATGGACTTCGGCCCGTTCGAGCACCGGGTGGGGATCGCCGAGCGCGACCACGGCCTGGCCGAGCGCGACGCCGACGCTTTCCTCGACGTGTTCGTGAACAAGCTGATGCAGCGCAACGGCCCGCCGCTGAAGCGCGCCACGCTCGAGGCGGTCGCGGCGGTGTCGGGCGAGGCCGCCAGCGCGCTGGCGCTGGGCCCCGACTTCAACCACGTCACCATCGACGTGCGCGCGGCCGGCTTCAGCGGCATCGAGGAGATGGCTTCGGCGATGCGGGCGCGCGGCTTCCGCATGCTGCCCGAGATCCAGGGCAAGCCCGGCACCAGGCTGCGCCAGACCGCGACCATGGCCGCGACCATGGACACGCCGGTGCGCGAGGCCGGCGGCAAGATCGGCAGGGCCCGGACCGAGAAGCAGTTCGTCGAGATCATCGAGCGCAACAAGGTGGTCGCGCACGAGGCCATCTTCAAGAACTTCCTCGCCGCCAACGCCGAGAAGATCTTCGACGCGGCGTCGACGAAGGTGACGCGCGGCTAGGGTGTAGGGCGGCATTCCATGCCGCTGGTGTAGGGCGGCATTCCATGCCGCCGTCGGCAAGGGATTGCCGACCTACGGCAGGCACTCCGGCACGACGCGCCCTTCCACATCCGGCAGCTTCACCCCCAGCAGCGCCGCCGCGGTCGCGCCGACGTCGGCGAGCGCAACGTCCTTGAGTGCCGTGCCGGGCTTCACGCCGGGGCCCATGCAGGCCCACGGCACCTTCGAGTCCAGCGCTTCGTGGTGCCAGTGGTCCATGCCCTCGCCGCCGTGGTCGGAGGTCAGGATCACGGTGGTCGGCAGGCCACTGTCCTGGATGGCGCGCAGCACCCCGGCGAGCCCGCGATCGGCCTCGGCCAGCGCCGCGTGGTACGGCGGCGTCATCCAGCCCGCGTCGTGGCCCACGTCGTCCGGCTCGCGCAGGTGCACGAGGGCCAGCGTGAAGCGCTCGCGCGCGAAGTCCTGGGCGAAGCGTGCCGCGAGCGCGGCGCTGGCGCCGCCTTCCCAGTAACTGTCGCCCGCCCGCGGCCCCACGATCACATCGGCGCTGCCGCGTGGCGCCAGCGCGACCAGCTTGAACTTGCCGATGTACAAGCCCGTGCGCCCGCCGGCATCGTGGACCGCATTGAACAGCGTGGCCTGCGCCGGCTCCTGCTCGAGCTCCTTGTTCTTGAGGATGCCGTGGCGAGCCGGGTTCTGGCCCGTGACCATGGTGAAGTGGCTCGGCAGCGTCAGCCAGGGCGGTGGCACGCGCCCGGCGCGGCTGGCGGCGCCGTCGCGCAGCAGGCGCGACAGCGCGGGCATCCCGGCGTCGGTGACGGCGTCCGGACGCAGGCCGTCGATGGTCACGATCACGACGTGGTGACTGCCGGCCGCGGCCTTCACGGCCGGCGCCTGCGCTCCGAGCGGCCGGCCGCAGCCAAGGGCGAGCGCCAACACGGGCACCAGCCATGCGATGCGGTGGGTCATGTGCGGCATACTAGCCGCTCACGAATGGGGGTGGCCGCATCGTGTCGAACCGGTGCCGGTGGGTCGTGGTTCTCTTCGGCGCCGCGGGCCTGGTCCCGCAGGCGTGGGCGGGAAGCTACATGCGGTCCGAGGGCAACCTCAGCTACTCGACCTCCGTCGGCTACACCTGGGCCACGCGCCAGTGGGACGAGAACAGCAACCTGCAGGACATCAGCTGCCGGCGCGAGCACTCGAGCAACTCCAACTACCTGGAGTACGGCTACTCGTACTACTACACGCTGCTCGGCGGCCTGGGGCTGGGCCACACCAGCTGCGGCGACGAGAGCAACACCGGGGTCGGCGACCTGCGCTTCGGCGTGCGCGGGCGCACCAACCTGTACGAGAACCACCGCGCCTGGGAGCTGGTCGCCACGGTGCCGGTGAATCGCAGCTCGGATTCGCCGCGCCTCGGCTGCGGCGCGCTCGGCCTGTCCGGCGCGCTGGCGCGCAAGGACGACCTGACCGAGTCGCTGGCGCTCGGTTCCGGCATCGGCGTGCAGCTGTGGGAAGGGCCGCTCGCGCACGAGATCGAAGCGGACCTGTCGCTGTCCGGGCCGCTGCGCATCGGCCGCCTGCGCTGGGGCATCGAGCTCGACGGCCGCGCGCCGCTCGCGAGCGGCGGGGCGGTCGCCGCCGACATTTCCGACTGCGGCACGCGCGGCAAGGCCATCAAGGCCGGCCTGCGGCTGGGTGCGAGCGTGGGGCGCAACGTCAACGTCAACTGCGGCTACACCAGCACGGTGTGGGGCGATGACGCGACCCTGAGTCAGGGCATCTCCTGTGGCTTCTCCACGAACTGTGAGTACATCCATGGAGCTCGCCACCGCGCTGCGGGTCGCTGCGCTGGCGGCGCCGGCGTCCGCTGCCGGGCCCGCGCCGGCGATCCCGATCGACGAACTGGCGATCGAGATGGACGCGACCGATGCGCGCGTGCTGTTCCGCAAGGAGCCCTACGACAAGTCCTCGTTCAAGGTCACGGTGCGCGACGGCGACCAGGCGCTGGCCGGCCGCATCGAGGTCAAGGGCAGCTTCACCCGCCAGACCAGGAAGAAGTCGGTGCTGATCAAGCTCGACGACGGCAAGTGGCGCGGCGGCTCGCGCATCTCGCTCAACGGCATGGGCAGCGACGGCTCGATGATGCGCGAGTGGCTGTCGTGGGAGCTGATGCGCGCGCTCGGCATGGTGCTGCCCGAGACGCGCTACACCCGCCTGACCGTCAACGGCGCCGACCACGGCCTGTTCCTGCGCATCGAGTGGATCGACCCGGGGCTGTTCGCGCGCGCCGGCCTGGGCGCCGACGGCGAGTTCTACCACCCATGGGACAGCGCCTACTGCGGCGACCTGACGCCGGCGTCGATCGACTCGCCGCGCGGCTGCTGGTTCAAGCTGTCGCCACGCGACACGGATTTCTCGAAGCTGCGGGCGCTGACCGAGGAGATCGCCGCGCACCCCGTGGACAGCTTCGACCAGCTGCTGGACCGGCGCTTCGACGCCGAGTCCGTGATCAACTGGTTCGCGGTCAACGCGCTGGTCACACTGACCGACACCTACAACAAGAACTACTTCCTGTACCTGAGCAAGCAGACCGGCAAGTGGCTGGTGGTGCCGTGGGACTACGACCTCACCTTCGGCCGCGCCTTCGATCCCGACCGGCCGTTCCCGTACACCATCCTGAACGACCATTTCCATTACTACTTCCCGGTCGAGGCCGGCCAGTCGAACCCGCTGCACTACCAGGCGCTGAAGAACGACAAGCTGCGCGCGCGGGTGCTGGCGCGGGTGCGCGACCTCGTCACCGGCGCGCCCGAGGAGGCGCGGCCCTGGCGCGGCTGGTTCGCGCCCGAGCGCATGGATGCGCGCATCACCGGGCTGCATGACGTGCTGCTGCCCGAACTGCGGCGCGACCCGTTCCGGGCCGACGACGAGGCGCGCTTCGAGCAGGAGGTCGCCGCGCTGCGCTTCTATGCGCGGGCGCGCGTGCAGAACCTGAAGCAGGCGGCGCTCGGCGTGGGCACCGCGCGCCATCGCGACGCGGCGACCGCCGTGGTGCCCGCCGGCCGCACGGCGGACCTGATGGACGCCTGGGGCTTTGTGCTCGCCAGCGTCGGCGGCCCGGCCGGCGCGCGCGTCGAGGCGCGCGTGCTGCGCGGCTGGCCCGAGCTGGTGCCGGTGGCGGCGGACCGCGATGCCTGCGTCTGGCGCACCTGGTGGGTGTCGTCCGAATCCACCGCGCCGCTGGACCTGACGCTGGCCTACCTCGACGAGCGCCTGCAGGATCGCGAGCCGGGCCCCGCGGTCGCCGACGAGGACGCGTTACAGCTCTATGTGAAGGGCCCGTCCGGCTGGACCGCGCTGCCGACGCAGGTCGCGCCGCTGGCCAACCTGCTGACCACGCGCGGCCTCAAGCTGGCGCGCGGCGAGAACCGGCTGGTGGCCTGCGCGCCGCCGCAAGCCGTGGCGGCCGCGCCTTGAGCACGCCGGGAGCGGTGGCGGCGCCGAATCCGCTCGAGCGGCTGCTGTCGCGCATCGTGGCCGTGCGCGTGGGCGAGGGCGCCGTGGTGCTCGTGCTGTTCTCGCAGGTGTTCCTGCTGCTGTTCGCCTATTACCTGTTGAAGCCCGTTCGCGAGGCGCTGATCCTCACCGAGCAGAGCGCCGAGGTGCGCTCGTACGCGCTGGCCGCGCAGGCGCTGCTGCTGATGGCGATCATCCCGGCCTACACCGCGGTGCTGCGCCGCATCTTCCCGCATTACCACCTGGTGCCGTGGATCACGGTGTTCCTCGCCGCCAACCTGGCCGCGTTCCTCGGCTTCGCCGCCGCCGGCTTCGAGATCGGCGTGCCGTTCTTCATCTGGCTCGGCATCTTCAACGTGCTGATCGTCGCGCAGTTCTGGGCCTTCGCCGCCGACCTGTTCGCAGTCGAGTCCGGCGAAAGACTCTTTGTGCTGGTGGCGATCGGCGCATCGGCCGGGGCCTGGCTCGGCGCGCTGGCCAGCAAGCCCATGTTCGGCTGGTTCGGGCTGTACGGCACGATGGTCGCGGCGATTGTCCTGTTGCTGGCGACGGTGCCGATGACGCCGCTGGCGCGCCGCGCCGTGCCCGCGGGCTCGCGACCGCCGCCGGAGGCCACCGCGCCACATCCCGAGGAGATCGCCGGCGTGCTCGGCGGCTTCCGCGTGGTGCTGAGCGATCGCTACCTGTCGATGATCGCCCTCTTCATGCTGTTACTGAACTGCATCAACTCGACCGGCGAATATCTCCTCTCGCGATCCGTCGAACTGCACGCCGACGCGCTGGTCGCCGCCGGCACCATCGAGCACGCCGGCCGGTGGATCGGTGCGTTCTACGGCGACTTCTACGCCTGGGTCAACGGCGCCGGCATCGCCATCCAGTTGTTCCTGGTGGCGCGGATCTTCAAGCGCTTCGGCGTCGGCCGGGCGACCCAGGTGCTGCCGGCGGTCGCCGCGCTCGGCTACGGGCTGCTGGCGTTCGTGCCGGTGTTCAGCGTGATCCGCGCCTTCAAGATCGTCGAGAACAGCCTCAACTACTCGCTGCAGAACACCGCGCGCCACGCGCTGATCCTGCCGTGCGACGAGGAGCAGAAGTACGCCGGCAAGACCACCATCGACACGTTCTTCTGGCGGCTCGGCGACCTCGCGCACGCCGCCATCGTGTTCGCCGGCGTGCACTGGCTGGCGGCATCGCCGGCGCAGTTCGCCGCGTTCAACGCGGTGCTGGCGATCGGCTGGTGGTGGCTGGCTGGACGCATCGCCGGTGAGCATCGGCAACGCACCGCCGTCGTGCCCGCATAGAGGCGCAGTGCCTCTCATGCCCGCGGAAGAAATGTCCTGAAGTGCGGGCATCCAGACGCGGTGCCCCGACGGGGCCCCATCCGGCGTACCTGTCATTTCTGACAGTTCGTCACGCTGGAGCGATCTGGTAGGCTTCGCGCGAGGCGATTCGCAGCAACAGAACGTCCTCAGGAATTCCTCAGGAGTCTGCGACCGGTTGCAGCGCATCTTGTTCATCCGGTGTCGCCTGGCACCGGGACGTTGGGGGTCGGAAATGAAATTCGCCAAGGTCGTTCTAGCCGTTGTGCTGTATGCGCTCACCCAAGCCGTGTGGGGACAGCACAGTCTCGACACTACCCCAGGCACAGAAAGCGCCACCACGGATGCGGACGAATTGGAGAGAATCATTGTAGCCGGCGAGAGGACCGCTTACGACAGACGCGACTTGTGGGCAAGGTTGGATGGGATCTCAGCTAGGAGTGCGGCGAGAACCGTTCGGAATGAGGTAACTCGGGTTATTGAAGTACGCAGTCACGACCCGAGTAAAGACGGGGCCAACAGCAAGGACGGTGAAGCCAGTTGCCATCCCGTGGTCATTTCTTCCGGTCACAAAGTGAAGGAAGAACTCGATTTCAAGACAAGGCACCTTTATCCGCTCAAGCTAGTCCGCTACTACAACCAGAATTCAGGCCCCGGGCTCTTCGGTCAAGCTTGGGCTTCCAACTTCGATTCATCTCTGGTGTTCACCAAGACCGATCCTTTCAACCCGCCGAATGAGATTTTTTGTGCTGCCAAGCCTGGCCTTGACGCGCTCGCGTGTCTGGGCGGCGCAGCGCCGACCAAGGTCACCGTAGTGCGCACCGATGGCTCGCAGTTGACCTATTACCCGGAGGGCAACAGCGAGTTCAAGTCAAGCGATCCTGATGCTACAGACTCGCTGATCAAGCAGGCCGACGGCTCCTGGCTGCTCACGGACAAGACGGGTAGCTACGCGACCTTCACCCCGGGCGGAATGGTCACTTCGGAGAAGGATGACCTCGGCATCGGCTGGACCTTCACCTACTCCCCTGCGAAGTATCTGCAGCGAGCGGATCACACGAACGGCCAATACGTGCTGTTGGGCTGGAACAATGGCCGAGTGTCGCAGGTCACTGATCCAGCCGGCCAGGTCCACACCTACTCCTACAACGCCGGTGGGTACTTGAGTTCAGTCACGCACCCGACCACGCCGGCAATCGTTCGATCCTACCTGTACGAGAATTCGAATTTTCCGCACCAGTTGACTGGAATTCTGATTAACTCGCAGCGCTATTCGACCTACAGCTACAACGGGCTGGGCGAACAAGTTCTCTCCAGCGGCCTGCTCGACGGCAGCGTCGATCGGTTATCGTTGGCGTACGGATTCAGCCAGGACGGGTACCCGTGGACGGAGACAACAAATGCGGCTGGTGTCGTTACAAAGTACCAATACAAGTACTTCGGCGGGCACAAGCGAATCGCGTGGTCGCAGCTCTCTGGCGTTACGAACTGCCTGCCCTCCATTTCTGAGGCCGACTACGACACCCATGGCCATCCCCTCTGGGTAAAGGACCACCGCGGCATCAAGACGAGCTACGAGTACAACCACGCGACGAACACAAACAGCCTGCCGACGAAGGTCACGACGGGAGAAGATTCTTCGGGGCAAAATCCCGGACAGAAACGCATCACGACCAATGTTTGGGACTACACCAAGAACCGGGTCACGGATGTGTGGCGGTATGGGAACTCAACCGAGGCTCACGACGCCATCTCGCACACTCACTTCGAATATTATCCGGACACGTCGCCCGCGAAAAATCGCGTACTGACGGTCGCTACGACGAACCTCCACCCGACAAATGGCGAGTACGACAGGACGTTGACGACCACGTTTACGTTCCAGTTTCACGCGAATGGCATTCCGTCACAGGTAACGCGACAGGGAGGTGGCACGCAAGTTACGAGGAACTTCGACTCGTTCGGGAATCTGACGAGCGTAGTGCGTGGCTCCGGTGCTGAGACGTCGACAACGCAGTACCTGAACCATAACGGCCTCGGACTGCCCGCGAGCGTTCGCGAACCCAACTTGTTCCAAATTAACTACACCTATGATGCACGAGGCTTGGTAAAGACCGCGTCACGAACGCTTGATGGTGTCACCGCAACCACCACGTACTCATACGATGCACACGGCAATGTTGTCGCTGTCGCATACCCTGACGGCGGCTCAATCACCTATACCCGAGACGTATTGGGACGACTGACGCGAAAGAGTGGGGAAACGCGTACGGTTAACGAGCCCGAGCACACAGAAGTCACGATCACAAATGAAGACTACGGCTACAACCTCCTGGGGAACAGGACCGGTCTTTCCGGGTGGTCATGGAACCGTACCTGCGACAAGATCGACACGTTCTGGTCTTGCACTGAAGGCACAACGACGCTTTATTCAAAGGCGTGGGTTTATGACTCCCTGGGCCGACTTATTGGCGAACAGGGTAATGCTGGGCAGAACACTGCCTACACATATGACAACAATGGGAATGTGCGAACGCGCACGGATTCCCTTGGCCGAGTCTGGACGTACGAGTACAACGCGCACGACCAGGTCAAGAGTATTCAAGATCCCACCAGCGCATCGAATCCACAGCAAGTGCCGAGCGTCTTGGGTTACGACGGAAGCGGCAATCTGGAGTCGGTGCAGGATCCCAGAGGGATTCTCACCTCATACGCTTATGACGGTTTTGGAAAGCTCGTGTCGCAGGTCAGCGAGGACACCGGCACGACGTCCTTCGAGTACGACGATCACGGGCGTTTGGAAACCGTGAAACGAGGTAACAACGCCTTAACGACAACCTATTCGCTCTTCGATACTCTGAACCGGCCGCACAGGATGCAGGCGGCGTCGCCGACGGCCTCGCAGACCTACGACTTCACCTTCGATAGCTGCGCGAACGGGGCGACGCGTATTTGCAGCGTGACCGAGAGTCTCAGCCCCAGTTACTCGACCAGCTACACATACAGGTTGAATGGGCAGGTTGCTTCCCAAGTTTCCGTCATTAACGGCACCAGCTACACGACGAGCTGGTCATATGACAACCGCGAGCGCGTGAGCCGCGTTACCTATCCCGGCGGCAATTACGTCACGTACGCATATTCCGGGCGATCGCTGCCGACAGCGGTGAGCGTGAAGATCGGCACGGCTAATCCGGTCAACGTCGTCACTTCGACGAGTTACGTGGGTTTCAACCTTGGCCCGCGCACAATCATGGGTTTCGGAAACGGTGTGGGCGAGTATCGGAACTACGATCGCGATCTTCGAATGACCAGTTTGGGCGCAAGTCTGGCCCTGAACTACACGTATGGGCATGACGGGAACGATCGCATAGTCCAGATCACCGACAATCGAGTCAGTGCAAACAGCCAGACGCTCGCGTATGACGAACTCTCACGCCTCTTAAGCGTCACCTCTACGGGGCTCGGGAATCAAAGCTTGACCTTCGATGCGAATGGGAATCGCGAGACTCACGTATGGGGCGGCGCCACTGACGACTATGTGCCTGACGCTGGTTCGAATCGCATCCCCGAGATTGCGGGCAGTCGCGCTAAGTCTTTCGGTCTCGACGCGAATCTGGGAAACGTCACTTCGAAGGTGGGGCACGGCGGCAATCAGGCCTACCTTTACGACCCGCTTAATCGCTTGACCTCCGTTACTACGAGCAGCGGTACAACGAACTATGCGTACAACTTTCTGAACCTGCGAGTGAGGAAGTCAGGGCCTGGCGGCGCCTTCAGCTACGTGTATGCACCTGACGGAACGCTTTTGGGCGAAACGTCGAACGGTGGTGCGACGCTCACGACCCAGTACATCTGGTTGGCTGGCCAGCTCATTGGGCTTATTAAGGGCACCGCGCTCTATTACGTCCACACAGATCATCTCGGTCGGCCGGAAGTTGTCACGGGTTCCGGGATGGCAGAGAAGTGGAGAGCGACCAACACTTCGTTTGGCCGTACTTCCGTCACCAGCACTATTGGCGATCTGAATATTGGATTCCCGGGCCAGTACTACGATGCGGAAAGCGGGCTCTACTACAACTGGAATCGGTACTACGACCCCAGCACCGGCCGCTACCTGCAATCTGATCCGATTGGCCTTGCGGGCGGGCTCAACACATACACGTAC
>JBQTJQ010000031.1:0-4092 GCA_052386975.1 Gammaproteobacteria bacterium | reverse complement strand
TGCTGAACCCCTGCGCCTACGAGCGCGCGGTGGCGCCGCACCTCGCGGCGGACCTCGAGCGCCGGCCGATCCGGCTGGCCGAAATGGACCGCGCCCATCGCGAGTTGTGCGGGCGCTACGAACTGATCGTCGCCGAGGGCGCCGGCGGCTGGCGGGTGCCGCTCGACGAGGCCTGGACGCTCGGGGCCTGGGTGGCGGAGCGCGAGTGGCCGGTGCTGCTCGTGGTCGGGCTGCGCCTCGGCTGCCTGAACCACGCGATGCTGACCGCCGAGGCGGTCGCGCGCGACACGCGCCTGGCCGGCTGGGCCGGCAACGTGCTGCCGCCGGCAATGGACCTGCTCGAGCAGAACCTGGCGACGCTGCGCGAGCGGCTGGCGGCGCCATGCTGGGGCGTGCTGCGCGCCGGCGAGGAGGCTTTTTCGGACCAGCGCGCGCTGGTGCGGTCGCTCGAGCGCTGGCGCCGGGGCTAGGCCGCCGGCGTTTCCTCTTCCGGCGGATCCTCCTCGAGGATGTGATCCACCGCCAGCGGCAGGGCTTCCTCCTGCATCAGGCGCTGCGCCAGCACCGCGGCCTGCGTGCGGCGCACCAGGTTCAGCTTGCGCAGGATCACGGTCATGTGCGCCTTGACGGTAGCCTCGGTGATGGCCAGTTCGTGGGCGATCTGCTTGTTGAGGCGGCCGTCGGCCAGCATCAGCAGCACGCGCAGCTGCTGGGGCGACAGGCTGGCGACCCGTTTGGCGAGCTCGGCGTCGACGCCGCCCTCCGGATGCCTGGGAGCTTCCGGCGGCGTCCACACCTTGCCGCTGAGCGCCGTGAGCACCGCTTCGCCCATGGTCTCGAGGCTCGCGCTCTTCGGGATGAAGCCGAGCGCGCCGAACTGCAGCACGCGCTGGATCAGCGGCGCTTCGGTGTAGCCCGACACCACCACGACCGGGACGGTGGGGTATTCGGAGCGCAGGAAGAGCAGCGAGGAGAATCCGCGCACGCCGGGCATGACCAGGTCGAGCAGGACCAGGTCGGGAGCGCCGTGCTGGTGCAGGGCGTTTTGCAGGGCCGGAAACGAGTCGGCTTCGACCACGCGCGCCCCCGGTAGCACCGGTCGCAGCGCCTCGCGCAGGGCGGTGCGAAATAACGGATGGTCGTCTGCGATGACGACCGTTTTCACGGAGTTCACGGCGCGAGTCTAGTGCGATTCGGGTCTACGACCAAAGTCCGATAACGCCGCGAACCGGGCCGGGAGCATGCTCCGGCTCAGAGCATGCGCCCGTTCCCCGGGTTGCTTCTCTCGGTTACGCCTTCGATTTCTCTCCTCCCTGGAAGGCGTAATGTGCTGAGGGCCGGCGTCACCGCCGGCCCTTCTTTTTCCGCCCACGCGCGGCCCGGTTCTTTCCCGGACTTTTGAGATGCTGGTTCGCGCGCGTGGGACGGATCCCCGGTGGCGCCAAGCGAAGCGGAGGCGCCAGCCGGGGATGTCCCCGGCCCAAGCGCCAACCCTCTGACCCCCCAAGCAAAACCCCTGCCTCCCGTAGCGGATACGCGAGGCGCTGCACTACAATTGTCCCGCTTCAAAAAAGCCGTAAAACAGCTGGAACCGGAGGCGGCGTGGCGGATCTCCGAGGACCCGTCGGTACCCGTCTGGTCATCGGACCCAACGCGTCGATGAGTCCGCGGCAGGCCCTGGGATTTTTCGCAGGCATGTGCCTGATCTGCCTGGGGATCGCCACGGGGTTCGCGGCGCTGGGGTTGTGGCCGGTGTTGCCGTTCGCGGGACTCGAGTTGCTGGCGCTGGGTGCGGCGCTGGCGGTGGTGCTGGAGCGCAACAAGTATCGTGAAGTGCTCTGGTTCGACCGCGAGTGGATCCGCGTCGAGTTCGGCACGCTCGGGCAGCGCGCGCGCTCGCACTGCGAGCTGCCGCGGTCGCGGACCCGCGCGTGGCTGGAGCCGGCCACGGCGTCAGGCGGGACGCGGCTGGTGCTGGGGTACGGGGAGCAGCGGCTGGTGATCGGCAACTGCCTGACGGATGCGGAACGCGCGGGGCTCGCGCGGCGGCTGAAGGAACTGATTCATCCGGCCTGGGCCGAGGCCGGATCGCTTTCCGGGACGCGGTCCCGGCAGGCCTGACAGGGAGAAGTGAGCATGTCGACGAAGCAAGGGTGGTCGTGGCTGGCGGGACTGGCTGCGCTCGCTGCATCCGGAGCCGCGCTCGGCGCCACCTACGACCCGGGCAAGACCTGGAACATGCCGGAAGGCGTGACCCAGATGAGCCGCGAGGTCTACGACCTGCACATGCTGATCTTCTGGGTGTGCGTCGTCATCGCCATCGTGGTGTTCGGCGCGATGTTCTATTCCGTGTTCGCCCACCGCAAGTCGCGCCATCCCAAGCCGGCCGATTTCCACGAGAGCACCTCGGTCGAGATCATGTGGACGGTCGTGCCGTTCGTGATCCTGGTGGGCATGGCGATCCCGTCGGCCCGCGCCCTGATCCAGATGGAGGACATGCGCGGCGCCGAGCTCTCGGTCAAGGTCACCGGCTACCAGTGGAAGTGGCATTACGAGTACCTCGACAAGGGCGTGTCGTTCTTCTCGACGCTGCACGCGGACTCGAACCTGGCCCGCCAGCTGCACCAGCAGGGTAAGGGCTGGGGCGCCACCCTGAGCGGCGAGACGCTGAAGAAGCTCGAGCAGGTCCCCAACTACCTGCTCGAGGTGGACAACCGCGTGGTGCTGCCGGTCGGCGTCAAGGTCCGCTTCCTGATCACCGCCAACGACGTCATCCACGCCTGGTGGGTGCCGGATTTCGCGGTGAAGAAGGACGCCATTCCCGGATTCGTCAACGAGATGTGGGCGCTGCCCGAGGCGCCGGGCATCTATCGCGGCGTCTGCGCCGAGCTGTGTGGCCGCGACCACGGCTTCATGCCGATCGTGGTCGAAGTGGTCGAACCGAAGGCCTTCGAGCAGTGGCTGGCCGACCGCAAGGCCGGCAAGCCGACCGCGATCGGCCACGGACCCGCCCCGAGGCTGGTTGCGTCCGCGGACGCGCCGCCTGCCGCCGTCGCGGCGCCGGCGGCACCGGCAGCCGAGCAGGTCGCGGCCGCGCCGCCGCAGCCCGTCGCCGCTGCCGCGCCCGCCGCGAGTGACGGCGCGAGTGACGGCGCGAAGGTCTACAACACGCAGTGCGGAGCCTGCCACCAGCCGACCGGCGCGGGCATGCCGCCGACCTTCCCGACGCTGATCGGCAGCGCGGTCGTCAACGGTCCGGCCGACGCCCACATCCTGCACACCTTGAAAGGCAAGAACCTGATGCCGCCGTTCGCGCACCTGTCGGACGCGGACATCGCGGCGGCGCTCACCTACGAGCGCACGTCCTGGGGCAACAAGGGCGGGCTAGTGACCGCCGACCAGGTCAAGGCACAGCGCGGCAAGTAACCGGGGAACTGACATGTCGCACCACGAACATTCTCAAGCCGCGCACGACGATCACGCCCACCACGGCCCGGTCCAGCTCAAGGACGGCTTCGGCAAGTGGATCATGCGGTGGATCACCACCACCAACCACAAGGATCTCGGCACGCTGTACCTGCTGCTCAGCGCGACCATGTTCATCATCGGCGGCCTGATGTCGCTGGTGATCCGCGCCGAGCTGTGGATGCCGGGCCTGCAGTTCGTCGACCCCGAGTTCTTCAACCAGATGACCACGCTGCACGCGCTGGTCATGATCTTCGGCGGCGTGATGCCGGGCTTCGTCGGCCTGGCCAACTGGATGGTGCCGATGCAGGTGGGCGCCGGCGACCTGGCGCTGCCGCGCGTCAACAACTGGGGCTTCTGGATCCTGCCGTTCGCCTTCACGCTGCTGCTGTCCGGCCTGTTCATGGACAGCGGCGCGCCGGCCGGCGGCTGGACCATGTACCCGCCGCTGGTGCTGCAGACCGGCAGCTCGTTCCCGATGCTGATCTTCGCCGTGCACTTGATGGGCATCAGCTCCATCACCGGCGCGATCAACGTCATCGTCACGATCCTGAACATGCGCGCGCCCGGCATGACGCTGCTGAAGCTGCCGCTGTTCTGCTGGACCTGGCTGGTGACCGCCTACCT
>JBQTJQ010000030.1:0-1620 GCA_052386975.1 Gammaproteobacteria bacterium | reverse complement strand
GTGGTGGTCATGTCGCGCACGCGCAGCGCGTAGAACGCCACGCCATCCGGGAAGTCCTCGGCGGCGACGCTGCTGCGGCAGGCCGGCAGGTATTCCTTGCTGTAAAAATCGTTGAAGCGCTTCCACGCCGGGTGCACGACGTCCCGGATCGCGGCCGCCGCCTCGGCGCGCAGGCGGCCGGCGTCCGCCGGCGCGATGTCTTTCGGCATCGTCTTCAGCGGCGCGTAGAGCGGGTTGTCCTCGACTTTCTCGGTCACGAACTCGTTCAGCTGCTTGACCAGGCGCACCATCGGCTCGCGCGGCGGCATGCGCCGGCTGGCCATGCCCGCGCGCATCAGCGCCATGTTCTGGTCGACCAGGGTGCCGTAGGACCGCAGGCGCCTGAGCCATTTGTCGTAATCGGCGGTGGTCCTGAACGGCTGCAGGCCGGCGAGCGTCGCCGCCGAGCCGAAGCCGTCGAAGCCGATCGGATTGACCGGCAGCTGCTCCATGTGGAAGCGCTGGTAAGCGACGCTGATCTCGTAGCGATGCTTGAACAGGTCGTAGTTGACCTGGTCGGCGGGGGACAGCTTGTCGCGCGGGATTTTCGCCAGCGTGTCGAGCACGGCGCGGTCGGCGGCGTCGCGCTTCTCGATCGCCGCCGGGCTCCAGTCGGTCCAGCGGTCGTTGAAGCGTGGATCGCCGAGGAACGTGCCGAACTCGGGATAGTCGTTCAGGCCGCGCTCCCAGTCCTCGTCGAGGAGCTGCTGGAACTGCTTCGCGGGTGGCCCCGCGACTGCTGACGCCGCGAACAGGGCGAGCGCCAGGGACGCACACCATTTTTGCAGGGCAAAACGATCAGTCCTCATGGGAGTCTCCGGAAAAATGGTGTGCGTCCCGGCTAGTCGATGCCGAGTTTCTTGGCTTTGTACCGCAGCTGCCGGAACGTCATGCCCAGCAGCGCCGCGGCGCGGGTCTTGTTGCCCCGCGTCTTGTCGAGTGCCTCGCGGATCGCGCGCTTCTCCACTTCCTCGACGTGCTGGTCCAGCGGGGTGCCACGCGCTGGCGGCATCCCCGCAGTGATGGGCTCGCGCCGCAGCCGCAGCCCGGCGGCCGTGATGCGCCGCCCGTCGCGCAGGGTGACCGCGCGCTCGAGGATGTTCTCGAGCTCGCGCACGTTGCCCGGGAACGGGTAGGCCTGCAGCTGCGCCAGCGCCGCCGGCTCGAGCGCGGGCGCGTCCTTGAGCCGGTTCTCGCGCGCCAGGCGCTCGAGGATGCTGCGTGCCAGCAGCGGAATGTCCTCGCGGCGCTCGCGCAGCGGCGGCACGCGCACTTCGATGACGTTGAGCCGGTAAAACAAGTCCTGGCGGAAGCTGCCCGACGCCGCCAGCGCGTGCAGGTCGCGGTGCGTGGCCGAGATCACCCGCACGTTGACGGCGATTTCCTTCTCGGCGCCGACCGGCCGCACCGCGCGCTCCTGCAGCGCGCGCAGCAGCTTGACCTGCATGTGCAGGGGCAGGTCGGCCACTTCGTCCAGGAACAGCGTGCCGCCCTCGGCGGCCTGGAACAGCCCGGCCTTGTCGCGCGCGGCGCCGGTGAAGCTGCCCTTGAGGTGCCCGAAGAACTCGCTCTCCATCAGCT
>JBQTJQ010000029.1:0-16167 GCA_052386975.1 Gammaproteobacteria bacterium | reverse complement strand
TCGAGCAGCAGCACGTCCTTGCGCTCGCCGGCCAGCACCGAGGCCTGGATGGCGGCGCCGACGGCGACGGCCTCATCCGGGTTCACGTCCTTGCGCGGCTCGCGGCCGAACAGGTTCTTGACCACGTCCTGCACCTTGGGCATGCGGGTCTGGCCGCCGACCAGGATCACTTCCTGGATCTCGGAGGCCTTCAGGCCCGCGTCCTTCAGCGCGATGCGGCAGGGCTCGAGCGTCTTCTCGATCAAGTCGTCCACCAGCGACTCGAGCTTGGCCCGCGTCAGCTTCATGGCGAGGTGCTTGGGGCCGGATGCGTCGGCCGTGACGTACGGCAGGTTGATCTCGGTCTGCGTCGTGCTCGACAGCTCGATCTTGGCCTTCTCGGCGGCTTCCTTGAGGCGCTGCAGCGCGAGCGGATCGCGCTTGAGGTCGATGCCGGATTCCTTCTTGAACTCGGCGACGATGTACTCGATCACGCGCATGTCGAAGTCTTCGCCGCCCAGGAACGTATCGCCGTTGGTGGACAGCACTTCGAACTGGTGTTCCTTGTCCACCTCCGCGATCTCGATGATCGAGACGTCGAAGGTGCCGCCGCCGAGGTCGTACACGGCGATCTTGCGGTCGCCCTTGACCTTGTCGAGGCCGAAGGCGAGCGCAGCCGCTGTCGGCTCGTTGATGATGCGCTTGACCTCGAGGCCGGCGATGCGGCCGGCGTCCTTGGTGGCCTGGCGCTGCGAGTCGTTGAAGTAGGCCGGGACCGTGATGACGGCCTCGGTGACCTTCTCGCCGAGGTAGTCCTCGGCGGTCTTCTTCATCTTGATCAGCACCTGCGCGCTGACTTCCGGCGCGGAAAGCTTCTTGCCCTTGGCCTCGACCCAGGCGTCGCCGTTGTCAGCTTTCACGATCTTGTACGGGACCATGCCGATGTCCTTGGCGACCATCGGATCCTCGAAACGGCGGCCGATCAGGCGCTTGACGCCGTGGATCGTGTTCATCGGGTTGGTGACGGCCTGGCGCTTGGCCGGGCGGCCGACGATCGGCTGCGGTTCGTCGGTGTAGGCGACGATCGACGGCGTGGTGCGCTCGCCCTCGGCGTTCTCGATCACCTTGGGCTGCCCGCCTTCGATGATGGCGACGCAGGAATTGGTGGTGCCGAGGTCGATGCCGATCATCTTTGCCATGTGAAGCTCCGAAGACTTTTTGTTACGGGGTAAATTGGGGTTGAAGCGCCCTGATTCAAGGGCTTAGGAAAAGGGGGTCAGACCCCTATTCCTGGGCCACGGCCTTGGTCACCGTGACCATGGCCGGCCGCAGCAGCCGCTCGTGCAGCTTGTAGCCCTTCTGCAACACCGACACGACGTGACCGGGCGCGACGCCGGCGGCCTCGACCATCGAGACCGCCTCGTGGAATTCCGGGTTGAACGGCTGGCCCTGCGGATCCACCAGGCTGACGCCGTAGCGTTCGAGCGTGGCCCACAGCTGGCGGTGGGTCAGGCCCAGGCCGTCGAGGTGGCCGCGAACCTCCGCGCTCTCGGCAGCGACCGCCTTCATCGCCAGGTCGAGGTTGTCGGCGACCGTGATCAACTCGCCGAGGATCCGCTCCAGCGCGTACTTCTGGGCGTTGGCCGACTCACGCTCGACGCGGCGGCGCACGTTCTCGAGCTCGGCCGCCGCCCGCAGCGCCTTGTCGTAACTCTCCGCCGCCCTGGCCTCGGCCGCCGCCAGGCGCCCTTTCAGGGACTCGACGTCGTCGGCAGGCGCCTCAGGGGCCGGGGCTTCGGTCTTGGGCTCGGTCATGTGGGGCGTCAGGCACCCTTCTTGGGGTTCAGCGTTCGGCTTTCAAGCCTTTCGACAGCTGGCGCGCGGTTTCGGCCACCAGCGGGATGATCCTGGAGTAGGCCATGCGGGTCGGGCCGATCACGCCCAGCACCCCGGCCACCTGGCCGTTGATGGTATACGGGGCCGTCACCACGCTGAGCTCGTCCAGCACGCGGTAGCCGGATTCGTCGCCGATGAAGATCTGCAGCCCTTCGGCGCCGAGGCACTGGTCGAACAGCTGCAGCAGGTCGCGCTTGCGGTCCAGCGCGTCGAACAGCGAGCGCAGGCGCTGCACGTCGGCCAGTTCCTGGAACGCCATCAGGTTGGAGCCGCCGGCCAGCACGTAGTCGTGGCGCTCGGCGTCCTGCGACAGGGCCTGCTCGGTCATGGCCACGGCCTGCATCAGGGTCTGGTCGACTTTCAGCTTGGCGGCGGCGACGTCTTCCAGCAGCGACCGGCGCAGGCGCGTGAGGTCCTGGCCGACGAAGGCGTGGTTGATGGCGTTGGCGTAGCGCTCGAGCTCGTCGGCCGCGAAGTCGCGGTCGGTATGGATCACGCGGTTCTGCACCTCGTGCTGGTTCACGACCAGAATCGCCAGGACGCGGCGATCGGACAAAGGCAGGAACTCGATCCGGCGCAGCACCGCAAGGTTGCGCCGCGGCACGGTCACGACGCCGGCCATCCGCGTCAGGCCCGACAGCAGCTCCGACGCCACGTGCAGGAGGTCGCCCTCGCCCGCGTGCGGCACCAGTTCGCGCGCGATCATCTCTTCGTCACGCTCGGACAGCCGCTCGGGCGCCAGCAGCGCGTCGACGAAATAGCGGTAGCCGCGGGTGGTCGGCACGCGCCCAGCCGAGGTGTGCGGCGAGGACACCAGGCCCAGTTCGTCGAGGTCGGCCATGATGTTGCGGATCGTGGCCGGGGACAGCTCGAGGCCGCGCACGCGCGACAAGGTCCGCGACCCTACCGGCTCGCCGTCGTGGATGTAGCGCTCCACCAGCAGCTTCAGCAGCTCGGCCGCGCGGGGTTCCAGCGGCCCTTCACCGGCTCTGCGTTTCATGGCGCGACCGTAGCCCGCGAAAAATGGGGCGTCAAGAAATATGTTGTGGACGGGCGCCGTGCTAAGTTTCGTCGCCTCCAGGGGACCGCCTCGCATGCCGTCCAGAGAAGCCAACTTCCAGACTGTCGGCGTCATCGGCAAGCTCGACGACGCGCGCATCGCGCCGACGCTGCGCGCGATCTGCGGCCACCTGGCGCGCCACGGCTGCGAGGTGCTGGTCGAACGCGCCTCGGCCGGCGCGGTGCGCGGGCGCGGCGCCCGGGCGGTGTCGCGCGACGAACTGGCCAGGCGCGCCGACCTCGCCGTGGTGGTCGGCGGCGACGGCACCCTGCTCAATGCCGGCCGCACGCTGGCGCCGGCCGGCGTGCCGATCCTGGGCGTCAATGCCGGCCGGCTCGGCTTCATGGTGGACGTCGCGCCCGGCGACGTGCGCTCGGCGCTCGATGAAGTGCTGAAGGGCCGTTACCTGCGCGAGCCGCGCCTGATGCTGTCGGCCACCCTGCGGCGCGGGCGGCGCACGCGCGGACCGTTCCTCGCGATCAACGACGTCGTCATCCGCAACCAGGCGGCGGTGCGCATGCTGGAGTTCGAGACCTGGCTCGACGACGAGTTCATCAGCCTGCACCGCGCCGATGGCCTGATCGTGGCGACGCCCACCGGCTCCACGGCGTACGCGCTGTCGGGCGGCGGGCCGGTGCTCCATCCGGGCCTCGATGCCCTCGCGGTGGTGCCAATCTGCCCGCACACCCTGAGCGACCGGCCGGTGGTGATCGGTTCGGACCGCGCGGTGCGGCTGGTGCTGGCCGGCGCGCGCGGCACGCGCGCCATGTGCACCGCCGACGGCCAACACAACGAGACCGTCAGCGCCGGCGACCAGGTCGAGATCACGCGGGCAAGCGCGGTGCTCGAACTGATCCATCCTAGAAACTACAAGTATTTCAATATCTTGCGAAACAAACTTCACTGGGGGCGGGACCGCAACCGCTAGCCCATGCTGCGCGCCCTGCACATCCGCAACCTCGCCATCATCGACGCGCTCGACCTCGAGCTCGGTGGCGGCTTCTCGGTGCTGTCCGGCGAGACCGGCGCGGGCAAGTCGATCCTGATCGACGCGCTGGGCCTGGTGCTCGGCGATCGCGCCGACGCCGGCCTGATCCGTGCCGGCGAATCCCAGGCCGAAATCAGCGCCGAGTTTTCGCTCGATGGCTCACTGTCCGCGCGCGCCTTCCTGCGCGAGCAGGCGATGGAAGATTCCGACGACGCCAACGCCTGCCTGCTGCGGCGCGTGGTATCCACCGACGGCCGCTCGCGCGCTTTCATCAACGGCGCGCCGGCATCGCTGGCCAACCTGCGCGAACTCGGCGAGCACCTGGTCGAGATCCACGGCCAGAACGAGCACCAGAGCCTGCTGCGCGGCGAGACCCAGCGCGAGCTGCTCGACGACTTCGGCGCGCATGCCGAGGCCCTCGCCGCCGTGGCCCAGGCTGCGCGCGAGTTCGCCGAGGCCGAGGCCGGGATCGAGCGCCTGCGCGCGATCGCCGGACGCGATCCGGCCCAGCTCGAGTTCCTGCGCTACCAGCTGAACGAGCTGGCGGCGCTCAAGCTGCAGGCCGGCGAACTCGAACAGCTGCACGCGGACCACAGGCGCCTGGCCAACGCGGGCCGGCTGATCGACGAAGGCCAGCGCGCGCAGGAGATGCTCTACGGCGCCGAGAACAGCCTGCACGACCAGCTGGCGGGCGCGCGCCAGATCCTCACCGGCCTGGCCGAGCTGGAGGCCGGCTTCGGCGACGCCGGGTCGGCGCTGCAGCAGGCCGAGGTGCAGGTCCGCGAGGCCGCCGACGCCGTGCGCCACCTGCTCGACCGCCTCGACCTCGATCCGGAGCGCCTGGCCGAAGTCGAGCGCCGCGTCGAAGCGGTGCACGACCTCGCCCGCAAGCATCGCGTGAAGCCGGAGGAGCTGCCGGCGCGCCTGGCCGCGCTCGAGCAGGACCTGCAGGGCAGCGAGCAGGCCGAGGGCACGCTGAAAAAGCTGGAAGCGCGGCGCGAAGCGGCGCTCAAGAACTACCAGGCGGCCGCGGCGAAGCTCACCGCCGCGCGCAAGAAGGCGGCGCGGGAGTTCGCCGCGAAAGCCGCCGCGATCGTGCGGGAACTCGGCATGTCCAAGGCGGAATTCGAGGTCGCCGTCGAGACGGCGCCGCAGGAGCGCCCGCGCCTCGCCGGCGACGACGAGGTGCGGCTCGATTTCTCGGCGAACCCGGGCCAGCCGCCGCGGCCGCTGGCCAAGGTCGCGTCGGGCGGCGAGCTGTCACGCGTGTCGCTGGCGATCCGGCTGGCCGCGCAGCAGGCCCGCTCCGCCGCGACGCTGATCTTCGACGAAGTCGACGCCGGCATCGGCGGCGGCACCGCGGAAACGGTCGGGGTGAAGCTGCGCCAGCTGGCCGGCAAGCGCCAGGTGCTCAGCGTCACCCACCTGCCACAGGTCGCGGCCCAGGGCGAGCAGCACTTCGCCATCGGCAAGGAGGTGCGGGGCGGCAAGACGCTGACGCGCGTCACGGCGCTCGACGCCGCGGGGCGCGTGGCGGAGCTGGCCCGCATGCTCGGCGGGCGCGAGATCACGGCGTCGACCCAGGCCCACGCCGCGGAGATGCTGAAGAAAGCGACGAAGCGGTAGGGCGGCATTCCGCCCTGAGCCTGTCGAAGGGCGCCGTCGGCAAAGGATTTTGCCGACCTACCGCTTCTTCTTGAGGTTCGGGCAGGAGTCGCCCTTCAGGCACTGGCCGTACATGATCAGGCTGTGCTCGGCGAGCTTGTAGCCGAGCTCGCTGGCCTTCTCCCGCTGCCGCTTCTCGATCAATTCATCGACGAACTCGTCGACCCGCCCGCAGCGCATGCAGACGATGTGGTCGTGGTGGGTCGGCTGCTGCATCTCGAACACGGCATGGCCGCCCTCGAAATGGTGCCGCACCACCAGGCCGGCGGCCTCGAACTGCGTCAGCACGCGATACACCGTGGCCAGGCCGATGTCCTCGCCCTGGTCCAGCAGCTGGCGGTAGATCTCTTCCGCCGACAGGTGGCGGGTCGAGCTGTGCTCGAGCATCTCGAGGATCTTCAGACGCGGCAGCGTGACCTTGAGGCCGGCGTCCCTGAGTTCCTTGGGTTCCACGGCGATCCGGTGTTTTTCGCGGGGCGTCACGATATCATGGCGCCCTCGTTTTTCCGGACCTCCCATGCGCGCCGTCGTCGCCGTCCTGCTGCTGCTGTCGCTCTCCGCCTGCGAGCTCGTCTACAAGCTGCCGACCCGCCAGGGCAACGTCATCGACCAGAAGGAACTCGACCAGCTCAAGGTCGGCATGACGCGCGACCAGGTGCGCTACATCCTCGGCACCCCGATCGCCGCCAGCGGCCTGCGCGACGACCGCTGGGACTACTTCGGCTACTACAAGCCGCCGCGCGGCAAGGCCTTCACGCGCACCGTCAGCCTGTACTTCGCCGGCGACACGCTGGCGCGCATGGAAGGCGAACAGCCGCTCGAAGGCGACAGCACCGCGCCGGACGTAAAGGCGATCCAGGCCGAGCAGAAGAAGGCCGCCGCCGCGGAAGAGCGCGCCACGGAAGAGCCCGACAGCGGCGTGGTCATCACGCCGAAGCCGAAGCAGGCCGGCGAGGAGTAGCTCAGCGCCGGGCCGCGCGCCGCCGCCGCTGCTCCCGCGGGTCCGCCGGCAAGCGGCGGTAGATCTCCACGCGATCGCCGGCGGCAACCGCCTCGCCGAGGCCGCGCGCGCGGCCGAACACGCCGACACCATTCACGGCGAGGTCGATCTCGGGGCAGCGCGCCAGCAGGCCGGAGCGCTCGATCGCCTGGCGCAGCGTCGTTCCCTCCTCCACGTCCAGCGCCAGCACCAGCGGCTCGGGTGCGCGCGCGTAGGCGACCTCAATCGCCAGTCGAGCCACCGGGGCTCCAGAACTCGACCATCAAGTCCAGCAGGCCGAGCGTGTAGACCAGCAACACGATCAGCGCGATGCGCGCGGGGAAGCGCAGCATCCATTTCCACGCGTCGAGCGCGCGCGGCGCGCTGGTGCCCCACATCTCGCCGAGCAGCTCGTCCGGCAGGAAGCGACTGACGAACACGCACAGCAGCAATCCGCCCACCGGCAGCAGCAGCTTCGCCGTCAGCCACTGCACGACGTCAAAGAAGTTGTGGCCGAAAAACTCGAGGCTCTGCATGGCGTTGAACGACAGTAGCGTGCCGAGCCCCAGGAACCAGATCACGATGCCGCAGGAGATCGCCGCCGACACGCGCGTCACCCGCAGCCGCTCGACCAGGTAGCGCACCGCCGACTCCATCAGCGCGACCGCAGCCGACAGCGTGATCATGAACATCATCAGGTAGGTTGCGGTCGCGACGCCCGTGTCCACGCCGCGCGACAGCGTCAGCGGGAACACCTGGAACAGCAGCGTGATGCTCTGGGTCGGATCGAGGCCGGCGGCGAAGATCAGCGAATACACCGCGCCGCCGGCCAGCAGGCTGAACACCGTGTCGAGCACGACCACGCCTGCCGCGATGCGCAGCACCGGCGCATCGGCCGGCAGGTAGGCGCCATAAGCCACCATCGCGCCGAGGCCCAGTGCCATGGTGAAGAAGGCCTGCTGCAAGGCCTCGAGCGCGCCCTTCCAACCGAAGCGCGACCAGTCCGGCGCCAGCATGTGCTGGATGGCGGCATGCGTATCGCCGCGCGTGTACGCGTAGATCGCGATGGCCAGCATGAAGGCGAAAGCCCCGGGCACCAGGTAGTTGGCGGCGCGCTCGATGCCCTGTCGCACACCGGCCGCTACCACCAGGCAGACCACGACCATGAGGATGGTGTGCCAGGCGAGTGAGCGCTCCGGATCCGTCGCCAGCGCGTAGTACACCTGCTGCACGCCGGGCGCGTCGAGGTCGGCCAGCGCGCCGCCCGCGGCGCGGAAGGCGTAGGCCACGCTCCAACCAGCGACGACGCTGAAGTAGGACAAGGTGAGCACGGCGGCGGCCAGCGCCAGCACGCCGATCAGGGTCCAGGCGCGGCTGACCTTGGCGGTTTCGGCCATGCGGCCCAGGCCGAGGATCAGGTCCTCGCGCGTCCAGCGGCCGATCATCCACTCGGCCACCAGCAGCGGCCACGACACCAGCCCCAGGAACACGAAGTAGGCCAGCAGGAAGATGAGCCCGCCGTGCTCGCCGGCGAGGTACGGCAGGCGGGCGATGTTGCCGATGCCGATGGCGGCCCCAGCGGCCACCAGCAGGAAGCCGCGGTGGCTCGACCAGTACCCGTAGCTGCTTTCGCGGATCGCCATATCGATGTTGTTACAGCCGGGCCTGAAGCATGGCCTATAATTCTTTGATGAACAAGGAGAAAGAAGAGTCGACACCGCGCCAGATCGCGGTCAACCGCCGCGCGCGGCACGACTACTTCATCGAGGAGCACTACGAGGCCGGGCTGGTGCTGCAGGGCTGGGAGGTCAAGAGCCTGCGCGAAGGGCGCGCCCAGGTGGCCGACGCCTACGTGAAGGTCCTGGGCGAGGAGGCCTTCCTGATCGGGGCGCACTTCACCCCGCCCTCGGGTGCCTCGACCCACATCAAGCCGGAGCCCGGCCGAACGCGCAAGCTGCTGCTGCACGCGGACGAGCTGCGCAAGCTGGTCGGCAAGGTCCAGCGCCTGGGGTACACGCTGGTGCCGCTGGACCTGCACTGGACCCGCGGCCGGGCCAAGCTGGAAGTCGGGCTGGCCAAGGGCAAGAAACAGCACGACAAGCGCGCCGACATCAAGGCGCGGGAATGGCAGCGCGAAAAAGGGCGCCTGCTGCGCCAGAGGGGCTAGCCCGGACGGGGCTAGACTGCCGCGTTCGGGAGAGACTGGGGCCACATGGCACGAGTCGAAAATCTGTCGATCATGTTTGTCGACATGGCGGGCTTCTCCGAGCGCACCGCCCGGCAGTCGCGCCACCAGAACCGCGTCATGCTGCGCGACTTTGCCGGCATGCTGGTGCCGCTGATCGCCCGCTTCGGCGGCCGCCACGTGAAGTCCATCGGCGACGCCTTGCTGGTCGCGTTCCGCTCACCGACCGACAGCGTGCGTTGCGGCATGGCGATGCAGGACGCCGTGGGCGCGTACAACAATGCGCGCGACTCCCTGGACCCGATCCGGATCCGCGTCGCCATCAACGTCGGCGAAGTGCGGCTCGAGGCCGACGACGTGTTCGGCGAGGCGGTCAACATCGCGGCACGCGTCGAGGAGCTGACGCCGCCCGGCGAGATCTACCTGACCGGCGTGACCTACCTGTCGATGAACAAGGCCGAGGTGCCGGCCGAGCACATCGGCGAGCAGCTGCTGAAAGGCGTGCCGGAGGCGGTGCGCCTGTTCCGCGTGCCGCCGCACCGCCTCACCCGCCTGACCCCGGCCGGCGAGCCGCTGGAAGCCTCGCCCAGGGACCTGCCGTACGGCGGCATGCACCTGTTGCCCGCTGACGCCGACGCGCTGGCCCGCGTCGCCGATTCGCTGCGTCGCGCGCCGTATGTCGACTGGGGCGCCAAGGCGCGCGCGATCCCGGCCCGTGCCGTGCTGACGGGGATCGCAGCCACTGGAGCCGCCAGCGCGGCGCTGGCGCTGACTTACGGCGTCGTGACGATGACACCCGCGCCGCCGCCCGCGCCCATCGTCGTCGAGATTCCGGTGCCGGTACCGGCGGCGCCGGCGCCGGCTGCGCCGGTCGCACCGGCGCCCGATCCGCGCGCCAGAGAGCTGCTGGCCAACGCCCACACCGCGTACTTCGCGCGGCGCCGCGTGGAAGCCGCGCAGACCTACGCCACGATCCTCGAGCTCGACCCTGGGCTCAAGCACGACTCGGGGCTCGCCGCCAACCTGATAGGCACGCTGGGCTACGCGGGCGACCTGCCCGCCGACCTGATCCGCAGGAATCCCAGCGCCGAGTTCACCTACGAGCTCGGGCGCCGTACCAGCCAGCCGGGACGCAAGGGCGCGCAGCGCGCCGCCGCGCTGCTCGGCGAACTCGGCCAGGCGGGTCGCATCGACCGTCGTGGCATGGCCCTGACCGAACTGAGCGAAGCGCCGACCTGCGAGGAGCGCCTCGCCGCCGTCAAGACGCTGCGTGCGCTGCGCGATCCGCGGGCCCTGCCGGCGCTGCGCGAGAGCGCCAAGCGCAGCGGCTGGTTCCGCGAGGACAAGAACGCGTGCCTGCGCGACGAGGCGCGCCAGGCCGTCCTCGAGCTCGAGAAGCTCGCCCCGCCGGCGCTGTCCTCGAAGGCGCGCTGAGCGGGCCGGGTGCTAAAGTAGCGCCGTACCGGGGGCGATCGGCTTCGACGGCGATCGTGAAGCCCAAGGTGCATGCCGAGGTGCGGAGATACCTCGTAAAACCATTCCGCAAAAAGCTAGTTGCGAACGACGCAAACTACGCCCTGGCAGCTTAATCCCTGCCAGCGTTCGCCCGGTCTGTGCTGGTGCAGCCGGGGTCGAACGTCGACTTCACCAGACCGCGACGCTCCCGCCCTTGGCAGCGCCGTCAAATCCCAAGGGGCTAAGCGGTGGCGTTCCGTGCCCATCCGGCAGCCACCGTCGAAAACCAAAGACTGGGCTAAGCATGTAGGTCCGAAGGCGGATCATTGCCGGACGGGGGTTCAATTCCCCCCGCCTCCACCAATTCATCACGGAGTCCACGTGAACGCGCGAACCGGCTGGCTGGCTTCGGTGCTCGTCGGCGGCGGCGTCGCGGCGACACTCGACATCGTCTACGCCTGCGTGCGCCAGGCCGGTTTCGGCCGCAGCCCGGAGTGGACGCTGCAATCGGTGGCGAGCGGCTGGCTCGGCCACGCGGCGTTCGAGTCCGGCCTGCCGGGCGCGCTGCTCGGGCTGGGCTCGCACTACTTCATCCTGTTCGTCGCCGCGTTCATCTACCTGCAGGCCAGCCGCCGGCTCCCCCTCCTGTCGACGCAGGCAGTCGCCTGCGGCGCCGCCTTCGGCGTGGGCGTCTACCTCTTCATGAACTTCGTGGTGCTGAAGCTCTCGGCGTTCCCGTTCAAGCTGACCTACACGCCGGAGCGGCTGCTCGAAGGCTTTGCCGTGCACGCGCTGTTGGTCGGCATCCCGATCGCGCTCGCGGTCCGCTGGTTCGCAGCGCCAGGAACCGCGACGCAGCCTCAGGGGTGACCGTGCGAGCTACGCGGCCCTGGGGCTACTCCCCGCGCGCCTCGTCGAGCAGCTGGTACTTGCGCAGCAAGCCGCGGAACTGGTGGTAAGTCAGTGACAGGCGCTGTGCCGCGCGGCGCTGGTTGAAGCGCGCGTCGGCCAGCGCCATCCGGAGCAGGCGTTTCTCGTGCTCGCCGACCGCCTCTTCGAAATTCAACGGGAGTTCCGCCGCTCCGTCCGTCGGGGCGGCCCTGGCGACGGTCGCGCCCGAGGGCGCTCCTGAAGCCTCGACGGCCGCCGCCCGCGCACCCTCCAGCGCGCTGCGGGGCCGGTAGGGCGAGCTGAACGGGTCGAACTCCACGCGCTCGATCGGCCGTTTGGCCGACTCCTGCCGGTACACCGCGCGCTCGACCACGTTGCGCAGCTCGCGCACGTTGCCGGGCCAGTCGTGGGCCTGCATCTGCTGCTCGCAGGCCGGCGTGAATCCGGCGAAGTATTCGTGCTTGAGCTCGCGCGCCATGTCCTCCGCGAATTTCTGGGCGAGCAGCACGACGTCACCGCGCCGCTCGCGCAGCGGCGGCACTGTCACCACGTCGAACGACAGGCGGTCCAGCAGGTCCTCGCGGAACCGGCCCTGCCGCGCCAGTGCCGGCAGGTCCTGGTTGGCGGCGCCGACCAGGCGCACGTCGGCCTTCTGGGTCTCGGACGAGCCGAGCCTCTCGAATTCGCCGTACTCGACGACGCGCAGCAGCTTCTCCTGCAGGCGCAGCGACATCGAGGCGATTTCGTCGAGGAACAGCGTTCCGCCGCTGGCCAGCTCGAAGCGCCCCACGCGCGCGCGCACCGCGCCGGTGTAGGCACCGGCGACGTGCCCGAACAGCTCGGACTCCAGCAACTCCTCGTTGAGGGCGGCGCAATTGAACTTGATGAATGGCAGCTGCCAGCGCTCTGACAGGAAGTGCACGCGCGACGCGATCAGCTCCTTGCCGGTGCCGCGCTCGCCGATGATCAGCACCGGCTTGATCAGCGGCGCGACGCGCGAGACGCGCTCGAGCGCCGCCAGGAAGTTGTCGGCCTGGCCGATGATCGGATCCGGGTCTTGTCGCAGCAGGGTCACCGGCTACTCCAGCTAACTTGTTAGCGTTTTTTACCATACGTTGGCTTAATCTGACCGAGTGGGCTCGGCACGGTCGCTTACGCGACATATCATATCGTTAGTTATCAATAAGTTATGTAAGTGCCACGACTTGGCACGGCACTAGCTATATGGGGGACACAGACCAAGAGCTTCACCGGAGCAAGCAGATGAACAAGTCCACCGTCGCAATTGCCACCCTGGCGCTGTGTGCCTTCACCGGCACCGCCACGGCCGACTCGCTGTCCTCCCGCGCCGCCACCACGCTCGGTGCGGTCATCGCCGCCCAGGGCAACGCGGCACTGGTCCAGATCCGCAAGGAGATCGCAGTCTCGGCGCTGACCGCCGTCAAGCCGCTGCTCCCGGAAGCGCAGCAGGAGCAGGCGCGCAAGCAGCCGGCGAAGAAGCACCTGCGCCCCGCGGCGACCCCGATTCAGCACAGCCTGTAACCGACACCACACCGTTTTCAACCGAGGAAGCACCATGGGAATCTTTTCGAGAATGACCGACATCATCAACGCCAACCTCAACGCCATGCTGGACAAGGCGGAGGATCCGGAGAAGATGGTGCGCCTGATCATCCAGGAGATGGAGGACACGCTGGTCGAGGTCCGTTCGACCTCGGTCCGCTCGCTCGCCCGCAAGAAGGAGTTGCAGCGCCACATCGCCCACTTCCACACCGAGGCTGCCGAGTGGGGCCGCAAGGCCGAGCTCGCCATGACCAAGGACCGCGACGACCTGGCCCGCGCCGCGCTCGCCGCCCGCGCCCGCATGAACGACACCATCGCCGACCACGAGAAGGAGCTGAAGCACGTGGAAGGCGAGATCGTGAAGCTGGACGAGGACACCGGCAAGCTCAAGGCCAAGCTGACCGACGCCAAGCAGCGCCAGAAGGCCATCATCCTGCGCGCCGCCTCGGCCGATTCGCGCCTGAAGGTCAAGCGCCAGATTCACGATGGCCGCATGGAAAACGCCATGGTGAAGTTCGAGAAATACGAGGCCAAGATCGACGGGCTGGAAGCCCAGCTCGAGTCCTACGACCTCGGCCAGGTGCGCTCGCTGAAGGAGCAGTTCGCCGAGCTCGAGCAGAACGAGAAGCTGGACGTCGAGTTCGAGGCCCTGAAGGCCAGGTTCGGCAAGTCGAAGCCCACCGGTCCTGCCGGCGGCTCCGACAAGAAATAGAATGACCATCCAAACCGACCCGGGGGCCGGACGTGGAAGAAGTCGAAGTCTTGATTCCGCTGATCGCAATCATCTCAATCTTCATCGTGTTGCCGGGAATGGTGCTGCACTACCTGACCCGCAACAAGGAAATCGCGGCGAAAGGTGCTGGTGACCCGACGATGAATTCGAGGCTGGTGGACATCGCCGAGCGGCTCGAGCGGCGCATCGAAGCGATCGAGTCCGTGCTCGAGCACGAGATGCCGGGCTGGAAGAAGCCCGTCGAGCGGAGGAACGCATGAGCGCCAGGAGTTTCTCCGGCCTGCGCCGGATTCCCGAGCGTGGCATCGTCGCCGGCGTGTGCGCCGGCCTGGCCGAGTTCTTCGGCTGGAACGTCAAGCTGCTGCGCGTCGCCTGCGTGGTCGCGGTCGTGTTCGGCGCCGGCGCGATCATCGTCGTGTACGCGATCCTGTGGTACGTGATGGACCCGGTTGAGTCCAGCCCGGCGTCGGCCTATGCCGGCGGCGACGGCCCCGGGCCGTCCAGCCCGATGCGCCGCCCGACCATGACCGAGGTGCAGGCCCGTTTCGAGCGCCTCGACCAGCGCCTGCGCAGCATCGAGGAATGCGTCACCGACAAGGAGTTCGAACTACGCCGCGAGCTGAAAAAACTCGAAGCCTGAGCCCCGCGCAGCTCGCAGTGTAGAATCCCGCCGAGTTCCCCCTCGGCGGGATTTTTTCTTGCACGACGCTTCCCTGCAAGGCAAGACCGCACTCGTCACCGGCGCTTCCAGCGGCCTCGGCGTGGACTTCGCGCGCGAGCTCGCCCGGCGCGGCTGCCGCCTGGTGCTGGTGGCGCGTCGCGAGGAGCTGCTCAAGAAACTCCAGGCCGAGCTGCAACAGCAGCATGGCGCCACCGCGATCGTCATGGCGGCGGACCTCGGCAGTCCTGACGCGCCGCAGAAGCTATACGACACGCTGAAGGCGCAGGGCGTCGCAGTCGACATCCTGGTCAACAACGCCGGCTTCGGCCTGTTCGGGCTGGAGCTCGAGATCCCGTGGGAGAAGACCCGCCAGATGCTGATGGTGGACATCGTCGCGCTGACGCAGCTGACCAAGCTCGCGCGCGACATGGCCGCGCGCGGCTTCGGCCGCATGCTGCAGGTCGCCTCGATCGGCGCCTACCAGCCCTCGCCGACCTACGCCGCCTACTCCGCCGCCAAGAGCTACGTGCGCTCGTTCAGCCAGGCCCTGAACTTCGAGCTGCGCGGCACCGGCGTCACCAGCACGGTCATCTCGCCCGGCATCACCGCCACCGAGTTCCTGCAGGTCAGCGGCCAGAAGCCCACGGCCTACCAGCGGCTGATGATGATGGGCAGCGCCGACGTCGCCGCCATCGGCATCCGCGCGATGCTGAAGGGCCGCTACAGCGTGGTGCCCGGCTTCCTCAACTGGCTGACCTCGCTGTTCACGATGATCACGCCGGACCCCGTCAACGCCGCCGCGGCCTGGCGGCTGATGAAGAACTGAGCTTGCCGCGCAAGCGTGCGCGCAGGCCGTCCGGCGTCCCGCAAGCCCTGCGCGAGCGGGCCTTCGCGCTGTTCGGCCGGCACGGCTACGAAGGCGTGTCGATCGGCGCAATCGGCAAGGCCGTCGGGCTGTCGAAGGGCGCGCTGTACTGGCATTTCGACGACAAGCAGCAGCTCTACCTCGATTGCCAGCAGCAACTGCACGCAACCTTCAACCACTACATTTTCGACCCGATGCGCGCGCAGCACGACGGCGTGGCGCGGATCCTGGCGCTGTTCACCGGGATCGGCGCGCTGTTGCGCGACCCGCGCGTGACCGAGGGCATCGCCGGCTACTGGCTGATCCCGTCGCGGCCAGAGACCGCGCCGATCCTGGCCGCGCAACGGAAGTTCGAGGCCGCCTGCGTCGAGGCGATGAGGGACACGCTGCGGCTCGGCGTCGAGCAGGGCCGCTTCGACTACAAGGGCGACCTCGACGACATGGCGCGCGCGATCATCGCCCTGATGGAGGCGGTGGTGCTGCCGATGCGCCAGCAGGCGCCGGACGAAGTGCACCGCACGCTGGGCGTGCTGGCGCGCGCGCTGTTCCGCGCGTACGCGACGGCGGATGACCTGGTGAAGTTGACGCGCTCGCTGTGATCCGTCATTTCTTCTTCAGCCCGAACAGGTTGCTCAGCGCGTCCGTCACCAGGTCGGTGCTGCCGCTGACGATCTTGGCGGTGCCCTCGGCGATGCCGGCGGCGTGCGAATCCTTCAGCGCGTCCTGGAACCCGAGCTTCACCTGCTCGCGCAGCGCCGGCAGCAGCTCGCGCCCGGCCGCCAGCACGCCGGCGCGCACGCGCTGCTCGAACACGTCCTGGATCCTGAGCAGCTCGGCGTCGTAGCGCGGCCGCCCCCACAGTTGCCACGCCAGCCACGCCAATGCCAGCGCCAGCGTGGCGCCGGCCAGCGCCGCGGCGAACATCCAGAGCACGATCGAGTCCATGGCACTGTCCCCTGATTCCTTTGCCTGACTATACGGGCTAGACTTTGGCAGTCCAGCATCTGAGCAGCGAAATACCATGCGCTACATCGCAATCGGCCTGATTGTGCTGATGGCCGTCGGCGTCTGGAGCTACAGGAAGTTCTTCAGCGCGCCGGCTCCGGGCTCTCCCGCCGCTGCCGCGGAAACGCCGGCCGCGGGGGCCCCGGCCGCGCCCCCCCCCCGCCCGCCCCCCCGCCTGCCCGGGGAACCCGCAGTGGTGGAGTGCGCGCCGCACGCGCACGGCCACCACCCGGGCGGCCGCC
>JBQTJQ010000028.1:0-8789 GCA_052386975.1 Gammaproteobacteria bacterium | reverse complement strand
GCTGTGGCGGGCCGGTTTCGTCACGGCCGACACCCCGGTGCTGCTGATGGCCGGCGAGATGGACTCCGTCACCCCGGTGCAGTGGGCCCAGGACGTGACCTCCGGCCTGGTCAACGCCCGCGTGGTCGCGGTGCCGTACCTGGCCCACTTCCCCGGCGGCCTCGCCAACATGGACTGCTACGACCGGATCATCGCCGGCTTTTTCGAGGCCGGCAGCGCGGCCGGGCTCGACCTGTCGTGCATTGCCTCGATGAAACCGCCGGCCTTCGAGGCGCCCCGCAAGCCCTGACCCGCGCTAGTTCTTCTTGCGGCTCGCGTAGTACGCGGCGACCTTCGGCTGCGCCATCACGCGGTCGAAATGCCTGGCCAGCGCCGGCGCCTTCGTGTCGACGATGTCCTTGGGGATGTGGTCGAGCACTCCCGAGCGCAGCCAGCGGATCCACATGAACGCCTTGAGGTCGGCCACCGTCAGGCGTCTCTCGACGAAGTACTCGCCGCCGCCCGCCTTGAGCCGCGCCTGCAACTGCTCGAGGTAGCGCGGGATCGCGCCGGCCGCGAGTTCCTCGCGCGCCTTCTTCTTCGCATCCGGCTCCAGGTCGATGGTGTTGGCGACCTGCGTGCTGATGTCCTCGACCGCGTCCATGACCTCGTCACACAGCAAGGCGCCCATGTCGTCTTTCGGGTACAGGCCGGCGAGCTTGCCGACGTAGCGGTTGATGCTGTTCGACTGCGATACCGCCTTGCCCTCGACTTCCAGCACCGGCATGGCCTGGAACGGCATCTTGTCGCGCTGCGACGGCCAGTCCTTGCCGGCAATGCGGTGATCGTCGAAAGCGATGCCGCCGATGGTCAGGGCCAGGCGCGCGGGCTCGCCGCGGCCGCCGTCGAAATCGAAGTAGCTCAGTTTCAGCTTCACGGGGTTCTCCGGTTGTCGTTGTACTTGCAAAGTGCAAGCGAGTATAGCCATCTACTTGCACTTTGCAAGTGATGGCCCTAGCCTTGCTCCATGCGCGCCAAACGCAAGGCACCGGCCAGGGCCCGATCGAACTGCCCGATCGCCTGGGCGCTCGATTTCATCGGCGACAAGTGGACGCTGGTGGTGCTGCGCGACCTGATCCTCGGGCACAAGCGGCATTTCCGGCAGTTCCTCGACTCGAGCGAGGGCATCGCCTCCAACATCCTCGCCGGCCGGCTCAGGCGGCTCGAGGCGGCCGGCCTGGTCACGCGCGTGGCCGATCCCGACGAGGCGCGCCGCGTGATCTATGCGCCGACCGGCAAGGCCCTCGACCTGCTGCCGGTGATGCTCGAGCTGGTGCGCTGGGGCGCGAAGTACAACTCCAGGCACGGCGCCCCGGCGCAGCTGGTGCAGGGCATCGCCCGCGACCGCGACGCGGTCGCCGAGCAGATCCGCTCGCGCCATTCAGGCTGAAGGCGTATCTTTATCCCGAGTTGTCAGGGGGTTGCATGGGAGTTCGGGGGCTGTTTCTAGGGGGCCTGCTGGGGCTGCTGCTGGCGCCGCCGGCGCAGGCCGACGACTGGATCTACGTCCAGCGCGAGAACGGCGTGCGCAGCTTCTCCGACATGAAGCCTGCCAGCGGCAGCTACACGCGCATCCCCAGGCACGGCCGCCAGACCGCGACCGCGTCGTGCACCGGGCTGACCGAGCACGGCATGCAGCAGCGCGCGGCGATGTACGCGCCGATCATCCAGAAGGTTTCCGCCAGGCATGGCCTCGAGCCCAGGCTCGTGAGCGCCGTGATCCGCGTCGAGTCCTGCTACGACAAGAAGGCAGTGTCGCGCTCCGGCGCGCGCGGGCTGATGCAGCTGATGCCGGCCACGGCACGGGACCTGGGCGTCCACGACAGCTTCGATCCGCACCAGAACATCGACGGCGGCGTGCGCTACCTGGCGAAGATGTTCCAGCGCTTCGACAATGACTTGCGCCTGTCACTGGCCGCGTACAACGCCGGGCCAGAGACGGTCGAGGCGTTCCGGGACGTGCCGCCCTACCCGGACACGCAGAGCTACGTCACTCGCATCCTCAAGCACTACCACAAGGCCAAGACCTGAACGCCGCGCTGCGTAATCCGTACCTGTGGCTGGCGCTCGCGGCGTACGCCGCCAGCCTGGTGACGCTGGGCGTGCTCGGCCAGCCGATCGAGGAAGCCATCGCGCTGCTGGTGATCTTCGGCATCGCCTTCCCGCTGCTGGCCCTGCTCTGCTGCATCCGCACGCCGCTGCCCTCGCCGCCCGCCGCGGCGCAGGCGGGCGAGGCCTGGATGATGGCCGGGCTGGTCGCCTGGATCTGCTTCTTCCTCGCCATCAAGGGACCGCTGCTCGCCGGGCTGCTGCCGGACGACGCCGACCCGCGCCTGCGCGAGATCGAGAACACCACGATCAAGCTGGTGGCGTTCGTCGCGCTGCCACTGCTGCTGTACCGCGCGCGCTACGGCGCGCTGCCCTCGGCCGGCGCCTCCGGCATGTCGGCGGCCCGCCAGTGGCTGTTGTTCGCGGTGGTCGGCGCGGCGATCTTCAGCGTGATGCTGCTGATCAGCCGCGGCACCCGGGAACTGTTTGCCGGCGAGTTCACGGCGTACCAGAAGGTGGCCGGGCTGTTGCTCAGCTTCGCTTGGATGTCGCTCGCCGCCGGCGTGGTCGAAGAAGTGTTCTTCCGCTGGCTGCTGCAATCGCGCATCGCCGCCATCACCGGCTCGCAGCTCAGCGCAATCTGCATCGCGACGCTCGCCTTCGGCCTGGCGCACGCGCCCGGCATGTGGCTGCGCGGCGCCGGCGTGGCGGAGGGAATCGGCGACGATCCGGGCCTGGCGTTGACCGTCGCCTACAGCGTGACGACCCAGGGCGTCGCGGGATTCCTGTTCGCGGTGCTGTGGGCTCGCACCCGCAGCCTGCCGCTATTGATCGCACTGCACGGGCTGGTCGACGCCTCGTCCAACGGCGCGGAGTTCATCCGGACTTGGCAGTTGTAGAAGCGGCTTACATCTCGTAGCTGTCGCGGCTGCTGCTGCGGACGCGGTCGCGCTCGGGCTGGACCAGGCGCGGCCCGCGGATCTCGACGCGATTGCCGACGTCGTCGATGCGGATGTCCGGGCCACCCTGGCCCAGCACGGCCTGGTAGGCGTCATCATCCGAGCGCAGGCGCAGCCCTGGACCGCGGATCTCGTTGCCGACGTCCGCGATGCGCACGCGTGCGTCGACCGTTTCCGGCAGGTCCAGCTTGACGCTGTTGCCGATGTCGGTGATGCGGATGCCAGCCGCGCCCAGGCGGGTGACGCTCAGCTCGACGGTATTGCCGATGTCCCTGGCGTCCACCTGCTGCGCGCCGGTCACGGTGACGCTGTTGCCGATGTCCGAAAGGCGCACCAGGCCCTCGACGCCGCTGACCTCGACCTCGTCGCCGACGTCGCGCACCGTCACCGACGCGCCGCGCGGCACGGTCAGCGTCAGCTCGTCCTCGGCGCGCACCACGCGGCAGGCGCGCTCGCGCTTGTGCACGACCCGGATGCGCACCTCGTCCGGGCCCCGCTCGACCTCCAGCGTCTCGCAGTCGAAGTCCTGCTGGCTCGCTGCGCGCCGCTCGTACTCGAACGCAACCGCGGTGCCTTCGGCGGTCCGGACCCGCACGCTGCCCCCGATCTGGCTCACCTCGACCCGGCCGGTGGCGCTGAAGTCGAACTGCTCGCGCGTGGTCTTGCTGACCGGGTTGCGGCCGACGTCGCTGGTCCGGGTCCAACTGTAGTCGTCCTTGCCGGGCTTGAACTCGTCCTTGCGGGCGGCGGCGGTTCCGGCAACGGCGGCCAGGGTCAGGACTACGAGGATGCGGGCGGGCATGGGCATGGCAAGTCTCTTGTGTAGTGGGGCCTGCCGCTTGGATGGGCCAAACCAGGCAAGGGTTTGAGTCGGATTTACCAAGCAAAACCGCCAGGGTTGAGTGAGATTTACCAGCCAGAACCAGGCAGCGCTTAGAGTAATATTTCCGAATGAAACTACAGAGTTGGGTCGGGGCCCTGTCGCTGCTGTGCGCCTTTGCGCGCCCTGGCTATGCCGCCACCGCGGCCTACATCGACAGCCCGTCGGGCGATTACGTCGGCCAGGGGCAGGAGCTGACGTATACCAGCCCCAGCACGTCCTTCACGGTCACCCCTGGGACTCACTCGTTGCCGGGGTCGATGAACGTCGCGTTTGCGGGTTGGCTCCTGAACCTTCAGGGACCTGGAGGCCAGAAGCTTGTCCCCGGGAACTATGAACTGGTGCACCGGTATCCCTTCAATAACGGCCCCGACGCCGGGCTGGACTTCTTCGGCCAGGGCCGCGGTTGCAATGAAGTGGAGGGCTGGATCGAGGTCCACGAAGCCGTGTATTCAGGCGACACGCCGGTCAGCTTTGCCGCGGACTTCCTGCAGGAATGCGACGGCGGTCCGCCGCTGTTCGGGGCGGTCCGCATCAACAGCGACGTGCCGCTGCAACGGCCGCAACCGGCCGCCCGTGCTCGAATGTACCTTGTCGCGGCCGAGGGTGAGGTCGTGACGCTGGACGGGTCGCGCTCGTTCAGCCACTCGAGCTCGATCGAGACATGGCGGTGGTCCCGGACCGCAGGACCGGTCGTAACGCTGCAAAGTCCAAACTCGCCTGTCGCGAGCTTCACCGCGCCTGCCGTGGCGCCCGGTGGCGCGACGCTTCAATTCACGCTGACGGTGACCGACTCCGCCGGCAGGACCGACCAGGTGCCGGTGCAGGTCAAGGTGTTCGACAGCGGCGATCCGCGCACCCGTTTCTTCTACGACTCGGAGCGCTACGACTACATCGGCGAGGGCCGCTTCTACCAGAGCAACGAATCGGACTCGGCGACCACACCCTCGTTCGAGAACGTGCCCGGTTTCAGCAGCGACGCCGTAGAAAACCTGATCGAGGTCGCGGTGCTGGGAATCGAAGACTGGAACGTGATACTGCAGCCACCACGCGGACAGAACTGGCAGCCGGGCACATACGGCATCGTCCAGCGCTGGCCGTTCAGGGGGCCCGACCGCCCCGCGCTCGACTTCAGCGGCGAGGCTCGAGGCTGCAACAGGATCACGGGCTTCTTCGAAATCGTCGAGCTGGAGATCGTCGGCAACGCCGTGACCAAGCTCGCCGCCGACATCCGGCACGGGTGCGAGGAAATCAGCACGTACCTGTTTTCGGCCGTGCGCTACAACAGCAACGTGCCGCTCGAGCGCGGAGTCGTCTATGCCGTAGCGGGTCATGACCGGGCGATCCCCGAGGGCACACCCTTGGTGCTGGACGGGTCGCAGTCGTATTCCCGTACCAGCGCCATCCAGACGTACGAGTGGAGCCAGACGTCGGGGCCGCCCGCCACCACTGCCGATCCGGGCAGCGCCGCCACGAGCGTGAACCTGCCGGCCGTGCCGCCCGGCGGTCTGCAGTTGAGCTTCCAGCTGCGCGTTACCGACGGCACCGGAGTCAGTCGCACCGACGAGGTATCCATCCTTGTCCGCAGCAAGAGCGAGCCGCAGAGCTACCTCCTCGTCGAGAGCGAGCTGGACGACTTTGTCGGCGAAGGAAAGTCCTGGCACTTCACGTCGGACTGGAGCGTGCTCACGGCCAAGCGCAACGCAAAGAACGGAGCGGAGTTCCGCTTCTTCGGGGACCCGTTGCGGGAGGCGAAGCTGGATGTAGCCGCTCCCTTCGGGCTGCCCCTGGTGCCCGGCGCGTACGAGGACGCCAAGAAGTATCCGTTTGGTGACAGCGCATCTCCACAGGTCGCTTACGTGAACGCGTCGCAGGGCTGCGACATCGGCGCCGCCCGCTTCGACGTGCTCGCCGCGGACTACGCGACCGACGACACGCTGACGACCGCCGCGGTCGATTTCGAGCAGACCTGCACTTTCCGCAAGGGAATGGCCTTCGGACGCATGCGGGTCAACATCTCCCCGGAGAACGAGGCGACGGCGAATGCCGGACCCGACCAGTTTGCCACGCAGCAGAGCCTCGTGACTCTGAATGCGTCCGCATCGTTGGGCGGCCTGTCGCGTCCGATCGCGTCTTACGCGTGGCGGCAGGTCAACGGCACGCCCGTCACGCTGAACGGCGCGAACACGGCGCAACCGACGTTCACGGCGCCGGCACTGGCGGACATTGCCGTGCCCGAGCACTACCTGTTCAGCGTACTGGCGACGGATTCCGCCGGCTACAAGGACCGTGACCTGGTCCAGGTCACGGTCGTGCAAAGTACGGTGGACACCGACGGCGACGGCGCCTTCGATTTCCAGGACCAGTTCCCATCCAACCCGGCCGAGTCAGCCGACACCGACGGGGACGGCATCGGTAACAATGCTGACGACGATGACGATAATGACGGCGCGCCTGACGCCACGGACGCCTTCGACACGGACGCCACCGAACAGGGCGATCTCGACGGCGACGGCATCGGCGACAACGCCGACCCGGACGTGGACAACGACGGCATCGAAAATCATCCCGAGACGCAAGTGCCCGGCCAGGACGGGAACGGCGACGGCATCCCGGACAAGCGGCAACGAGAAATAGTTTCCTACTACGGCTGGACGCTGCAGCTCATGTCGCCTGGCCAGGTCCGAGAACTCGAGGATACTGGCATGTTCGCGGAGCTCCCCGAGGGCTATTCCGACCTCGCAGGCCCCCATCGCTTCAAGTTGGATGTTCAGCGCGGCGAACCGGTCGAGGTCAGGGTGTGGATGCACATGGAGCCTTCGGCGCGCAACGCGTACCTGCTCCACGACCCGAACATCCAGGCACCGGCGCTGCTGCCGTTCCCGTTCGACGGCACGTGCGGAGCACAGGCGTTCGCCAAGTACATGCTCCTCCACCTGATCGATGGCGGATGCGGCGACCTCGACGGAACGGAGAACGGCGTGATCGTTCACTACGGCGTCGGCGCCCTCAGCGACGCATCGCAAGGCGGGGGCGGAGGTGGAGGAGCGGTGCCGCCTGCGACGCTGCTGGCGTTGCTCGCGATGGCTGCGCTGCGGCGTCGCCGTTTTCGGGCCTGAGAGGCGCGCCTACAGGGCTTTCAGCGCCTTGCGATCCACCTTGCCGCGATCGTTGCGCGGCAGGTCGTCCACGAACTCGATCAGGCGCGGGCACTTGTGCGGCGAGCGGCGCTGCAGCACGTGCTCCTTGAGTTCTTCGGCATTGCCCGCGGCGCCCGGCTTGAGCACGACCAGCGCCTTGGGCTTGGTCAGCCCCTCGACCTCGTAAGGCACCACCACGCAGGCCGCCACCGCCGGGTGCTGGAGCAGGCACTCCTCCACTTCCTGCGGCGCGACCCAGCGGCCGTTGACCTTGAACAGGTCGTCGGCGCGGCCCTGGAACCACAGGTAGCCGTCGGCGTCCTTGCTGAACAGGTCGCCGGTGCGGCACCAGTGGCCGTGGAAAGTCTTCCAGCTCTTGGCGCGGTCGCGGTAGTAGCCGAGCGACACGCTGGCGCCCTTGACCCACAGGATGCCGGTGTCGCCGGGCTTTACTTCGTCGGCGCCCGGCCCTTCGGCGTCGGCCGGCAGGATCTTCAGCTCGTAGCCTTCGACCGCGCGGCCGAGGGAACCGGGTTTGACGTCGCCAGGCCGGTTGGTGCAGTAGATGTGGAACATCTCGGCCGAGCCGATGCCGTCGTAGATGTCGGCGCCGTAGGCCTCGAGCGCGTTCTTGAGCAGCGTCGGCGGCAGTGCCTCGCCGGCCGACAGCTGGAAGCGCACGCCGTTCATCTTGAGCTTGGGCTTCTCGGCCAGCAGCTTGCCGAGCATGGTCGGGACATTGGTCACGACGGTCGGCTTGTACATCTCGATCGCATTGGCGAGCGATTCGCTGGTCGCCGGCTCGGAGTACAGCGCGGTGGTCGCGCCGACCGCGAACGGGAACCACAGGTTGGTGCCGGTGGCGTAACCGAAGAACAGGCGCGGCACGCTGACCGTCACGTCGTCGCGCCGGTAGCCGATGGTGGCCTTGGCGTAGGCCTCGGTGTTGAAGGCGAAGTCGCCGTGGCAGTGCATCGCCGCCTTGGGCTTGCCGGTCGAGCCCGAGGTGAACAGCCAGCAGGCCATGTCGTCGCGATGGGTCTGCGGGCGCGGCAGGGTCGGCGCGTTGGCGATGGCGTCGGCCATCGAGATGACCGGGCACTTCGCCTTGTGCAGCGCCGCCGGAATCTTGGCGGGTTGCTCGGGGTCTTCGCCGGTCGGCGTCCACGGCACCAGGATGATGGCGCGGTACGGGCGCACGTCGGCGAGCACGGTGGCCAGCTCGGGCGTCGTGACCAGCACCGACGCCTGGATGTAGTCGGCCACGTACTTCAGCTCCTCGGGCGGCGACAGCGGATTGCCCATCGCCAGCACGCCGCCCGCCGTCCAGGTCGCGAAAATCCCCCACGCGAACGGCGGCGTATCGGGCAGCACGATGTAGGCGCGCTCTTCGGGCTTGAGCCCCACGCTTTGCAGGTACGCGCCGAGCCTGGCGGCGCGGTCAGCGACCGCCTGGTAGCTGTAACGACGCTCGCCGTAGCGAATGGCGGTTTTCTTGCCGAGGTCTTCCTTCAGCCGGTCGTAGAGGAAGTAATCCGCGAGGTTGAACCGTTCGGGAAACTCAGGGGACGTCATCGGCTCACTCTATCGCGAGTGCCTGGCCGTTGATGCCGCCGGCGTCGGGCAGGCACAGCCAGGCCACGCGCTGCGCCACTTCCTCCGGCGTGACCAGCCGGCCCATGGCGTTGGCACTGGTGAACTGCGCCAGCGCCTCGGCCTCCG
>JBQTJQ010000027.1:0-13312 GCA_052386975.1 Gammaproteobacteria bacterium | reverse complement strand
CGGAACTTGATCCCGCCCTCGCCGGTCAGAACGCCGATGTCGCCGACCTGGCCGCCGGACTCCGCATAGAACGGCGTGTCGGACAGCACGACCACGCCGCGCTCGCCGGCCTTCAGCTCCTTGACCGGCGCGCTGTCGCGGTACAGCGCCAGTACCTTGGACTGCTCGACGCGCAGGCGGTCGTAGCCGATGAAGCAGGTGTCCTGGCCTTCGTACTTCAGGCCTTCGCCGGCCTTGAAGCTGCTGGCGGCGCGCGCGCGGTCGCGCTGCGCGTTCATCTCACGCTCGTAGCCGGCCTCGTCGAGCTTGAGCCCGCGCTCGCGCGCGATGTCGGCGGTGAGGTCCACCGGGAAGCCGTAGGTGTCGTACAGCTTGAACACCGTTTCGCCCGCGATGGTCTTGCCCCTGGCCGCCTTGATGGCGTCCTCGAGCAAAGCCATCCCGCGGGCTAGCGTCTGCGCGAACGCGTCCTCTTCCTGGCGGACCGCTTTCTCGATGTGGGCGCGCTTGTCGTTCAGCTCCGGGTAGGCCTTGCCCATGGCCTGCGCCAGCGGCGCGACCAGCTTGAAGAAGAACGGCTCGTTCACGCCGAGCTTGTACCCGTGCCGGATCGCGCGCCGCATGATCCGGCGCAGCACGTAGCCGCGGCCCTCGTTCGACGGCATCACGCCATCGGCGACCAGGAACGCGGTCGCGCGGATGTGGTCGGCGATGACGTTGAGTGACGGGCTCGAGCCCGGCCTCACCTTCGCCAGGCGCGCCGCCTCGGCGATCAGCGCCTTGAACTGGTCGGTGTCGTAGTTGCTCTGCACGCCCTGCATGACCGCGGCGATGCGCTCCAGCCCCGCGCCGGTGTCGACGCTGGGCTTCGGCAGCTTCTCGAGCTTGCCGCTGGCGTCGCGGTTGAACTGCATGAACACCAGGTTCCAGATCTCGACCCAGCGGTCGCCGTCGGCGTCGGCCGAGCCCGGCGGGCCGCCCGCGACTTTCGGGCCGTGGTCGTAGAAGATCTCCGAGCACGGGCCGCAGGGCCCGGTGTCGCCCATCTGCCAGAAGTTGTCGGAGCCGCCGTCCGGCCGGTCGCCGATGCGCACGATGCAGTCCTTGGGCACCTTCACGACCTTGGCCCAGATGTCGTAGGCCTCATCGTCGGTGTGGTACACGGTCACCATCAGCCGTTTCGGGTCGATGCCGAGCCACTTCTTGTCGGTCACGAACTCCCAGGCGTAGACGATCGCGTCCTGCTTGAAGTAATCGCCGAACGAGAAGTTGCCGAGCATCTCGAAGAACGTGTGATGCCGCGCGGTGTAGCCGACGTTCTCGAGGTCGTTGTGCTTGCCGCCGGCGCGCACGCACTTCTGCGAGCTCACCGCGCGAACATAGGCGCGCTTCTCGCGGCCGAGGAACACGTCCTTGAACTGGTTCATGCCGGCGTTGGTGAACAGCAGGGTCGGGTCGTCGCCGGGCACGAGCGAACTCGAGGCGACACGGGTGTGGCCGTGGCCTTCGAAGAACTTCAGGAACCGCTCGCGCAGCGTATTGCTGTCCATCGCCTAACTGTCGGAAAAGCCGGGCAAAAAGGGGCGGGTATGGTATCGGAAAAAAGAAGACCCCTCCGCCGGCGGCAGAGGGGTCGGGACCGCTTTCCTCTCCCCGTGGGGGCCGTCAGGCCGCCTTTGGAGCTTCCGGCTTGTAGACCAGCGCCAGCACGGCGCCGAGCGCCAGCCAGTAGACCATGCCGGTCACGAGCCACTTGACCGCCAGCGTGTACGGGATCGGGTAGATCACCCAGCTATCGAAGGACATCGGCACCGTCAGCAGCAGGCCGATCAGGCCGCCATAGCGCAGGCCCTCGGCGAGCCCCTTGTTCTCGTAGCCCTTGGTGAAGATGTAGCAGAACAGGAATACGGCGACCGCGCTGGTCAGGAAGAAGACCCACATGTTCGCCTGCATGTCGGCTTCGGGCCGCCAGAGGCTGGCGAGCGCCGCATAGCTCGGTGCCAGCAGGACCTGGTGAACCAGGAAGCCGATCACCTGCCCGACGACGTAGCATGCCGCGAACGCCATCCAGAACCGCTTGTTGCTCAGCATGGTGTCCCCCTCGTTGGCGGCGGATGCCGCGTGCCGGCAGCTTACTCCGCTAATTCTTCAGCCGGTACCCGGTGCGGAAGATCCAGGCCACGATCACCATGCAGGCCAGCAGGAAGCCCAGCGTCGCGGCGAGCGAGATGCCGACGCCGACGTCGGCGGTGTCGTAGAAGCTCCAGCGGAAGCCGCTCACCAGGTACACCACCGGGTTGAACAGCGTGACGGTCTGCCAGGCCGGCGGCAGCATCGAGATCGAGTAGAAGGCGCCGCCGAGGAAGGTCAGCGGCGTGACGATCAGCATCGGGATCAGCTGCATCTGCTCGAAGTTCTTCGCCCAGATGCCGACGATGAAGCCAAACAGGCTGAAGGTCGTCGCGGTCAGCACCAGGAACGCCATCATCCACAGCGGGTGGGCGATCTTCAGCGGCACGAAGAACGCCGCGGTGGCCAGGATGATCAGGCCCAGCAGCACCGACTTGGCCGCCGCGGCGCCGACGTAGCCCAGCACGATCTCGAACGGCGAGACCGGCGCCGACAACAACTCATAAATCGTGCCGGTGTACTTGGGAAAATGGATGCCGAAACTGGCGTTGAAAATGCTCTCGGTGAACAGCGACAGCATGATCAGGCCCGGCACGATGAAGGCGCCGTAGGTCACGCCGTCGATGTCGCCGAAGCGCGAGCCGATGGCCGCGCCGAACACCACGAAGTACAGCGAGGTGGTGATCACCGGCGTCAGCACGCTCTGCAGCAGCGTGCGGAAAAAGCGCGCCATCTCGAAACGGAAGATGGCCCAGACGCCGTAGCGGTTGAAAAAGGGGGCGGTCATGTGCCGGCGTTCCGGGGAAAAAGGGGACTGTCCCCTTTTTCTCTTCCCGACACCAGGCTCACGAAAATGTCCTCGAGCGAGCTCTGCTGGGTGTTGAGGTCCTTGTAGGCGATGCCGAGTTCCTCCAGTTTCTTCAGCAGGGCGGGGATGCGCTGCTCCTGGGCCGCGTCGAAGCTGTACTCGAGCTCGTGGCCGCCGGCCTTCAGCGACAGCGGCCAGTCGTCGAGCCCCGCCGGCAGCGCCGCCATCGGCTCCTGCAGGTTCAGGGTCAGCTGCTTCTTGCCGAGCTTGCGCATCAGCGCGGCCTTGTCCTCGACCAGGATCAGCTCGCCGTGGTGGATCACGCCGATGCGGTCGGCCATCTCCTCAGCTTCCTCGATGTAGTGCGTGGTCAGGATGATGGTGACGCCGCTGTCGCGCAGCCGGCGCACCAGCGCCCACATGTCGCGCCGCAGCTCGACGTCCACTCCGGCGGTCGGCTCGTCGAGGAACAGCAGGGTCGGCTCGTGCGCCAGCGCCTTGGCGATCATCACGCGCCGCTTCATGCCGCCCGACAGGGTCATGATCTGGTCGTGGCGCTTGTCCCACAGCGACAGCTCGCGCAGCACCTTGCCGATGTAGTCGTCGCTCGGCGGCCGCCCGAACAGGCCGCGGCTGAACCTGACCGTGGCCCATACCGTCTCGAAGCCCTCGGTCACCAGCTCCTGCGGCACCAGGCCGATCATCGAGCGCGTGGCGCGGTAGTCGCGCTGGATGTCGTGGCCGTCGACGCTGGCGCTGCCGCTGCTCGGCCTGACGATGCCGCAGACGATGTTGATCAACGTGGTCTTGCCGGCGCCGTTGGGGCCGAGCAGGGCGAAGATCTCGCCCTTGCGGATCTCGAGGTCCACGCCCTTGAGCGCCTGCAGGCCGGAGGCGTAGGACTTGGCGAGCGCGCGGACCGACAGGATGGCGGGCATAGGTTGCGTACCTTAGCCGATGCCGGCGCGTAAAATCGTGGCGCCATGCAGACGCTCTACGACTGGGCCGTCGCCAGCTTCGGGCCCGACCCGGACTGGAAGACGCTGTTGCTGTTCGGCATGTCGCCGATCTTCCTGCTGGCGTTCTTCGTCGAGTGGCGCGTGATGGCCGGGCGTGGCCGCGGCTCGCAGTTCCACTGGAAGGAAGTCGTCGCCAACATCAGCCTGGGCGCGGCCTACCAGGTCGCCGAGGCGATCATGGCGATCGCGCTGACCGCCGGGATCTTCCTGTGGGTCTACGAGCAGCGGCTGTTCACTGTCCCGGTGAACGCCTGGACCGTGGTGCCGATCTTCATTGCCGTGGAGTTCTGCTACTACTGGTTCCATCGCTGCTCGCACCGCGTGCGCTGGTTCTGGCGCGCGCACGTGCCGCATCACAGCGGCGAAGTGATGAATTTCACCACAGCGATGCGCCAGAGCATCCTGAACGCCTTTATCGGCATCTGGGTGTTCTACCTGCCGCCGGTGTGGCTCGGCGTGCACCCGGCGGTGGTCGCATTCATGCTGGGCGTGGACCTGGCCTACCAGTACTTCGTGCACACCGAGTCGATCGGCAAGCTGCCGGGCTGGTACGAGTACCTGTTCGACACGCCGAGCAACCACCGCGTGCACCACGGCCGCAACCCGCAGTACATCGACAAGAACTACGGCGGCGTGCTGATCGTGTTCGACCGCTGGTTCGGCACCTACGAGCCGGAAGTGGAGAAAGTGGACTACGGCATCGTGCGCCAGGTGAAGTCGCACAACTTCCTCGTGCTCAACGTGCACGAGTTCGTCGACATGGTGCGCGACGTGGCGGCGCCAGGCCCGCTGTGGCAGCGCCTCAAGCACCTGTGGAAACCGCCGGAGTGGGAGCGTGCGGGACACGCGCCGGTCCACACCTGGACCACCGTCGTCGAGCGGGCCGCGACCGCCGTCACAAAATCGCGTTGACGCCCCCGGCGCTCGCGCCTAGCATCGGGACGCTCCTTTCGAACCCGTGATCCGGAGATTTCCCATGACGATCCTGCGACTGATTGCAGCTGCGCTGGTGCTGGTGTCGCTGTCGGCCGATGCCCGCGACGACCGCCTGCGCTTCAGCGTGAAGGAGGCGATGGCCAAGGATGAGACCAAGGCGAAGCTGGACGGCAGCGTGAGGTTCTACTGGGGCAAGAACGCCCCGGAGGGCGCCAAGATGCTTGGCACCTTCACCGCCAACAAGAAGACCAACTTCTTCAACAAGAGCGACGAGGAAGGCTGCTACTGGTCCTGGCTGTCGGCGATGGTGGCGCTGCAGGAACGGGCGCGGAAGGAAGGCGGCAATGCCGTGGTGAACATCAAGAGCATCTACCGCAAGCAGGAACTGGTCAGCGCCACCGAGTTCGAGTGCGGCGCCGGCAACGTCACCGGCGGCGTGTCGCTGCGCGGCACCGTCGCCAAGGTTCGCTAGTCCTCCGAACCCTTCAGCGCCGCGCTGATCTGGCTGGAATCGAACCCGCGCCCCTGCAGGAAGCGATACTGCCTGGCGCGCTCGGCCGGGGTTCCCGGCGCCCGGCCAAATTTCTTCGCGTGCACCGCGACGGCCTGCTCGTGCCAGTCGACACCGGCGGCATCCAGCGCCGCGCGAATCTCGTCGGAAGCGACCCCGGCGACCTCGAGCTCGGCCTCGATGCGCGCTGGGCCGTAACCACCGGCCACGCGCGTGCGCACCAGCATCTGCGCGTAGCGCGCGTCGCTCTGCCAGTTCTCGGTGATCGCGTGCTCGACCGCGGACGCGGCTTCGTCGTCGGAGATGCCGCGGGCGGCGAGCTTGCGCTTCAGCTCGCGCGCGCTGTGCTCGCGCCGCGCGAGCAGCTTGAGGGCCTGGGTGAGGGGACGCACACCTTTTCCCACACGGATCTTTCCCAACGCCAGTCCCTGCCGGAAAAGGTGTGCGTCCCCTTTTTCTACTCGTTGGCGGCCTTGGCCGGGACCGGCTTGGCCGGCATCAGCCGGGCGCGCAGGTCTTTCTCGATCTTGGCGGCGATCTTCGGGTTTTCCTTCAGGTACTGCTTCGCCGCGTCCTTGCCCTGGCCGATCTTTTCCTTCTCGTAGGCGAACCAGGCGCCGGACTTCTCGACCAGGCCGTGCTCGACGCCGAGGTCGATCAGCTCGCCCTCGTGCGAGATGCCCTCGCCGTACATGATCTCGAAGAACACGATCTTGAACGGCGGCGCCAGCTTGTTCTTGACCACCTTGACCTTGGTCTCGTTGCCGACCACCTCTTCGCCCTTCTTGACCGCGCCGATGCGGCGGATGTCCAGGCGCACCGAGGCGTAGAACTTGAGCGCGTTGCCGCCGGTGGTGGTCTCGGGATTCTGGCCCGGCATCATGATGCCGATCTTGTAGCGCAGCTGGTTGATGAAGATGACCAGGGTGTTGGAGCGCTTGATGTTGCCGGTGAGCTTGCGCAGCGCCTGCGACATCAGGCGCGCCTGCAGGCCGGGCAGCTGGTCGCCCATCTCGCCCTCGATCTCGGCTTTCGGCGTCAGCGCCGCGACCGAGTCAATCACGACGATGTCGACGCCGCCCGAGCGCACCAGCATGTCGGCGACTTCCAGGCCCTGCTCGCCCGTGTCGGGCTGCGAGATCAGCAGGTCGTCGATCTTGACGTTGAGCTTGGCGGCGTAGGTGGTGTCGAGCGCGTGCTCGGCGTCGACGAAGGCGGCGACGCCGCCGGCCTTCTGGATCTGCGCCACGACGTGCAGCGCCAGCGTGGTCTTGCCGGACGACTCCGGCCCGTAGATCTCGACCACGCGGCCGCGCGGCAGGCCGCCGATGCCGAGCGCGGCATCGAGGGACAGCGAGCCCGTCGAGACGGTCTCGACGTCGCGGATGGCTTCGCCATCGCTCATGCGCATCACCGTGCCCTTGCCGAACTGGCGCTCGATCTGGGAGAGGGCGGCGTCCAGGGCTTTCTTGCGGTTGTCGTCGATCTTGCGGATGTCGTTCACTTCGGACCCCTTGGTTGGAGTTGTTGTTGTTGTTTTGGAGATGTCGTGCAGCGTGGCCATTATTCAGTCCCTCCGGATGCTTGAACAGTCTTGACGTTTCACACGGGGGCAGTCTGAAGGGGCCACTGGCTCACTACGTGATACTGGCCGCCGGAGCTGTGGACCAGGGCGAAGCCGCGCACCGCCCAGCGCAGCGGCTCGACCGGGACCGGCCGGATCGGCGGGCGGGCGTCGCGGTAGCAGGTGACGTGCGGGGCCAGGGCCTTGCGGTCGTAGGCCACGCCCTCGAGGTCGAGCGCCGCCCGCAGGCCGAGCGCCAGGGCGGCGAGGGCCCGCGGGGTCTCGCTGGCCCCGATCCAGAACACCTTGGACCGGTAGAAGCTGCCGGCCTGGTCGAGCACCAGCTCGAATGCCTCGGCCTTGAGCGCGGCGGCGGCCGCCAGCGCCCGGGCTTCGGCGGCGGCGTCGGCGTCGCCCAGGAACGCCAGGGTCAGGTGCAGCTTCTCGTCGAGCATGCGCCGGCCTTCCACGCCGCCGGCCCGGGCCGCGGCGCGCGCGGCGTGGGCGATGTTGGCGCGCAGCATGGGGTCGGGCCACAGCGCGAAGAACAAGCGTCGCGTCATGACCGGTCGCGCCTGAAGGCGCTCCTACAGGCGGGCCAGCAGGCCCAAGAGCGCCGCCTGGGCCGCGGCCGTGCGGACCTGCTCGCGGGTGCCGGCCAGCTGCAGGGCCTCGGACTCGACCTTGCCGCCGCGTTGCTCCCAGGCGACCCAGACCAGGCCGACGGGTTTCTCGGGTGAGCCGCCGCCGGGGCCGGCGATGCCGGTGACGGCGACCGCCCAATGGGCCGGGGTCATGACCAGCAGGCCCCGGGCCATGGCCTCGGCGCACTCGCGGCTGACCGCGCCGAACTGCGCCAGCAGGTCCAGCGATATGCCGAGCAGGTCCTGCTTGGCCTGGTTGGAGTAGACCACGAGGCCGCGCTCGAACCAGCCCGAACTGCCGGCGATGTCGGTCACGCGCTTGGCGATCAGGCCGCCAGTGCAGGACTCCGCCACCGCCAGAAACTGGCCTTTTTCGGTGAGCCGGCGGCCCAGCTCCTCGGCTTCGCGGTCCACTGCAAGCTCCTGTTCCGATTGCCGGATTTGGCGCCCGGGGGGCGGGACAACTTCTCAAGGAATTGTCCGGCACTCTATACTGTCGCGCGCGAAGGGCCGGCGGGCGCCGGGAGATGCCTCGGTGCGGGCGAAGAAAGGCCCATCCTCGGGAGCAGATTGATGAGCAATCAAGCCGTGGACGTCGGCCGTCGCCGATTCCTGACGCTCGCCACGACCGCCGTGGGCGCCGTCGGCGCCGGATTCGCGGCCGTGCCGTTCCTGGCTTCGCTCGCGCCCAGCGAGCGGGCCAAGGCACTCGGCGCGCCGGTCACGATCGACATCAGCAAGCTCGAGCCCGGCCAGATGGTCATCGCCGTGTGGCGCCGCCAGCCGATCTGGGTCGTGCGCCGCACCGAAGCGATGCTCGCCACGCTCAAGGAAGTCGCCGCGCAGCTCAGCGACCCCGAGTGCGACGCCAAGCAGCAGCCGGACTACATCAAGCAGACCGGCGAGGCGCGCGCGCTCAAGGCCGAGTACATGGTGCTCAAGGGCATCTGCACCCACCTGGGCTGCTCGCCGAAGTTCCGGCCCGACGCGCCGGCGCCGGAGATCGCCGCCGACTGGAAGGGCGGTTTCTTCTGCCCGTGCCACGGCTCGCGCTTCGACCTGTCCGGGCGCGTCTACGCCGGCGTGCCCGCGCCGACCAACCTGCCGGTCCCGCCGCACCGGTACGCCAGCGACACCACGCTGGTGATCGGCGAAGACCCACCGACGGGAACCGCCTGAATGGCCATCATTCCGAATCCGCACAAGACCACGGGCTTCCTGGGCTGGATCGACGACCGCTTCCCGCTGACCAAGATCTGGCGCGACCACATCAGCGAGTACTACGCGCCGAAGAACTTCAACTGGTGGTACACCTACGGCTCGCTGGCGCTGCTGATCCTGGTCAACCAGCTGCTGACCGGCATCTGGCTGGCGATGCACTACAAGCCCGACGAGGCGCTGGCGTTCGACTCGGTCGAATACATCATGCGCGACGTGCCGTGGGGCGACACCCTGCGCTACCTGCATTCCACCGGCGCCAGCTTCTTCTTCATCGTCGTCTACCTGCACATGTTCCGTGGGCTGATGTACGGCTCCTCGCACAAGCCGCGCGAGCTGATCTGGCTGTTCGGCTGCCTGATCTACCTCGTGCTGATGGCCGAGGCCTTCTGCGGCTACGTGCTGCCATGGGGCAACATGAGCTACTGGGGCGCGCAGGTGATCATCAACCTGTTCGGCACCATCCCCGTCGTCGGCCCCGACCTGGTGATCTGGATCCAGGGCGACTACACGCCGGCCGACGCCACGCTCAACCGCCTGTTCTCGCTGCACGTGGTGGCGCTGCCGTTCGTGCTGGTGGGCCTGGTCATCGCCCACCTGATGGCGCTGCACGAGGTCGGCTCGAACAATCCGGACGGCATCGAGATCAAGAAGCACAAGGACCCGAAGACCGGCATCCCGCTCGACGGCATCGCCTTCCACCCGTACTACACGGTCAAGGACATGGTCGGCGTGTGCGCCTTCCTGCTGCTGTTCTTCGCCGTGGTGTTCTTCGCGCCGGACGGCGCCGGCTACTTCCTCGAGAAGCCGAACTTCGGGCCGGCCAACCCGCTGTCCACGCCGGAGCACATCACGCCGGCGTGGTACTTCGGCGCCTTCTACGCGATGTTGCGCGCGGTGCCGGCGTTCCTCGAGACCCAGATCTGGGGCGTGATCGTGATGTTCGGCGCGGTGATGCTGCTGTTCTTCGTGCCGTGGCTTGACCGCAGCCCGGTCAAGTCGGTGCGCTACCGCGGCCCGCTGTTCAAGATCGCCCTGGTGCTGTTCGCCGTGTCCTTCGCCGGCCTGACCTGGCTCGGCATGCAGCCCACCACCGGGCTCTACACACTGCTGGCGCAGCTCGGCACCTTCATCTATTACGCGTTCTTCCTGGGCATGCCGTTCATCGCCATGTTCGACAAGACCAAGCCCGTGCCGGAAAGGGTGACCGATGGCCACTGACGCAGTTGTTGGGACGGTCGTCAGGGGACTGATCGCGGCCGCGCTGGCCGCCACCGTCGCGCCGGCCTTCGCCGCCGGTGGCGGCGGCACGCCGTTCACGTTCAAGCCGGCGACCACCAACGTCGCCTCGCTGCAGCGTGGCGCGCGCGACTACATGGCGTACTGCTCCGGTTGCCATTCGCTGAAGTACCTGCGCTACAGCCGCCTCGGCAAGGACCTGGGGATTTCCGAGGACCTGCTCAAGGCCAACCTGATGTTCACCAGCGACAAGCCCGGTGACCACATCGTCTCGTCGATGCCGAAGTCGTCCGGCGATCCGGCGCGTCCGTCGCCGTCGGAGGTCTGGTTCGGCCGCGCGCCGCCGGACCTGTCGCTGACCGCCCGCGAGCGCGGGGCGGACTGGGTCTACAGCTACCTGTTGACGTTCTACATCGATCCGTCGAAGGCCAACGGCACCAACAACCTGGTGCTGCCCGGAGCCTCGATGCCGCACGTCCTCGCCGACCTTCAGGGCTGGCAGGTGGCGCATTTCGTCGAGACCGAGCACGACGGCGTGAAGTCGAAACACTTCGAGAAGTTCGAGCTGGTGCAGCCCGGCAAGCTGTCGGCCGGGGACTACAAGGAAATGGTCGGCGACCTGACCAACTTCCTGGTCTACGCGGCGGAGCCGGGCCGCAACCACCGCATGGCGGTCGGCGGCTGGGTGCTGCTGTTCACCGCGATCTTCGGTGTCTTCTGCTACCTGCTCAAGGTCGAATACTGGAAGGACGTGCACTGAGCACTCCGAAGAAGTCCGCAAGTCCGCCGGCGCTCGTGCCCGGGGTCGGCATCGCGTCGCGCGGCGTCAAGGCCAAGCCGGTGCTGCCGAGCGCGCTGACGCGCGCCGGCATGACCGTGTACTGCTACCCAGACGATCCCGCCAGCCACTGGGTGCGCATCGTCGCGGCCGAGAAGGACATCGACGGCCTGTACCTGGAGTTCCTCAAGCCTGGCGTGCAGACCGAGGACCTGATGGTGCTCGATCCGACGCACACGGTGCCGACGCTGGCCGACCGCGAGGTGGTGCTGAACTCGCCGCGCGTCATCGTCGAGTACCTCGACGAGCGCTATCCGCACCCGCCGCTGATGCCGGTCGAGCCGTCGGCGCGCGCGCGCCTGCGCCTGGCGCTGAACCGCATCGAGCAGGACCTGTTCCCGCTGGTCGAGCAGATCCGCACCGGCCCCGCCGGCGTCGCGCAAAAGGCGCGCAAGCAGCTGCAGGAGAGCCTGATTTCCGGCGCGCAGCTGTTCACCGCGCGCAACTACTTCCTGTCGGGCGATTTCTCCTGCGTCGACGCGCTGTGGGCGGCGATCCTGTGGCGGCTGCCGTCGCTGGGCGTCGAGCTCGGCGCCGCCGGCAAGCTGATCCAGCGCTATACCGAGCGCATCTTCAACCGTCACGCGTTCGCGCACAGCCTGACGCCGGCCGAGCGCGCCCTGCGCTAGGCAGCCCGGTTCGATGGCGAAGTCCCGTCGTCCCTACCTGATCCGCGCGGTCTACGACTGGGCTGCGGACAACGGCTATACGCCGCACCTGCTGATCGCCGCCGACGCCCAGGGCGTCATCGTCCCGCGCGAATACGTCTCGGAAGGGCGCATCACGCTGAACATCAGCCCGCTCGCGGTGCAGAACCTCGATTTGCGCCACGACCCGATCCGATTCTTCGCGCGTTTCGGCGGCAAGCCGTTCGAGGTGCAGGTGCCGGCCGGCGCGGTGCTGGCGGTGTTCGCGCGCGAGAACGGCGAGGGCCACGTGTTCAGTGAGGTCGAGCCGACCGACCCGACCGACAAGGCCGGCTCGAAGGGCCCGACCACGCCGCCGAGCGGCAAGCCGAAACTTCGCGTCGTCAAATAATGCAAATAATGGGGTCAGGTTCACTTATTAGCCGGCCTGGTGGTTTACAGGGTGCGAGCTGATAAATGAACCTGACCCCATTATTCTCATTACTCTGAATAAGTGAACCTGACCCCTTTAATTTCAGATGCCCGGAAGGCACTTGCCGGGGTTCAGGATTCCCTTCGGGTCGAACACGGCCTTGAGTTCGCGCATGGTGGCGAGCGTGTCGGCGGCGATTTCCCAGCCGACGTAATCACGTTTTTCGATGCCGACGCCGTGCTCGCCGGAGATCGTGCCTTCCAGTGACAGCACCAGGCGGAAGGCTTCCTCGAGGCACTGGTGCAGGGCCTCTTTCTGCGCCGGGTCGGAGGTATCGCCGAGCAGGTTGACGTGGATGTTGCCGTTGCCGGCATGGCCGAAATTGACGATGCGCACGCCGTGCCTGGCCGACAGCGCGCGCAAGCCGCTGATCAGCTCCGGCATGCGCGACACCGGCACCGCGACGTCCTCGTTGATCTTGTTCGGCGCCAGCTTGCGCAGCGCCGGCGACAGCACCTTGCGCGCGGTCCACAGCGCCGCGGACTCGGCCTCGCTGGCGGCGGCCTTGAGCTCGAGCAGCCCCTCGCCTCTGGCGGCGGCGGAGACCGCCTTCACCGCGGCGCCGATGGTCTCGTCGTAACCGTCCACCTCGACAATCAGCAGCGCGCCGGTGCCGTCCGGAACATCGCTGCGCTGATAGCCCTGCGCCAGCCCGACCGAATCGCCATCCATGAACTCGAGCGCGCTCGGCGTCTCGGGCTGCGCCATCAGCCGCGACACCGCGGCCGCGGCGCTGGCCTCGTCGCGATAGCAGGCGCGCAGGGTGCGCACGGTCTCGGGCTTGGGCAGCAGCTTGAGCGCCGCCTCGGTGATGATGGCGAGCGTGCCCTCGGAGCCGACGATCAGGCGGGTCAGGTCGTAGCCGACCACGCCCTTGGTGGTGTAGCAGCCGGTCTTGAGCGTGCGGCCGGTGGCGGTGACCGCGCGCAGGCCGAGGACGTTGTCGCGCGCCGTGCCGTACTTCACCGCGCGCGGCCCGCCGGCGTTGCAGGCCAGGTTGCCGCCGACCGCCGAGTAGCCGAGGCTGGTGGGATCCGGCGCCCAGAACAGGCCGTGCTTGCCGGCCTCGGCCTGCACCTCGCCGTTGATCGCGCCGGCCTCGCATTCGAGCAGGCGGTCGCCGGGCGACACGCGCAGGATCTTCGACATCTGCTCGAACGACAGCACCACGCCGCCGGCCACCGGCACCCTGGCGCCGGTGGTGGTGGTGCCGCGGCCCCGCGCGATAAGCCGCACCCCCTGCTCGTGGCAGGTCGCCGCGGCCGCGGCGACGTAGTCGTGGGGGC
>JBQTJQ010000026.1:0-4433 GCA_052386975.1 Gammaproteobacteria bacterium | reverse complement strand
GGCCTGCGCCAGCACTTCGACGAGGTGCGCGACGCCAGCCGCGAGATCACCGGGCTGTGGCTCAAGCGCCGGCCGCCGCACCACAAGCTGCGCGACGCGGTGCTGTGGCTGTTTTCGCCGTACCTGTAGGTCGGCAATCCGTTGCCGACGGGGCGGCATGGGAATGCCGCCCTACGCTGCTTTAAACTGGCCGCCATGTCCGACGACGTCCTGGTCAAGATCCGCGGCCTGAAATTCGCCTACGGCGAGCGCCCGGTGCTCGACGGCGTGGACCTCGACATCAAGCGCGGCCGGGTGACCGCCATCATCGGGCCGACCGCCTGCGGCAAGTCCACGCTGCTCAAGCTGATCGGCGCACAGTACCGCCCGGACGCCGGCACCGTGCACTTCGACGGCATCGACGTGCACCAGCTTGGCCGCGGCGAGCTCTACGAGTTGCGCCAGCGCATGGGCATGATGTTCCAGGCCCAGGCGCTGCTGACCGACCTCTCGGTGTACGACAACGTGGCCTTCCCGCTGCGCGAGCACACCAACCTGACCGAGTCGATGATCCGCGACATCGTGCTGATCAAGCTGCAGGCCATCGGCCTGCGCGGTGCGCGCGACCTCTACCCGGACCAGTTGTCCGGCGGCATGTCGCGGCGCGTGGCGATGGCGCGGGCCATCGTCATGGACCCGGACCTGGCCATGTACGACGAGCCCTTCGCCGGCCTGGACCCGATCTCGCTGGGCGCGATGATGCGCATCATCCGCACCCTCAACGACAACCTCGGCCTGTCCGGGGTGGTGGTGTCGCACAGCACGGAAGAGGTCATGGCCGTGGCCGACGACGTCCACGTGCTGGCACCGGCAAGATCCTGGCCAGTGGCTCGCCTGGGGAGATCCAGCAGCACCCCTCCGAGTACGTCCAGCAGTTCCTGACCGGGCGGGAGAAGGGGCCGGTGCCGTTCCATTACCCGGCCCCGGACGGGGTCCAGGACTACCTGAAGCGGCAGAAATCGGGCCTGCCGGAGCCGTCCCGGGCGTAGGGCGGCATTCCCTTGCCGCCGTGGGGTCAGGCGGTTGTTTTTTGGCCTGTTTTCCCCCAGAATGCGCGCCCTTCGAGGTACGGGAAATGGGGTCAGGTTAACTTTTCCCACGCGCTTGAGCGTGCCGTCGAAAGTGAAAAGTTAACCTGACCCCATTTCCTGTACTGAACAATAACTACCGACTAGAGGCACGAGATGAAAACCGTATTCCTGAACGCAGGAACGGCGAGGCACGACTGGGTTCTGGTGGATGCCACCGACAAGACCCTTGGCCGCCTGGCCACCCGCATCGCCATGGTCCTCCGTGGCAAGCACAAGCCCGAATTCACCCCTAACGCGGATACCGGCGACTACGTCGTCGTGATCAACGCCGAGAAGGTGCGCGTGACCGGCAACAAGCTCGAGGACAAGCGCTACTGGCGCCACACCGAGTACCCGGGCGGCATCAAGTCGACCAAGCTCGGCGACATGCTCGACAAGCATCCCGAGCGCGTCATCGAGTCCGCGGTGAAGGGCATGCTGCCCAAGGGCCCGCTCGGCTACGCCCAGTTCCGCAAGCTCAAGGTTTACGCCGGCACGCAGCATCCGCACGCCGCCCAGCAGCCCAAGCCGCTCCAGCTCTGAGACCAACATGGCAACCAAGAAAGCGGCCAAGGCCGCCAGCAAAGTCGAATACAAGTACGGCACCGGCCGCCGCAAGACGGCCGCCGCGCGCGTGTTCCTGCAGCCCGGCAAGGGCGAGATCACCATCAACGGCAAGACCGTCGAGCAGTACTTCGGCGGCCGCGAGACCTCGTGGATGGTGGTGCGCCAGCCGCTCGAGGCCACCGAGTCGGTCGGCCGCTTCGACATCAAGATCACGGTTGCCGGCGGCGGCCCGTCCGGCCAGGCCGGCGCCATCCGCCACGGCATCACGCGCGCGCTGATGGACTACGACGAGTCGCTGCGTCCGACGCTGCGCGCGGCCGGCTTCGTCACGCGCGACGCCCGCGCGGTCGAGCGCAAGAAGGTCGGCCTGCACAAAGCCCGCAAGGGTTACCAGTACTCGAAGCGTTAATCGGGCTCCCCCTGGGGGATCGTCTAACGGTAGGACAGCAGACTCTGACTCTGCTTATCTAGGTTCGAGTCCTAGTCCCCCAGCCACATGCAAACAAGAAACCCGCCTTCCGGCGGGTTTCTTGTTTGTGGCGTTTGCGTTTAAGGAGTCGCGCCCGCGGCCATCGACGCGGGCTGAGCCCGCGCCTTGCGGTTCAGCCGCTCGACGCCCGAGCGCACGCGCGAGGCGTCGGCGTAGCGGGTGAGCTTGCCCCAGGAGTCCAGGAAGATCATCGCGACGTTGCGGTCGCCGACGCGCGTCTGCATCGCCAGGCAGCGCCCGGCTTCCTGGGTGAAGCCGGTCTTCTGCAGCCCGATGTGCCAGCTGCGATTGCTGATCAGGCGGTTGCTGTTGCCGAACTTCACCAGCTTGCGACCCACCTTCACGCTGTAGGCGCGCTGGGTCGAGTACATGCGGATCACCGGCTGCACGTACGCGGCGCTGACCAGCTTGTGCACGTCGCGCGCGGTGGAGACGCTGCTGTCCGACAGGCCGGCCGGATCGGCAAAGAACGTGGCATTCATGCCGAGGGCTCGCGCCCTGGCGTTCATCGCGGTGACGAACGCGGTGCGGCCGCCCGGATAGTTGCGCGACAGCGCGAGCGATGCGCGGTTCTCCGAGGCCATCAGCGACAGCAGCAGCAGCTCGTTGCGGCTCAGCCTGGTGCCGACCTTCAGTTTCGACGGCGTGTATTTGTCTTTATCGAGATCGGCATTGGTGATCTCGAGCATCTCGTCGCCGGCCTGCGCGGCGTCGAGCACCACCAGCGCGGTCATCAGCTTGGTCAGCGAAGCGACCGGCACGACCAGGTCGGCATTCTTGTCGGCCAGTGTTTCGCCGCTGTCCTGGTCGACGACCAGCACCGCGTGCGACTTGAGCTTGAGCGTGTCGAGCGGGTGCTGGTAGTCGGTGTAGGCCGCGACCGAGCCGCTGGACGCGAGCAGCAGCGCGGCAATTGACCCAGTTCCCCAAGACTTCATCGCAACCCCCTGATCCACGGGGCGAAGTATAGCTAACGCCTGAACAGAAGCACGTGTTCCGTAGTGCCGACAGGTCCCGGGACCGTGCGGACCTCCAGGCCCTCCGCGCGCAGCGCGTCTTCCAGCGGAGCGGGCCGGGCCAGCTCCTCCTCGATGCGCTGCCAGCGCAGCTTGCCGAGCGCGCCGACCTCGAGGCCGCGCACGAAGCGCAGGCGGTCGGACTGGCGCAGGGTCCACAGGTCCACCAGCAGCTCGGTGGCGGCCTCGACCGGCTCGGCCGGCAGGCGGGTGTGGTGTACCCGGGCCAGCAGGCGCCAGGACTCGTCGAAGGCATTCGACGACAGGCGCCAGTGCTCGGCGGTGCGCTCCAGCCGGTAGACCTCGATGCCGCGCCGGCCATCGCCGTCCACGACCTCGGCCGCGCCGGGATGCAGCCGCGCGGCCGCCTGCGGTGACGGCACCGCCTGTTCCTGCCCGTACGGATAAAACGCCTTCATAAACGAAAACCCCGTTCCAGCGTGCGCTAGAACGGGGTTCGAGGAAATCTCGTCGCCGCTTTAGCTGTATTTGTTACGCGCCCGCAAGCTGGTTTCAAATCGGCGCGGCGCGCATGTTAGCAAGGTATAGTTCCGGCCTCAATCGGCGGAGGCGGCATCGTGAAAGCGCTGGTCAAGAACAAGGCCGAGAAAGGCCTCTGGGTTGCCGACGTCCCGGTGCCGGAGCCCGGCATCAACGACGTCCAGATCAAGGTGCTGAAGACCGGCATCTGCGGCACCGACCTGCACATCTACGAGTGGGACGACTGGGCCAAGGCCACCATCCCGGTGCCGCTGGTCATCGGCCACGAGTTCGTCGGCAGGATCACCAAGGTCGGCAGCAACGTCAACGACTTCCAGGTCGGCGAGATCGTCAGCGGCGAGGGCCACGTGGTCTGCGGCCGCTGCCGCAACTGCATGGCCGGCCGCCGCCACATGTGCAAGGACACCAGCGGCGTCGGCGTGAACCGCGCGGGCGCGTTCGCCGAGTTCATCGTGCTGCCGATGACCAACATCTGGCGCCACGATCCGAAGATCGACCTCGACCTGGCCTCGATCTTCGACCCGTTCGGCAACGCCGTGCACACCGCGCTGCAGTTCCCGGTGATGGGCGAGGACGTGCTGGTCACCGGCGCGGGCCCGATCGGCATCATGGCCGCGGCCGTGGCGCGCCACGCCGGCGCGCGGCACGTGGTGATCACCGACGTCAACGACAACCGCCTCGAGCTGGCCCGCAAGGTCGGCGTGTCGCGCGCGGTCAACCCGAAGAAGCAGTCGCTGGCCGAGGTGCAGA
>JBQTJQ010000025.1:0-9774 GCA_052386975.1 Gammaproteobacteria bacterium | reverse complement strand
AAGATGGACGACGTCACCGTGTTCTCGCCGGATCCGGTCGCGGTCGCGAAGCGCTGGGCCGACGAAGGCGCGCAGCGCCTGCACGTGGTGGACCTCGACGGCGCGGTGAAAGGCCAGCCGATCAACTTCAAGGTGGTCGAGAAGATCGTCGGCGCGGTGAAGGTGCCGGTGCAGGTCGGCGGCGGCATCCGCGACGAGGACACGGTGCAGCAGCTGCTGAACGCCGGCGTGCAGTACGTCATCGTCGGCACCAAGGCGGTGACCGCGCCGCACTTCCTGCACGACCTGTGCATCGAGTACCCGCGCCACATCCTGGTCAGCATCGACGCCAGGGACGGACGCGTCGCGCTGAACGGCTGGGCCAAGCTGACCGGCCACGACGCGATCGAGGCCGCGCAGCACTGCGAGCGCGACGGCGCCGAGGCGATCATCTACACCGACATCGCCCGCGACGGCATGATGAACGGCTTCAACGCCGAGGCCACCGGCAAGCTCGCCAAGTCGGTCAGGACGCCGGTGTTCGCTTCGGGCGGCATCAGCGGCGCCAGGGACCTCGAGGCGCTGAAGGCGCTCGAAGCGGACGGCGTCGCCGGCTGCATCGTCGGGCGCGCGCTGTACGAGGGTTCGCTTACCGTGAAAGATGCGTTGAAAGCGCTTGCCTGACCTTCAAAGGTTCCGTCCGATGTTGGCCAAACGCATCATCCCCTGCCTCGACATCAACCGCGGCCGCGTGGTCAAGGGCGTGCGCTTCGAGGACCTGCAGGACGCCGGCGACCCGGTCGAGGTCGCGCGCCGCTACGACCAGCAGGGCGCGGACGAGCTGGTATTCCTCGACATCACCGCGAGCGCGGAAGAGCGGCCGACCCTGTTCAAGGTGGTCGAGGCGGTCGCCGAGCAGATCTACATTCCGTTGACCGTCGGCGGCGGCGTGCGCGAGCCGGCTGACGTGCGCGCGCTGCTATCGGCCGGCGCCGACAAGGTTTCGATCAACACCGCAGCCATCGGCAACCCGGACCTCGTCACCGAGGCCGGCAACCGCTACGGCGTGCAGTGCATCGTCGTGGCGATCGACGCGCGGCGCGTGAAGGTCAAGAAGAAGCAGCCGCCGCGCTGGGAGGTGTTCACCCACGGCGGGCGCAAGGCCACCGGCATCGACGCGGTGGAGTGGGCCGCGAAGATGGTCGCGAAAGGCGCCGGCGAGCTGCTCATCACCAGCATCGACAAGGACGGCACCAAGTCCGGCTACGACCTCGAGCTGCTGGCCTCGATCACGAAAACCGTGCCGGTGCCGGTCATCGCCTCCGGCGGCGTGGGCGAGCTGGAACATTTGTACCAGGGCTTCACCGCCGGCGGCGCCGACGCGGTGCTGGCGGCCAGCATCTTCCACGACGGCACCCACACCGTCGGCGACGCCAAGAAGTTCCTGGCCGGGAAAGGCGTGAGCGTCCGCCTGTAACAAGGTGGGGGTTACACTAGGCCATGTCCGACGTCCTGGCCGAGCTGTACGACACCCTGCAGGCGCGCAAGGGCGCGAGCGCGCAGGACTCGTACGTGGCCCGGCTTTATCGCGACGGCCTCGATTCGATCCTCAAGAAAGTCGGGGAAGAAGCCACCGAGACCGTGATCGCGGCCAAGAGCGGCGACCGCGCGGCGCTGGTGCACGAGCTGGCGGACCTGTGGTTCCACAGCCTGGTGCTGATGGCGGCCCAGGATGTGCCGCTGTCGGACCTGACGGCTGAGCTGGCGCGGCGCCGCGGGCGCTCGGGCCTCGACGAGAAGTCTTCCCGAAAAGGTAAATGACATGGGCACCTGGAGCATCTGGCACTGGCTGGTCGTCCTCGCGATCGTGGTCGTGATCTTCGGCACCAAGAAGCTGCGCACCCTCGGCGGCGACCTCGGCGCGGCGATCAAGAACTTCAAGGGCGCGGTGAAGGACGGCGAGCAGGACGCGGCCAACAAGGACAATCCGGAACCTCGCGACGGGAACAAGCCCGGCGCCTGACGCGCGTCCGCGGCAGTCATGTTCGAAATCGGCTTCTCGGAGCTGTTGCTCTGCTTCATCGTGGCGCTGGTCGTGCTCGGCCCGCAAAAGCTGCCCGCGGTGGCGCGCGCGCTGGGCCGCTGGACTGGCCGGGCGCGCAGTTACGTCCGTAACCTCTCCGCGGAGCTCGAGCGCGAGACCGGCGGCTCCAGCCTGAAGCGCGACCTCGACGACGCGGCCAAGGCCCTCCGCGAAGGCGCCGACGCGGTGCGCGGCGACCTGCGCAAGCTGACCGCGACCAAGGACGAGCCCAAGCCGTGAACGACGCCCCGCCGGCCGGCGGCGAGCAGACGCTGATCGCGCACCTGCTCGAGCTGCGCTCGCGCTTGCTGCGAGGCATCGGCGGCGTGCTGGTGCTGGCGCTGCCGCTGATGTTCTTCGGCCAGGAGCTGTACCACCTCGTCGCTGCGCCGCTGCTGCAGTTCCTGCCGGCGGGCAGCTCGATGATCGCGACCGAAGTCGCCTCGCCGTTCTTCGCGCCGATCAAGCTCGCCTTCGTGGTGGCGCTGGTGCTGGCGATGCCGTGGGTGCTGTACCAGGTGTGGGCCTTCGTCGCGCCGGGGCTGTACCACAGCGAGCAGCGCTTCGTGCTGCCGCTGCTGGCATCCAGCACGCTGCTGTTCTACGCCGGCATCGCCTTCGCCTACTTCGCCGTGCTGCCGGCGGTGTTCAAGTTCGTCGTCGGCGTGGCGCCGGAAGGCGTGGCCGTCATGACCGACATCAACCAGTACCTCGATTTCGTGCTGGCGATGTTCGTCGTGTTCGGCGTCGCCTTCGAGACGCCGGTGGCGATCGTGTTGCTGGTCAAGACCGGTTTCGTGACGCCGGCGAAGCTCGCCTCGGTGCGCGAGTACGTGTTCCTCGGCGCCTTCGTGGTCGGCGCGATCCTGACGCCGCCGGACGTGCTGTCGCAGACGCTGCTGGCGCTGTCCATCTATGTCTTGTACGAGATTGGCATCGGCGCCGCGCGCGTGCTGGTGCCGGGCAGCCGGCAGGTCGAGGAGCAGCAACGAGATTCCTCGCTGCGCCCGCAATGACACCAAGGGGTTGAGCATGTACGCGTTGAAGGCCAAGGTCGCGGTCGTCACCGGCGCCGGGTCGGGAATCGGCCGCGCGCTGGCGCAGCTGCTGGCGAAGAAGGGCTGCGAGCTGGCACTGGCCGACATCAACGAGGCTGCGCTCAAGGAGACCGCGTCGACCTTGTCGGGTGACGTCCTGCTGCACCGGCTCGACGTCGCCGACCGGGCGGCCGTCTACGCCTTCGCCGGGGCGGTCCAGCAGCGCTTCGGCACCGCGCACGTGGTCATCAACAACGCCGGCGTGGCGGTGTCGCAGACCGTCAACGACATGACCTGGGAAGATTTCGAGTGGCTGATGGGCATCAACTTCTGGGGCGTGGCCTATGGCACCAAGGCCTTCCTGCCGATGCTGCTGGCGCAGGACGAGGGCGCCATCGTCAACGTGTCGAGCGTATTCGGCATCATCGGCGTGCCGACGCAGAGTGCCTACAACGCGGCGAAATTCGCGGTGCGCGGCTTCACCGAGGCGCTGCGCCACGAGCTGAAGGACACCGGCGTGCGGGCGATCAGCGTCCATCCGGGCGGCATCAGGACCAACATCGCGCGCGCCTCGCGCTTCTACAAGGACCCGCTCGGCAACAGCGACCGCGCCGGCATGGCGGCGCGCTTCGAGCAGCTCGCGCGCACCACGCCGGAAGAGGCCGCGGCCAGCATCGTGCGCGGCGTCGAGAAAGGCTCGCCGCGGGTGCTGATCGGCGCCGACGCCAGGCTGATCGACCGGGTGCAGCGCCTGCTGCCGGAGCGCTACGGCATCGTGATCGACGCCCTGATGCGGCGCATGGCGCAGTGAGCGCATGACGCCTGCGGTCTGGCGCGCGTCGGGCCGCGTGCACCTGCACCGCGGCCAGGAGTTCTTCTACCGCGACCAGGCCCGTGAGCCGGACGCCAGCCCGGCGCTGCTGCTGGTCCACGGCTTCCCCACTTCGTCGTGGGACTGGCACAAGGTATGGGACGCGCTGGCCGCGAAGTTCCCGCGCGTGATCGCCGCCGACCTGATGGGCTTCGGCTTCTCGTCGAAGCCGGCGGACTATCCCTACTCGATCCTCGACCAGGCCGACCTGCTCGAAGGCCTGCTCGCCCACCTGGGTGTCACGCGCGTCCACCTGCTGGCGCACGACTACGGCGACACCGTGGCGCAGGAGCTGCTGGCGCGGGACCTCGAGCGCGGCGCGGCGGCGACGCCGAAGATCCAGTCCTGCGTGCTGCTCAACGGCGGGCTGTTCCCCGAGACCCACCGCGCGCGCCCGATCCAGAAACTTCTGCTGTCGCCGCTCGGGCCGGTGCTGTCCCGGCTGATGAACCGGCGCAGCTTCGATCGCAGCTTCGCCGCGATCTTCGGCGTCAACACGCAGCCCTCGGCCGACGAGCTGACGCGTTTCTGGGAGCTGATCCGCCACGATGGCGGCCACCGCATCATGCACAAGCTGATCCGCTACATGCCCGAGCGCCTCTTGCACCGCGGGCGCTGGGTCGGCGCGCTGCAGAAGACCCGCGTGCCGCTGCGCGCGATCAACGGCCCGGACGACCCGGTATCGGGCGCCCACATGATCGCGCGCTACCGCGAGCTGGTGCCGAACCCCGACGTGGTCTCGTTGCCGGGCATCGGCCATTACCCGCAGTGCGAGGACCCCGACGGCGTGCTGAGGGCGTTCCTGGATTTTCACCAGAAGCTCCAGACACACTGAGCCATGTGCAGCCGCTACGCCTTCGTCCCCGACAGCGCCGCCTGGGCGGATTTCCGCACCGCGCTGGCCGAGGTCGCCGAAGCGCTGCTGGCGCTGCCGTCGCAGCCGAAGATCGCGCCGACCGACCGCGCGCCGATCGTGGTGCAGCAGCCCGGCACGCCGCCGCAGCTGATCCACGCGCGCTGGGGTTTCATCCCCCACTGGTGGAGCAAGAAAGATCTGCCGCGCACCGCCTTCAATGCGCGCTCCGAGGGAGCGGCGCAGAAGCCGATGTGGCGCGATGCGCTGCGCGCCACGCGCTGCCTGGTTCCCGCGACGAGCTGGTACGAATGGCAGCACCTGCACGGTGCCAAGGTCCCGCACAGCCTCGCGCCGCAGCCGGGCCCGAACGGCGCGGTGCGCGGCTTCATGTTCGCCGGCCTGTGGTCGCTATGGCGGAAAAAGGGGTCAGGTTCAATTTCGCCGCCCCGATCTGAACCTGACCCCTTTGCTTCACCGATCGCGACCTGCGCCATCATGACGGCCGCGGCCTCGCCCGACGTCGAGAAGGTGCACGACCGCATGCCGGTGGTGCTGGCGCCCGCGGCGTGGCGCGCGTGGCTCGACCCGCAGATGCAGGATTCGGCCCGGGCGCTGGCGCTGCTGCGCGAGCACGCCGTGCGCGCGGTGTTCGCGGTGGCGGTGCGTTGAAGATGGCCGCCTCGCTTGCCGCGGACGCCGTGGTCGTGCTGCACCTGCTCTTTATCCTGTTCGCGGTGTTCGGAGGCGTGGCGGTGTTGTGGGTCCCGGCCATCGCCTGGCTGCACCTGCCGGCGCTGGCCTGGGCCGTGTGGATCTCGGCGACGCACGGCGTCTGCCCGCTGACGCCGCTCGAGAATTCGCTGCGGCGCCTGGCCGGCGAGGCCGGCTACAGCGACACGTTCATCGACCACTACGTGACGCCGGTGATCTATCCGTCGGGGCTGACGCCGACGCACATGGTGTGGATCGCGATCGTGCTGGCCGCGTCCAATGCGCTGCTGTATGGTTGGGCCGTCTTCAAGGCCCTGCGATGAGCCGCCCTTTCAAGTTCTGCCCGCGCTGCGCCAGGCCGCTCGAAACGGTGACGTACGACGGCGTGCAGCGCCAGCGCTGCGCCGACCCGGCCTGCGGCTTCGTGCACTGGAACAACCCGGTGCCGGTGGTCGCCGCGATCATCGAGCACGAGGGTCGGGTGCTGCTGGCGCGCAACAAGCTCTGGCCGGAGAAGTTCTTCGGGCTGGTCACCGGGTTCCTCGAGAAGGACGAGACACCGGAAGGCGGCGTGCTGCGCGAGGTCGAGGAAGAAGTCGGCCTCAAGGGAAGCATCGAAGGCTTCGTCGGCCACTACGGCTTCCCGCAGATGAACCAGCTGATCATCGCCTTCCATGTGCGTGCTTCGGGCACCATCACGCTCAACGACGAGCTCGCCGAGTTCAAGCTGCTGGCGCCCGAGCAGGTGCGCCCCTGGCCGACCGGCACCGGCCACGCGATGCGCGACTGGCTGGCCGCGCGCGGCCACCATCCCGAGGTGCGCAAGCTCAGCCCGCTGCAGGACATCTTCGCCTTCCTGCCGTTCGGTGCGAAGTTCGGCACCGCCGGCCAGCCCAGCGCCGGGCAGTTCTCGCTGATCGCCGGCGAGGGGTATCAACTTGTCATCAACCTCGCGATGAGCACGTCGGCGGGCGCCCTGCCCGACGAGGCCGAGCTGGTCGCCGGCCTGGGCATGCAGTACACGCACATCCCGGTGGATTTCGCCGCGCCCTCGCCCGAGGACCTGGCGCGGTTCTTCGACGCGGTCGAGCGCGCGCCGGGCAAGGTGTTCGTGCACTGCATCGCCAACAAGCGCGTGTCGGCCTTCCTGTTCCTGTACCGCGTGCTCAAGCTCGGCCACCCGGTGGCCGAAGCCGAGATGGCGCTGCACCGCATCTGGACGCCCGATGAAACCTGGCAGTCGTTCATCGATCGCGCGCTTAGAAATGGGGGACAGACCACCATTTCGGGGTGAAGTTATGAAACGAGCGATTCGTTTCGTCGAAATGGTGGCCTGTCCCCTATTCCTGCTCGCGCTGGCGGCGCCGGCCGCGGCGGCGGCGCAGTACCGCACCGAAACCCTCACGCTCACGCTCGACAACGGCCGTGAACTGGCCGCGCAGCTGCGCATCCCCGGGGACGCGAAGGGCCGGCTGCCGGCGCTGATGCTGTTCGGCGGCTTCCGCGGCGCGGCGCGCGTGCTGGACAAGGTGCAGGCGCCGCCGCGGCCGGTGGTGTTGGCCAGCTTCGACTACCCGTTCGAGCCGCCCCGCCGGTTCTCGTTCCCGCGGAGCCTGGCGCACGCGCCCGAGGCGCGCGCCGCCATCCACGCCAGCTTCGACGGCATCGGCAAGCTGTATGAGGCCCTCGCGCGCCACCCGCGCGTGGACCCGGCCCGCATCACCGTCGCCGGCGCCAGCGCGGGGATGCCGTTCGCCACCGTCGGCGCGGCGCGTAATCCGATTCCCGGCGTGTTGATGGTCCAGGGGACGGGCGACGTGACGGCCGTGATCGCGAACCTGATCGCGCGCAAGTACCGCCCTAAGTACGGTGACTGGGTGCGAACGCCGTCGCGCTGGATCGCCGAGTGGATCAACTGGTACTGCGAGATCCCCGACATTGCCGGCGAGGCCCGCAAGCTGCGCGCGGGCCAGAAGGCGCTGATGATCACCGCCACGCAGGACGACTTCGTGCCGCCCGCGGCGGCCGAATTGCTGTGGCAGGCGCTGCGCGAATCCGACGCGCAGGTCGAGCGCGTCGACGTCGAAGGCATCCACCTGGGCCTCGGCGACGACAGCGCGCAGATCGCCGAGATCTTCGACCGCTCGATGCGCTGGATGGAGCGGCAGGGGCTGCTGTAGGCCCGCGCATAGTTCCCTAAGGGGACTGACAAGGTGGCTGCGCAGAAACTTGGGCTACCATGCGCCCCTGACCGAGAAAAAGGGGACGCGCCCCTTTTTCGCCAACCGTACCGGGATCCGAGCGATGGCCGACGAAAAAGGCGTGCGTCCCCAGGACGTCGATCCCCAGGAAACCCGCGAGTGGCTCGAGGCCCTCGAAGCGGTGCTGGAGCGCGAAGGTCCGGAGCGCGCCCACTTCCTGCTCGAGTCCCTGGTCGAGAAGGCGCGCCGCAGCGGCAGCTTCCTGCCGTTCAACCCGACCACGGCCTACCTCAACTCGATCCCGCCGCACCTGGAGCAGCGCTCGCCGGGCGACCACGCGCTGGAGTGGAAGATCCGCTCGATCATCCGCTGGAACGCGCTGGCGATGGTGGTCAACAGCAACCGCGAGCACAGCGGCATCGGCGGTCACATCGCGAGTTTCGCGAGCGCCGCGACGCTGTACGACGTCGGCTTCAACCATTTCTGGAAGGGCCCGGACCATCCGCAGGGCGCGGACCTGGTCTACATCCAGGGGCACTGCACGCCGGGCATCTACGCGCGCGCCTTCCTCGAGGGGCGCCTGTCACTCGAGCAGATGAAGAACTTCCGCATGGAGGCCAAGGGCAAGGGCCTCTCCTCGTATCCGCACTCGTGGCTGATGCCGGAGTTCTGGCAGTTCGCCACCGTGTCGATGGGCCTCGGCCCCATCACCGCGATCTACCAGGCACGCTTCATGAAGTACCTGCACAACCGCGGGCTGGCGAGCACCGAGGGCCGCAAGGTCTGGTGCTTCTGCGGCGACGGCGAGATGGACGAGCCCGAGTCGCTCGGCGCGGTGGACATCGCCGACCGCGAGCAGCTCGACAACCTGATCTTCGTGGTCAACTGCAACCTGCAGCGGCTCGACGGGCCGGTGCGCGGCAACGCCAAGATCATCCAGGAGCTCGAGGGCGTGTTCCGCGGCGCCGGCTGGAACGTGATCAAGGTGGTGTGGGGCGCGGCCTGGGACGGGCTGCTGGCGCAGGACCGCGCGGGCGAGTTGCTGCGCGTGATGAACGAGACCGTCGACGGCGAGTACCAGAACTTCAAGGCCAAGGGCGGCAAGTACACGCGCGACAATTTCTTCGGCAAGTCGCCGGAGCTGCTGCGGCTGGTCGAGTCGATGTCCGACGAGGACATCGCCCAGCTCAATCGCGGCGGCCACGACCCGCACAAGATCTACGCCGCGTACCACCAGGCGGTCAACCAGGCCAACGGCCGGCCGACCGTGATCCTCGCCAAGACCGTGAAGGGCTACGGCATGGGCGAGGCCGGCGAGGGCCAGAACATCACGCACCAGCAGAAGAAGATGGGCGAGGACGAGCTGAAGGCGTTCCGCGACCGCTTCAAGCTGCCGATCTCGGACGACCAGATCGCCTCGACGCCGTTCTACCGGCCGCCCGAGGATTCGCCCGAGATCACCTACCTCAAGAAGCGGCGCGCGGAGCTCGGCGGCTTCCTGCCCGCGCGCCGGCCGTCGAAAGAGAAACTCGCAATCCCGGCGCTGTCCACGTTCGCGCGCCAGCTCGAGTCGAGCGGCGAGCGCGAGATCAGCACGACCATGGCGTTCGTGCAGTTCCTGCAGACGCTGCTCAGGGACAAAGCAGTGGGCCCCAGGGTCGTGCCGATCATTCCGGACGAGGCGCGCACCTTCGGCATGGAAGGCATGTTCCGCCAGCTCGGCATCTATTCGATCGTCGGCCAGAAGTACAAACCCGAGGACTCCGACCAGCTCGCCTACTACAAGGAAGACGTCAAGGGCCAGATCCTCGAGGAAGGCATCACCGAGGCCGGCGCGATGTCGTCGTGGATTGCGGCGTCCACCAGCTACGCCAACCACGGCGTGCCGATGATGCCGTTCTACATTTTTTACTCGATGTTCGGCTTCCAGCGCATCGCCGACCTGTGCTGGGCCGCCGGCGACATGCGCGCGCGCGGCTTCCTGCTTGGCGCCACCGCCGGCCGCACCACGCTCAACGGCGAAGGCCTGCAGCACG
>JBQTJQ010000024.1:0-27304 GCA_052386975.1 Gammaproteobacteria bacterium | reverse complement strand
GGCACCGAGGGCATGAAGTACTCGCTGATCTCGCGCGAGGTCATCGCCGACTGCATCGAGACCGCGGCGCAGGGCCAGTGGATGGACGGCGTGGTCGTGATCGGCGGCTGCGACAAGAACATGCCGGGCTCGCTGATGGCGCTGCTGCGCATGAACGTGCCCGGGATCTTCTGTTACGGCGGCACCATCAAGCCGGGTTACTGGAAAGGGGTGCCGCTGACCATCGTCTCGCCGTTCGAGGCGGTGGGCGCCTTTACCGCCGGCAAGATGAAGCAGGAGGACTTCGACGGCATCGAGCGCATCGCCTGCCCGGGCTTCGGCGCCTGCGGCGGCATGTACACCGCCAACACCATGAGCTCGTCGTTCGAGGCGCTCGGCATGAGCCTGCTGGGCTCGAGCCAGATGGCCAACCCCGATCCGGAGAAGGGCGACAGCGTCGCCGCGTCGGCCAAGGTGCTGGTCGAGGCGGTGAAGAACAACTTGCGCCCGCGGCAGATCGTCACGAAGAAATCGATCGAGAACGCCATCGCGCTGGTGATGGCGACCGGCGGCTCGACCAACGCGGTGCTGCACTACCTCGCCATCGCGCACACAGCCGGCGTGAAGTGGACCCTCGACGACTTCGAGCGCATTCGCCGGCGCACGCCAGTGCTGTGCGACCTCAAGCCCAGCGGCAAGTACGTGGCCACCGATTTCCACCAGGCCGGCGGCGTGCCGCAGGTGCTCAAGATCCTGCTGTCGAGGAAACTCGTGCACGGCGACTGCGTGACCATCACCGGCCGCTCGCTGGCGCAGGAGCTGGCGAACGTGCCGGCCGAGCCGCGCGCCGACCAGGACGTGATCCGGCCGTTCGACAAGCCGATGTACGCGCACGGGCACCTCGCGATCCTCAAGGGCAACCTCGCGCCCGATGGCTGCGTCGCCAAGATCACCGGCCTCAGGAATCCCGTCATCACCGGGCCGGCGCGCGTGTTCGACTCGGAAGACGCCGCGATGAAGGCGATCCTCGGCGACAAGATCAAGGCGGGCGACGTGCTGGTGATCCGCTACGAAGGCCCGCGCGGCGGACCCGGCATGCGCGAGATGCTGGCGCCGACCAGCGCGATCATCGGCAAGGGGCTCGGCGAGTCGGTCGGCTTCATCACCGACGGGCGTTTCTCGGGCGGCACCTGGGGCATGGTGGTCGGCCACGTCGCGCCGGAGGCGTTCGCGGGCGGGCCGATCGCGCTGGTGAAGAACGGCGACAGCATCACGATCGACGCGAAGAAACACCTGATCCGGCTCAACGTGCCGAAGGCCGAGCTGGCGAAGCGCCGCCGCGCGTGGAAGCAGCCGAAGCCGCGCTACACGAGCGGCGTGCTCGCAAAGTACGCGAAGGTCGTGAGCGGCGCCGATACGGGCGCGGTCACCGACTGATCGCCTCTCCGCGCCTGCGGGGAGAGGCCGCGCCGAAGGCGCGGGCGAGGGGCGATCAGAGGCGAAAGAGACGCCTCGCGTTCTGCGCGGTGATCCGCCCGACCTGCGCCTCGTCCTCGCCGCGCGCCTCGGCCAGCGCGCGCACCACGTAAGGCAGGAACGACGGCTCGTTGCGTCGCTCGATACGCCCGCTCCGCGGGCTACTCGCGATGAGCGGGTTTCTATTGCGCGGCAGCAAGTAGGGCGCGTCGGTTTCGACCAGCAGGCGGTCGTCGGGGATGTGCTTCGCCGCTTCGCGCAGCGAGAGGCCCCGCCGCTCGTCGCAGATCCAGCCGGTGATGCCGATGTGGCAGTCGAGCGCGAGGTAGTCGTCGAGCGCGGCGCGGGTGTCGGTGAAGCAATGAACGATCGCGGCGGCGAGCTGCGGGCGGTATTCCTTCAGGATCGGCAGGAAGGCGGCGTGGGCGTCGCGCTGGTGCAGGAACACCGGCTTGCGCGCGTCGACGGCGAGCTTCATCTGTGCGGTGAAGGCCCGCAACTGGTCGGCGTGCGGCGACAGGTTGCGGAAGTAATCCAGCCCGCATTCGCCAAGCGCCACGACTTCGGCCTGCGCGCCGAGCTCGCGGAACAGCGCCTCGTGCTCCGCCGAGTACTCCGTCGCATGGTGCGGGTGCAGGCCGGCGGTGGCGTACAGCACTCCGGCGTGCGCGCGGGCCAGCGCCAGCGCCTTGCGCGTGGACTCGATGCTGCTGCCGGTGACGACGATGCGCGTGACGCCGGCGTCGCGCGCGCGCCCGAGCACGGCGTCGCGGTCGTGGTCGAAGCTGTCGTGGGCAAGGTTCGCGCCGATGTCAATCAAGGGACGGCTGCCCGGGCACGCAGTCGTGCCGCCAGACCACGCGCTGCTCGGCCGATGGCGCTTCGCCGCGCGGCAGCATGTAGACGACCTTCAGCGACAGCACCTGCTGGCCGGGCGCGGCGCGGCCGTTCCAGTCGCGGCACAGGAAGCGCGCGTACTCCTCGCGCTGGATCGCGAAGTCGTTGTCCCGGAGGCGGTCGCGGTAGGCACGCCAGCGGATCGAGCCCTCGGGCGTCGCCGAAGCGTGCCCGGGCCTGGCATAGGACAGCGGCTCGTCCGGGCGCAGCAGGTCCACCTCGGCGCCATCCTCGCGCCGACCGGGGACCACCCACCAGCCGTCGTCGCGGGACGGCGAGGGTGCGGACAGGTCGCGGGGCGGGTCGAGGCGCAGCAGCCTGATCAGCGGGGTCCCGGCCGTCGCGACCGCCGCCGGCAGGACGCCGACCGCTGCCAGGTTCCACGCCAGCACGAACCACAACATGAACGCGGCAAAGCGCTGCGCACCGCGCCCGCTCTCGAAAATCACCGCGCGCTCGCGCAGCAGCCAGGAGGTCAGCGCGCCGAACGCGCCGCGGTGGCGCGCGACGAAGTCATACACGGCGTTGCCGGGGCGCTCCCACAGCCGCAGCTTCGCCAGGCCCCAGCTCCAGCCGAACAGCGGCGAGTGGCGCAGCAGCGCGACCCACGCGGCCCATTTCGTATGGGCGACGTCCTCGCCGTCGATGACCACCCAGGAGTCTTGCGCCTGCATCAGCGCCTGCGCGCGCGTGCTGCCTTGCGCCGGCAGGATCTCGGTGCGCGGCAGCGCCAGGAAATGCCGCAGCAGCCGGCAGGACTTCAGGCAGAAGCCGCAGGGCTCGTCGTAATAGATCTTCAGGTGGCGGCCGTGGTCGGCGCGGCGCGCGGCCCAGTCCCAGAACCCGCCGCGGAGCAGCACGGTCAGCGATGCGAGGCTGACCCAGGGGAAATGCCCGGGCCCGGATCCCAGCAGCAGGCCGGCGGTGTGCAGCGCCTGCAGCACCAGCGCGGCCGAGGCCCACGACAGGTGGCGGCTGGATTCCGGCGGCGGGCGCGTGGACAGCGCGGCATCCACGCTCCAGCGCGCGTGGATCGGCAGGAACATCGCCCAGAACCACAGGCTCATCAGCAGCTCGTCGCATCCGGTCAGGATCATCGGGTTGCGGCTGTGCAGCGAGCCGAGCAGCATGAACGTCAGCACCGTGGCGGCGCGCGTGCGATAACCGGCCAGCACCATCAGCGCGAGCAGCGCCTGGGCGGCGATCAGCGCGAACGCGAACCCGTCCTCGCCGCCGGCCAGGTGCAGCGACAGGCGCCAGCTCTCGCCGGTCTGCGCCAGCCAGGCGCGCGGCATCACGCCGGAGTCGCCGTAGAACGCGCGCACGCCCGCGAGGCGGCACAGCAGGTCCAAAGCCGTGATGCCGGCGAGCATCACGCGGAACAGCGCGAGCGTGCGCAGGTCGATGCCGAACAGCACCGGCAATCGGGCGCGGACGGCCTCGTGGATTCTTCTCACAGGCGGCAATCTTAACTTGTCGCTCGGAAGCGACTCGGGAAAGCAGCGGCGACAGCTTGCTAGACTGCCGATCCGCCTGGACGCGGGCTTTGGAGCATTCGTGCGCGGCATCCTGGGGTTCGCGTTGCTGTTCGTCGTCGGTGCCGCGGCGTTCGCCGAGGACAAGGTGCGCTACGTCACCGACGAGCTCGCCATCGTGTTGCGCGACGCGCCGGGCGACGGCCCGTCGCGCGGCCAGCTGCTCAGCGGCGCGCGCGTGGTCGTGCTCGAGAGCCGTCCGGACGGTTACGCGCGGGTGCGCACTGCCGACGGCCGCGAAGGCTGGATCATCGAGAAGTACGTCCAGCCCGAGCCGGCGGCGCGGGCGCGGCTGGCGCAGGCCGGGAAGGAACTCGCGGCCGCGCAGGCCGAGCTGAAGGCGCTCAAGGAAGACAACGCGCGGCTGCTCGAGGATTTCGCGCGCATCTCCGGGGGGCAGCCGGTCGCCTCGCGCGAACTGATGGACCAGAATGAAAAAATGAAAGCGCGGATGGCCGAGAACGACCAGCAGGTCGCGGCGGTGAAGACGCGCTACGGCGCCGAGGCCGCGCAGCAGCGCACGCTCGCGATCGGCGGCGCGCTGGTGATCGCCGGCGGCGTGCTGGCGCTGGTGCTGCGCGGCCTGCTGTCGCGCAAGCGCCGCTACGGAGACTTCTGATCGAGCTCCCCGCGGCCGGCATGGCCGAGACGCGCCTGTTGCCCGGCACCGCGGGCCGCATCGAGGCGCTGGTCGCGATGCCAGCCGGCGCGCCGCGCGGCGTCGCCGTGGTGTGCCATCCGCACCCGCTGTTCGGCGGCGCGCTCACCAACAAGGTCGCCTATGCGCTGGCCTCGTGCGCGCTCAAGGCCGGCCTGGTCGCGGCGCGCTTCAATTTTCGCGGCGTCGGCAAGAGCGAAGGCGGGCACGACGAGGGCCGCGGCGAGACCGAGGACACCCTGGCGGTGGCCGGGTGGCTGCGGGAGCGCGTGCCCGGCGCGCAGCTGCTGCTGGCGGGGTTCTCGTTCGGCGCCTTCGTCAGCCTCAAGGCCGCCGCGCGCGCGGCGCCGGCGCTGCAGGTCAGCATCGCGCCGCCGTTCAAGTACTTCGAGCAGGAGCCGCTGCCGCCGCGGCCGGCCGCGCCGTGGCTGGTGGTGCATGGCCGCGACGACGAGGTGGTGGACTACGAGACCACGCGGGCGGTGCTGGCGCGTTACCAGCCGCCACCCGAGCTGGTCACGCTGGACGGCGTCGGACACTACTTCCACGGCCGCCTGGGGGACCTCGACGCTACGGTCGGCGGATTCATCGGGCGCCACTGGCCCGGCTAGACTACTTTTTGAGCGAGTCACACAACCAGGAGAACCGATGCGTAACCGGATGCTTGCCGTGCTGCTGATCTGCGCCGCGCCCGCGGCGATGGCGAAGGACGTGGACATCCAATGTATCGCCCTGCCGGGCCAGTGCCAGGACGCGTTCGACGCGGTGGCCGAGGACCTGGTCACGGCCGTGGACTACAAGGCGGTCGGTCCCGCCGAGGCCACCGGGATCACCGGTTTCGGCATCGGCCTGGTGGCGACCTACGTGCCGGTGGACGAGGAGTGGGGGCTGCTGACCGGCAGCGATTTCGGCGCGATCGGCCTGGTCGGCCTGCAAGTCACCAAGGGGCTGCCGTTCAACATCGACCTCGGCGCGTTCTACAGCACGGCGCCGGGCAGCAACGTCGACGTGATCGGTGGCGAGCTGCGCTATGCGTTCCTGCCGGGCTCGACCGTGATGCCGGCCGTGGCGCTGCGCCTGTCGCACGTCGTGGTCAGCGGCATCGACGACTTCGACCTCGACTCGACCTCGGTGGACCTGTCGATCTCGAAGGGCTTTACAGTGTTCACGCCGTACGCGGGCGTCGGCTACACCGAGGGCTCGGCGGATCCGGTCGCGGCGTCAGGCCTGAACGAGGCCGAGGTCAAGGAGACCAAGTTCTTCGTCGGCGCGCGCCTGAGCCTCGGGCTGATGGAGGTCACGCCGGAGTTCACGCAGATCGGCGACGTCACCAGCTACAACATGCGGATCGGCTTCTCGTTCTAGGTTTCACCGGCGCCGCGGCGCCTCCAGCATGTAGAGCGCGACTTCGGACAGCAGGTTCGGCATCAGCCGCAGCACGCCGCCGTCGCGGTGCGAATGGTCCATCAGGCTGCGCCGGCGCACCGCCCAGCCGCGCGTGCGGCACAGGTCCTCGAAGTCGGCGACCGTGCACAGGTGGATGTTGGCGGTGCCGTACCAGGTGCTCGGCAGGGCCGGCGTGGTCGGCATGCGCCCGAGCGCGAGCGCCAGGCGCACGCGCCAGTGGCCGAAGTTCGGGAAGGTGACGATGCCGGTGCGGCCGACGCGCAGGATCTCCGACACCACGCGGTCCGGGTGCCGCATGGCCTGCAGCGCCTGCGTCATCACCACGTAGTCGAAGCTGGCGTCGCGGAAATCCTGGAGGCCGTCGTCGACGTCGGCCTCGATCACGTTGACGCCGGCGGCCAGGCACCTGGCGACGTTCTCGGGAGCTATCTCCAGGCCGTAGCCGCGCACCTTGCGGGTCCGGGTCAGGTGCGCCAGCAGCGCGCCGTCGCCGCAGCCGAGGTCGAGGATGCGCGCGCCGGGCGCGATCCATTCCGAGATCAGCGCGAGGTCGGGGCGCAGGCCGTTGCCGCTCACGACGTGGCCTCCGCCGCGACGCGGCCGAGGTAGGTCTGCAGCACGCGGTGGTACTCCGGCAGCGGCATCAGGAAGTCGTCGTGGCCGAGCGTCGAGTCGACCAGCGCGTAGGACACGTCGCGGCCGGCCTCGACCAGCGCGCGCACGATCTCGCGCGAGCGCGCCGGCGCGAAGCGCCAGTCGCTGGAGAACGCCACCACCAGGAACTTCGCGGCGGCGTGGCGGAAGGCCTCGGCCAGCGAATCGCCGAACTCGCGCGCCGGGTCGAAATAGTCCAGCGCCTTGGTCATCAGCAGGTAGGTGTTGGCGTCGAAGCGGTCGACGAACGACTGGCCCTGATGGCGCAGGTAGCTCTCGACCTCGAACTCGACGTCGTAGTTGAAGGCCATCGCGCCGGACTTGAGCACGCGGCCGAATTTCTCGCGCATCGCCGCGTCGGACAGGTAGGTGATGTGGCCGAGCATGCGCGCCAGCTTGAGGCCGCGCGACGGCACCACGCCGTGCGCGTAGAAATGCCCGTCGTGGAACTCCGGGTCGGACAGGATGGCCTGGCGCGCGATCTCGTTGAAGGCGATGTTCTGCGCCGACAGCTTCGGCGCCCCGGCGATCACGATCGCGTGGCGGATGCGCTCGGGGAAGTCGATCGCCCACTGCAGGGCCTGGAAGCCGCCGAGGCTGCCGCCGATCACCGCCGCCCATTGCGCGATGCCGAGCGCGTCGGCCAGCATCGCCTGCGAGCGCACCCAGTCGCGCACCGTGACGATCGGAAAATCCGGGCCCCAGGGCTTGCCGGTGTCGGGGTTGGCGGTGTTCGGGCCGGTCGAGCCGCGGCAGCCGCCGAGGTTGTTGAGCGCGACGACGTGGAACTGATGGGTATCGATCGGCTTGCCCGGGCCGATGCAGCTCTCCCACCAGCCCGGCTTGTTGTCGTCCGCGCCGTGGTAGCCGGCGGCGTGGTGGTCGCCCGACAGCGCGTGACACACCAGGATCGCGTTGCTGCGCGCGGGGTTGAGCGTGCCGTAGGTTTCGACCATCAGCTCATGGCGCGGCAGCGTGCGGCCGCAGTCCAGCGCCAGCGGCCGCTCGATCGCGAGGCGGCGCGGCGCGACGAGTCCGACGGAGTCGGCCGGGAAGTCCTGCGCCATCGAGGTCAGGCCGAGAACAGCAGGATGCGGCCCAGCTGCAGCAGGACGATGACCACGAGCGGGGAGAAGTCGAGGCCGCTGTACGGCGGCAGCACGCGCCGCACCGGGCGCAGCAGCGGCTCGTTGAGGCTCCACAGGATGCTGCCGGCCGGGTTGTTCATGCCGGGACCGATCCACGACAGCAGCACATAGACGAACAGCGAGCCGGTGTAGACGTTGAACACCTGGATCAGCAGCTCGCGCAGGCCGTAGAGCAGCGCCGTGAGCGAGTCGACCGGCCGGTCGAGGAAGGCCGACAGCGACAGCAGGTACAGCCACGCCACCAGCACCGCCCACAGGCAGGCGGCGAGGTCGAGCCGCTGGTAGCGCGGCACGACGTGCTGCAGGTAGGCGATCGGGTAGCGCGTCAGGTGGCCGATGACCTGCGAGATCGGGTTGTACGGATCGGCACGCACCAGCTGCAGCAGCACTCGCAGGATCAGCAGCCAGAGGTACAGCAGGAACAGCGTGTTGATCAGGTACAGCGCGGCGTTGTAGAAATTGGCGATCATGTCGGGGCCTCAACGCGCGGCATCGCCGAGCTCGCGGCTGCGCGCGGCGGCGGCCTGCAGCGCGCCGGCGAACAGCGCGCGCAGCCCGCCGCGCTCGAGCGCGGCGATGGCGGCCTCGGTGGTGCCGCCCTTCGAGGTGACGCTGGCGCGCAGCTCGGCGACGTCGCGGCCCGCGGCATCGGCCATGCGGCCGGCGCCGGCCAGCGTCCTGGACGCGAGCAGCGCCGCGGTTTTCGGGTCGAGCCCGAGCGCTGCGCCGGCTTCGCGCAGCGCCTCGGCGACCAGGAAGAAGTAGGCGGGCCCGGAGCCGGACAGCGCGGTCACGGCATCGAGCAGTTGCTCCTCCTCAAGCCAGCAAATCTCCCCAACCGAGCCAAGGATCCGTGCCGCCAGCGCGCGCGAAGCCGCCGGCGTGCCGGGCGGCGCGTGCAGGCCGGTGACGCCGGCGCGCAGCAGCGCCGGCGTGTTCGGCATGGCGCGCACGATCGGCGCGGTGGAGTTGCCGAGCCAGGCGCGCAGCGCGGCGATGCGCACGCCGGCCGCGATCGACACGACCGTGGTCGTCGCGGCCGGGCCCAGGCCGGCGAGCGCCTCGCGCATGAGCTGTGGCTTGACCGCCAGCACCAGGGCGTCGGCGCCGTCGGCGACGTCGGCGCCGCGTTCGCGCACCTCGACGCCGAACTCGCGGCGCAGCGCCGCAGCGCGCGCGGCATCCGGCTCGGCCACGCGCAGGCGCGCGGCCGGGTGGCCGGCGGCGAGCAGGCCGCCGACCAGGCTGCCGGCCATCTGGCCGCCGCCGACGAACGCTATCAGCTCAGACATTTTCATCCGGATCGGGAAGGGGAAACGCAACGGGCGCCTATAATACGGGACGTTTCCCACCCCCACATGACCCGGTCGTGAAAAAACCACCCCGGCGCCGCCGCCTCGCGGCCGCGCAGTCCCTGCTTGCGAGCTACCGCAGCCGCATCGATGCGGCCACGGTGTACGAGGTCGCCGGCGTCACGCCGCTGGAGCCGGCCGCGAAGCTGTCGGCGCGCCTGGGCAACGACGTGCTGATCAAGCGCGAGGACCTGCAGCCGGTGCACTCGTTCAAGCTGCGCGGCGCCTACAACAAGATGTCGCGCCTGACGCCGGCGCAGCGCGCCGCCGGCGTGGTGACCGCCTCGGCCGGCAACCACGCGCAGGGCGTGGCGCTGGCGGCGCGCAAGCTCGGGCTCACGGCCACGATCGTGATGCCGGGCACCACGCCGGCGATCAAGGTCGACGCGGTGCGTGCGCTCGGCGGCAAGGTGGTGCTGGACGGCGATACCTACGACGAGTCGGCCGCGCATGCGCGCAAGCTCGCCCGCGGCCAGGGCATGACGCTGGTGCACCCGTACGACGATCCCGACGTGATCGCCGGGCAGGGCACCATTGGCCGCGAGATCCTCGACCAGGCGCGCGGCAGGCTCGACGCGGTGTTCGTGCCGGTCGGCGGCGGCGGCCTGATCGCCGGCATCGCGGCGTACATCAAGTCGGTGCGGCCGGCGGTGCGCGTGATCGGCGTGGAGCCGGACGATGCCGCCTGCATGACCGGCGCGCTGAAGGCGGGCCGCCGCATCGTGCTGCCGCAGGTCGGCCTGTTCGCCGACGGCGTGGCGGTCAGGCAGGCCGGCGCCGAGCCGTTCCGCGTCGCGCGGCACCTGGTGGACGACATGGTCACGGTGTCGGTGGACGAGATCTGCGCCGCGATCCGCGACGTGTTCTACGAGAACCGCTCGATGCTCGAGCCGGCCGGAGCGCTGGCGGTGGCCGGCCTCAAGCACTGGGTCCACCAGCGGCGCCTCACCGGCAAGCGCCTCGCCGCGATCGCCTCGGGAGCCAACGTCAATTTCGACCGGCTGCGCCACATCGCCGAGCGCGCCGAGATCGGCGACGCGCACGAGACGCTGCTGGCCGTGACGATCCCGGAGAAGCCGGGCAGCTTCAAGCGCTTCCTCGGCAACCTTGGCCGGCGCGTGGTGACCGAGTTCAACTACCGCTACTCCTCGTCCCGCGAGGCGCACATCTTCATCGGCCTCAAGCTCGGCGACGACGGCGCGCGCGAGCGCCCGGCCATCGTCCGGCGCCTGCGCCGGCAGGGCTATCCGGTGGTCGACCTGACCGGCAACGAGATGGCCAAGGTGCACGTGCGCTACATGGTCGGCGGGCGCGCGGCCGGCCTCGCCGACGAGCTGCTGCTGCGCTTCGAGTTCCCGGAACGGCCCGGCGCCGCGCTCGAGTTCCTCAACGCGCTGCACGGCCGCTGGAACATCTCGCTGTTCCATTACCGCAACCACGGCGCCGCCTACGGCCGCGTGCTGTGCGGGCTGCAGGTGCCGGCGCGCGAGCGCGCCGCGTGCCGCCGCACGCTCGATGCGCTCGGCTACGCCTACGCGCTGGAGACCGGCAACCCGGCGTACGACCTGTTCCTCGGTACCCGGTAGAAAAAGGGGACGCGCACGTTTTCGGCGAAAAGGTGTGCGTCCCCTTTTTCACTCGAGGGCGAGAATTCGTTCCCAGTGCTGCGGCGCGACCGGCATCACCGACAGGCGCACGGCGCTGAACAGTTTGAAGCCCTTGAGCTTGCCCTCGTTGGCGCGCAGCTCGGACAGCAGGATCGGGCGCTTCAGGTGGCGGTTGTACTTCACGTCGACCAGGTGCCAGCGCGGCTGTTCGCGCGTGGCGGCCGGGTCGTAGTACGGGCTCTTGCGGTCGAACTGCGTCGGGTCGGGACAGGCGCGGCCGGCAACTTCCATCAGCCCGTAGATGCCGGGCTGCGGGCAGCTCGAGTGGTACAGGAAGGCGAGGTCGCCGGGCTGCATCTGGTCGCGCATGAAGTTGCGCGCCTGGTAGTTGCGCACGCCGCTCCACGGCTCGATGCCGCGCCTCTTGAGGTCGTCGATCGAGAACGCGTCCGGCTCCGACTTCATCAGCCAGTAACGCCTGCTCACCTGAACCTGCGTGCGCCACGCTCGGTGACGATCGCGTCGAGCCGCGCGTCGTCGCAGCCCGCCGGCACCGATGCGATCTCCTGCGCGGCGAAGGCCAGGCCCACGCGCAGCGGCCGGCGGCCGCTGCGCGTGCCGGCCAGCAGCCGGTCGTAGTAGCCGCCGCCCATGCCAAGGCGCGCGCCGGAGGCGTCGAACGCCACCAGCGGCATCACGACCAGGTCGAGCCGGGGCGGGCGCCGGCCGGCGACCGGCTCGGCGATGCGGAAGCGGTTGCGCCTGAGCGCGCCGCGCAGCGGCGCGAACCGCAGCCGAGCGCCGGCAAGTTTGGGCACGTAGACGCGGCAGCCGTGCCGGCGCAGCAGGCGGATCGCCGGCTGTGTCGCCATCTCCTCGGCCAGCGCGAGGTAGGCGGCGACGTGGCGCGCGCCGCAGGCGCGCGCCAGGCGCACGAGGTGGCGTGCCGCGCGCAGCGCGGCGCGCGACCGGTCGGATTCGGGGATTGCAGCGCGCGACCGGCGCAGCTGCCGGCGCAGCGCGCCCTTGCGCGCTGCGAGTGCGGAAGAAGTGGTGCCTCCCGCCTGTGCCGTCATACGTCTTCGACCTTGAGACATGGTCTCAAGTGGGTGCCGCTCCGTATCTTCGGGCTTTCCGCTGCGAGGCGGACCTGCACTCCCGACACGGGTTAAGGCTCCCGTGGTGACAATGTAGGCTCACGGGGTTCCCGACGGATATCGGACACCGCAGGAGACACCGAGGCCAGTGTGGAGCGTTGATTGTTGATTGTCCACCCGACATTTCAGTCGGCGGACAGGGTGCTGTCGATGTCCAGCTTGAGCTGGCGCACGCGCTCGAGCATCGCCGGGTCGACGCCGGGCGCGACGCCCTCCACGCCCTTCAGCGTCAGCAGCTCGCGGGCCAGGTTCAGCGCCACCATCACCGCGATGCGCGCGGCGCCGAGCGCCTTGCCGCGCTTGCGCACCGCGCTCATGCGCTCGTTGACCAGCTCGGCCGAGGCGACCAGGGCCTCGTGCTCGTCGGGCGGGCACTCGACGTTGTATTCCTTGCCCATGATGCGCACCGGCACCGACAGCCGCTTGGATTCGGCCGCGCTCACTCGGCCTGCCCGGCCTGCTCGGCCTGCTCCATGGACTTGATGCGGCCGATGACGCCCTCGATGCGCCGGCGCAGCTCGTTGTTCAGCGTGACCAGGCGGTCGCGCTCCTGCAGGGCGCGGCGGCGCTCGAGGCGGGCCTGCTGGTAGGCGGCCAGCAGCCGCTGGATGCGCTCTTCGAGCGCAGCGATCTCGGATTCCAGTGCCGGGGGCCCCATAAAGTCGAGGCCAGTATAGGGGACGCACACCTTTTTCGGCAGCGGCCGGAAAAAGGGGTGCGTCCCCTTTTTTTTTACTGGACGACGATGAAGAAGGCGTTGTTGCCACGCCGCACGTGCAGCAGCAGCTCCTTCTGGTCGGCGCCGGCGAGCTTCTCGAACTCCTTCAGGCCGGCGATCCGCTGGCGGTTGACGCCGATGATGACGTCGCCCTGGCGCAGGCCGATGCGGGCGGCCGGCGAGCGCGGCTGCAGCTGCTGGACCACCACGCCGCGGACGTCGTTCTTGCCGGACGCCGTGCCCTCGTCCATCGGTGCGAACGTGGCCCCGGCCAGGCGCGGGTGCAGCTTGCCGCCGGCCTCGGCCTGCTGGTCGTTCTTGCCGATGGCCACCGTGATCGCCTTTGGCTTGCCGTCGCGCAGCACCTTGAGCTCGACCTTCTCGCCGACGCGGCGCAGGCCGATCAGGTTGCGCAGCTGGTCGAAGTCGCGCACCTCGCGGCCGTCGGCCTCGAGCACGATGTCCTCCGGCTGCAGGCCGGCCTTGGCGGCCGGCGAGTCGGGCACGACCTGCGTGATCACGGCGCCGCGCGCCGCCGGCAGGCCGAAGGCCTTGGCCAGCTCCGGCGTCACGTTCTGGCCGCCGATGCCGATGCGGCCGCGCACCACCGAGCCGTGGGCGATGATCTCGTTCAGCACGTAGCGGGCCTGGTTCGACGGGATGGCGAAGCCGATGCCGACGTTGCCGCCGCTGCGCGAGACGATCTGGCTGTTGATGCCGACCAGCTCGCCCTTGAGGTTGACCAGCGCGCCGCCCGAGTTGCCGGGATTGATCGAGGCGTCGGTCTGGATGAAGTTCTCGTAGGCGTTGCCCAGGCCGGTGCGGCCGAGCGCGCTGACGATGCCCGAGGTCACGGTCTGGCCGATGCCGAACGGGTTGCCGATGGCGAGCACGAAGTCGCCGATCTCGAGCTTGTCGGAATCGGCGAACGGCAGCGCCTTGAGCCTGTCGGGCTTGACCTGCAGCACCGCGATGTCGCTGTCGGGGTCGGTGCCGACCAGCTTGGCGTCGAGCACGCGGTCGTCGGTCAGGCGGATCTGGATGGTGTCGGCCTGCTCGACCACGTGGTTGTTGGTCAGCACGTAGCCCTTGACCGCGTCCACGATCACGCCGGAGCCGATGGCCTGCGCCTCGCGCTCCTGCGGCGCGTCGTCCGGCACGCCGAAGAAGCGCCGGAAGAACGGGTCCTGCAGCAGCGGATTCTGGATCTCCACCTTCGAGGTCACCGACACGTTGACCACCGCCGGCATCACCGGCTTCAGCATCGGCGCCAGCGTCGGCGTCGAGCCGAGCAGCCCGGGCGGGACCTGGGCGTGCGTTGCGAACGGGACGCTCAGCGTGCAGACCAAGGCGAGCGCGGCGAGGCGAAGGGATCGTTTCATGGTGGGGTCAGGGTGGACTGCGGAGGTTTATGGAAGCTGAATGGCGGGATTCAAGGTGTAGAGCCCGCTGATCGAGGCCTTGCCCAGGCTGTGCCCGTCGATCGCCCTGCGGACGTCGTCGGCGGTGAACCAGCCCTTGACCGGGCAGCGCTCGAGGTCCAGGGCGTGCAGCTCGAAACGATAGTGGTGGGCCAGTTCGTCGTTCCAGGGAGGACAGGGACCGTCGTACCCGAGGTAAGTTCCGGCCATGCTCTTGTCGCCGGCGAACCAGCCGGTGTAGTCGTTTTTTCCCTGGCGGCTGCCGGCCGGGCCCTTGGGCTCCTGCTTGCCGTGCGCGGTGACGCCCTGGCTGCACTCGCCCTCGGCGATCGAGCTGACCGACGGCGCGATGTCGACCATCGCCCAGTGCATGAACTCCGCCCGCGGCAGCGACTTGGCGACGCTGCGGCCTTCCTGGTTGACGTTGTCGCCGACCGTCGGGCAATCCGAATCGATGCACAGCAGCACGAAGCTCCTGGTGCCGGCCGGCGCGCCGATCCATGACAGCTGCGGGTTGCGGTTGTCGGACAGGCGCACGTGGGTCTGGGGGTCCATGACGGCAAAGGCACAGCGGCCGGGGATGGCGCCGCCATGGCGGAAGCTCTCGCTGGTCAGTCTCATCATCGGGTGCTCCTCCAAGGATGCGCGCTACAGCGGCAGGGTCGCACGCAGGCTGGCGAGGCCCGCGGCCAGGCGCTCGAGCATCCCGCGGTGGCGCTTGTAGCGCAGCTCATAGAGGTCACAGGCTTTCGACCGCTCGAGCAGGTAGTCGTCGCTGGTCTTCAGCTCGTCGACCAGCTTGAGCGCCAGCGCGCGCGTGCCGAACCAGTGCTCGCCGGTCGCGACCTGGGCCAGGTCCACCTGCGGCCGGTTCTGGGCGATGAAGGCCTTGAACAGCGCGTGCGCGTCCTCGAGCGTCTCGCGGAATTTCTCGCGCCCGGCCTCGGTGTTCTCGCCGAACACGGTCAGCGTGCGCTTGTGCTCGCCGGCGGTGTGCAGCTCGAAGTCGATCTCGTGCTTCTTCAGCAGGCGGTTGAAGTTGGGCAGCTGGCCGACCACGCCGATCGAGCCGAGCACCGCGAACGGCGCCGCCAGGATGCGGTCGGCGACGCAGGCCATGAGATACCCGCCGCTGGCCGCGACCTTGTCGACCGCGACCGTCAGCTTCACGCCGGCGTCGCGGACGCGGCGCAGCTGCGAGGCGGCGAGGCCGTAGCCGTGGACGACGCCACCCTCGCTCTCTAGCCGCAGCACCGCTTCGTCGCCGGCGCGCGTGACCTGCAGCAGGGCGCTGATCTCCTCGCGCAGGGAGGCAGTGGCGCTGGCGTGGAGGTCGCCGTGGAAGTCGAGCACGAACACCCTGGGACGTGCGGCTTCGCCGCCCGGTTTCGCGCGGGCCTTGTCCTCGGCCTTGTGCGCCTTCAGCTCCTTCTTCCACTGGTCCGGCGTCAGCAGCGCGTGCTTGAGGCTGTCGGCGAGGTCGCGGAAGCGGTGGTTGAGGTCGCGAACTTCCAGGTGGTCGGCGGACTGGCCGCGCAGGTGGTGGACGAGGTTGGCCAGCACGATCGCCACCAGCGCGATCGCGGCCACCCAGGTGACCGCCTTGGCGAAGAACAGTCCGTACTGGAAGAAGAACTCGGTCATGGCGGGGTGGCTCAGGGCGTGAGGTGCGCGCGCACCAGGCGGGCCAGCGTCTCCACGTGCGCGGGCCGCGCATTCAGCGCGGGCACGTAGCGTAGTCCCTCGCCGCCCGAGGCGACAAACTCCCCGGCGTAGCGGATGGCGATCTCGTCGAGGGTCTCGAGGCAGTCGGCGGCGAATCCGGGGCAGACCACGTCGAGGCGGCGCACGCCGCGCCGCGCCAGCAGCGGGACGACCACGTCGGTGTAGGGGCCGAGCCAGGCGGCGTTGCCGACACGGCTCTGGTAGGCGAGCTGCCACTCGCCGCCCTTCAGCTGCAGGGCTGCGGCGAGGCGCCGCGCGGTTTCCTGGCACTGGCGCCCGTAGGGATCGCCGCGCGTGGCGTAGCGCTGCGGGATGCCGTGGAAGGACATCAGCAGCACGTCGCCGCGGCCGTGCGCAGCCCAGTGCTCGCGCACGGAGCCGGCCAGCGCGGCGACGTAGCCCGCGTCGGCGTGGTAGTCCTCGACCACCGCGAATGGCGGGCGCCAGGCCATCGCCGCGAGCGCGGCCTGCACGGCGTCCAGCGCCGAGCCCGTGGTGGTGCCGGAGTACTGCGGGTACAGCGGCAGCACCACGAGGCGCCCGACGCCGGCCTCGCGCAGGCGCGCGAGCGCGTCGGCGACGGATGGCTTGCCGTAGCGCATGCCCTCGACGACCGGCGGGGCGCCATCGGCCGCCAGCGCGGCCGCCAGCGCGGCACGCTGCTCGCGCGCGATGGCCAGCAGCGGCGAGCCGTCGGGGCGCCAGATGCGCGCGTACAAGGGGGCGAGCTTGCGCGGACGCAGCGGCAGGATCACGCCGTGCAGCAGCGGCCACCACAGCCAGCGCGGCAGGTCGACCACGCGCCGGTCGGACAGGAACTCGCGCAGCCAGGGCCGGATCGCCTCCGGCGCCGGCGCCTCGGGCGTGCCGAGGTTGATCAGGACGATTCCCGATAAAGGGGTCAGGTTCATTTATTGCACGGAAGGCAGGCGGGCATGAACGCCGGAATAAATTAACCTGACCCCATTATTGGGGGCGTGCGATCTCGCCGGCCTTCAGGCGCCGGAAGTAGTCGTGGTAGGCGCCCATGGCTTTGTAACCCATCACCACCATCAGCGGCAGGTTGATCAGGTACATGAAGCCCATGCCGACCGTGCTGATCGAGTCGAGCTCCTCGGAGCCGCGGATGAAGCCGAAGCAGGCCGCCGCGGCGAAGAAGCACCACAGCCAGCGCGCGGGCTGCACGTAGCGCTCGAGCCCGAGGTAGATGATCCCGGTCTCGCTGTAATAGCCATACGTGATCAGCGTCGACAGCGCGAAGATCCAGACCGCGGCGGTGATGAGCCAGCCGCCCAGTCCCTCGTGCACCGTGTCGAACGACTTCGCTACCAGGGTGGCGCCGCGGTAGTCGGTGAAGATGCCCTGCTCGGCGAGCGCCGGCGCGCCGTCGTTGGCCAGCGGCTGCCACACCACGTTCAATCCGCCCTCGGCCGACTCTTTCACGGTGCCGTAGAGCCGCGCGCGCTCGCCGGCCGCGTTCTTGACCATCACGAATACCGGGTCGTCCTTGGCCCAGCGGCCGTCATCCTCGGGCAGCAGGCCGCTGGCTGGCTGCCAGTGGCCGGGCGCGCTCTCGACGAACGCCCGCTCGGCGGTCCAGGCGCCGGTCGGGCCGCGGTTCCAGACGCCGGCGGTCAGGATGACGAGGCTCGTCACGGTGCAGACGAAGATGGTGTCGATGAACGGCTCGAGGCCCGCGACCACGCCCTCGGTCACCGGCTCCGGCGTCTTCACCGCCGAGTGCGCGATCGGCGCGGTGCCGAGGCCGGCCTCGGACGAGAACAGCGCGCGCTTCATGCCGAACAGGAAGGCGATGCCGCCGCCGCCGCCGATGAAGGCGCGCACGCCCTCGGTGCCGTTGAAGGCGCCGTGGAAGATCATGCGCATCGCCTCGGGCAGCTCGTCGGCGTTGTGCCAGATCACGTACAGGCCGATCAGCACGTAGACGCCGCACTTGAACGGCACCAGCACCTTGGTCACGCCGCCGATGCGGCGGATGCCGCCGATCAGCACGATGCCGGCGAGCGTGGCGATGATCACGCCGCTGAGCCAGGTCGGCACGCCGAGGTATTCGCGCGTGGTGTCGGCGACGGTCCAGGTCTGGAACATGTTGCCGCCGGTCACGGCGAACAGCAGCAGCGCGCAGACGAACACCGCGGCCAGCACCTTGCCGACGCCCTCGAGCTTCGGGTGCAGCTCCTTCAGGCCCTTGCGCAGCACGTACATGCTGCCGCCGTGCGGATTGGCCGGGTCGCTGACGTCGCGGTACAGGAGCGCCAGCGTGACCTCGGTGGTCTTCAGCGCCATGCCGATGATGCCGACGGTCCACATCCAGAACACCGCGCCGGGGCCGCCGAACTCGACCGCGATCGCCATGCCGGCGATGGCGCCGAGCCCGACGGTGCCCGACAGCGCCGCGGTCAGCGCCTGGAAGTGCGTGAGCGCGCCGGTGCCGTGGCTGGTCTCGATGCCCTTGCCGGCGCACAGCGCCACGCCGTGGGTCCACGAGCGCCACTGGCAGAAGCCGCTCCACAGCGTGAACAGCACGCCGACGCCGAGCAGCCCGATCAGCATCGGCACCGACAGCAGCGCCGCGTTGAGCGCGTCGACGGCGCCCCAGAACGTCGTCATGGCGACTCCCTACTTCGGCGTGGCGAGCGTGCTGTGCGAGTACGAGTAGCCGAAGTACACGACCAGCCCGATCGACATCCAGATCGCGAACGCGATCCAGGTGGTGATCGACAGGTTCAGCATCAGGTACGTGCACACCACGACGCCGAGCACCGGGATGAACGGGTAGCCGGGCGTCTTGAACGGCCGCGGCATCTCCGGGTGCTTGCGGCGCAGCAGGATCACGCCGGCGCAGACCACCACGAACGCCGCCAGCGTGGCGAAGTTGGTCAGCGAGGCGAGGTTGCCGAGCGAGACGAAGCCCGACATGAACACCATGATCGCGCCGGTGACGTAGATGATGCGCGTGGGGCTGCGGCTCTTCTCGCTGAGCGTCGCCAGGCCTTTCGGCAGCAGGCCGTCGCGCGAGATGGCGAACAGCAGGCGCGTCAGGCCGTAGTACATCACCAGGCACACCGTGGTCAGGCCGGCGATGGCGCCGATCGAGATCATGCCGGCGGCCCAGCTCTGGCCGATTTGCAGCAGCGCGTGCGCGACCGGCGAAGGCACGTTCAGCTCCTTGTAGCTGACGATGCCGGTCAGCAGGCCCGAGACGACGATGTACAACACCGTGCAGATGACCAGCGAGCCGATGATGCCGATCGGCAGGTCGCGCTGCGGGTTGGCGGTTTCCTCGGCCGAGGTCGACACCGCGTCGAAGCCGAGGTAGGCGAAGAAGATGATGGCCGCGCCGCCGAAAATCCCGGCCACGCCGAAGCGCGTCGCCTCGCCGCCGCCGACGATCACCTCGATCAGCTTCATGTCCAGTATCGAGCTGCCCGCGGCCCCGGTGACGACCTCGGCCGGCGGGATGAACGGCGACCAGTTGGCGGTGTTGATGTGGAACACGGCCACGCCGATGAACAGCGCGATGGCGGCGAGCTTGATGAACACCATGATCTCGTTGGCGCGCGCGCTCATCTTGGCGCCGCTGGCGAGCAGCACGACCAGCGCGACGACGATGCCGACGGCCGGAAGGTTGACGATGCCCGGCGTCGCGTCGAAGGGGCCGTGCAGCAGCGCTTGGGGCAGGCCGGTTCCGAACATCGACTGGATCAGGGTATTGAAGTAGCCCGACCAGCCGACCGACACGGCGGAGACCGCGATGGCGTATTCGGCGATCAGCATCCAGCCGATGACCCAGCCCGGCAGCTCGCCGAAGCCGGCGTAGCCGTAGCCGTAGGCGCTGCCGCAGCCGCCGATCGAGGCGGCCAGTTCGGCGTAGGCCATCGCGGCGCAGGCGCAGCCGACGCCGGCGACCACGAACGACAGCACGATGGCCGGCCCGGTCTGGGTCGCCGCCGAGATGCCGGTCAGCACGAAGATGCCGGCGCCGATGATGGCGCCGATGCCGAGCATGGTCAGGTCGAAGGCGTTGAGGTCACGGCGCAGCCCGGTGTTGGCCGACGGGTCCTGCGTGACGGGCTTGGTGCGGAAAAGGTTCATGGTCGTTATGGCTCCTCTCAGAAATGACTGAGCCGGCTTGCGGCCGGCTCAGGGTGCGGATTCAGCGTTCCAGGATCGCGGTGACCCCGAGGCCGCCGGCGGCGCAGATCGAAACCAGCCCGCGCCCGCCGCCGTTGCCGTCGATGATCTTGGCCAGCGTCGCGAGGATGCGGCCGCCGGTGGCGGCGAAGGGGTGGCCCAGCGCCACGCTGCTGCCCTTGATGTTGAGCCTGGCCCGGTCGATTTCGCCCAGCGGCGCGTCCAGCCCGAGCCGCTCCCTGCAGAACTTCGGGTCGTTCCAGGCCTTCAGCGTGCACAGCACCTGGCCGGCGAAGGCCTCGTGGATCTCGTAGAAGTCGAAGTCCTGCAGCTTGAGGCCGGCGCGCGCCAGCATCTTCGGCATGGCGTAGGCGGGCGCCATCAGCAGGCCCTCCTTCTTGTTGACGAAGTCCACGCCGGCGGTCTGGCAGGCGGTGAGGTACGCCAGCACCTTCAGGCCGTGGGCCCTGGCCCAGTCTTCCGAGGCCAGCAGCACGGCGGAAGCGCCGTCGGTGAGCGGCGTCGAGTTGCCGGCGGTCAGCGTGCCGCGGCCGGATTTCTTGTCGAAGGCCGGGCCGAGGCTCGCGAGCTTCTCGAGCGTGGTGTCGGCCCGCAAATTGTTGTCGCGCTGCGCGCCCGAATAAGGAACGACGAGGTCCTGGTAGAAGCCCTCGTCGTAGGCCTTGGCGGCGTTCTTGTGCGAGAGGTAGGCCAGCTGGTCCTGGTCGTTGCGCGCGATCTGCCATTCCTTGACCATCAGCTCGCAGTGGTCGCCCATCGACATGCCGGTGCGCGCTTCCTTGACCGACGGCGTCGACGGCATGAAGAAGTACTGCGGGCGCAGCCCGGCCAGCGCGCCCAGGCGCGCGCCGGTGGTTTTCGCAGATGCCGCCTTCAGCAGCACCTTGCGCAATTTTTCGTTGACGCCGATCGGCGCATCGGAAGCCGTATCGACCCCGCCCGCCATGCCGGCGTCGATCTGGCCCAGCGCGATCTTGTTGGCGATGTTGATGGCCGCCTGCAGGCCGGTGCCGCAGGCCATCTGCACGTCGGCGGCCGGCGTCTCGGCGGCGAGGCCGGACGACAGCACCGACTCGCGGCACAGGTTGAAGTCGCGCGAGTGCTTGAGCACCGCGCCGGCCTGCACTTCGCCGAGCGTCTCGCCGTGGAGCTGGACCTTGTCCACGAGGGCCTTGAAGGCCGCGGTCAGCATGTCCTGGTTGCTGCGCTGCGCGTACAGGGTGTTCGAGCGGCAGAACGGGATCCGGGCGCCGCTGACGATGGCGACCTTGCGCGGCAACGAAGTCATGGGGCTTCCAGGCCAAAAAGTGGCCCGGATTGTATCCCGCCGCCCCGGCTCAGCGCAGCGCGCCGAAGCGGACCCCGAAGTTGAAGGCGATGAAGTCGGCGTGGTTGCCGGAGTTGCCCTGGACGCCCAGTTCCAGGCCCATCGGCCCGTAGGTGCTCGGCGCGAAAATCACTTCCCAGGCCAGCCCGGTCGTGCTCTCGCTGCCATTGATGAAGTCGTCGTCGACGTTGTTCAGCACGCCGGCGCCGAACAGGCCGTACCAGTTGCTGCGGCCGAAGCGGCTGCCCACCATCACGGCGGTCTCGTAGGGAACGTGCTGGTCCTCGCCGCGGTCCGTGGCGCGCACGCCGCGCAGGCGCAGCGCCATGCCGTTGGGGGCCGACACGGTGAAGTTGCCCATGTAGGTGTTGAGCAGGCCCTGCTCGCTGCACTCGGCGCTGAAGCCCGACGGGCCGCAGACCGTCTCGATCCAGCCATACGCGATGCCGGTGCCGACACCGAACCACATGCGCAGGTCGCCGGCGTCGCGGCGGCCCCGGCGGTCGCGGCCCCGGCGATCGTCGTAATCGTCGTCGCGCCCGGCCTCGCGGCGAGCGCGCAGCTCTTCCTCGAAGCGCTGCGCTTCCCTCGCGCGCTCCTGCTCGCGCAGCTGGCGCTCCATCTCGCGCACCTCGCGCTTCTTGCGCTCGAGCTCCTCGCGGGTCACCTCGTCGGTGCCTTCCGCTTCGGCCGCGGGCTCGTCGCCGGCGGGCTCGGGGTCGGCGGCCGCGGCCGGAAGGGTGGCGAACAGCAACCACGAAACCAGGCTGACGATGGCGAAGCGCATGGACCTCTCCCTTGCAGAACCTTCCGGTGGAGCCGGCACAACGGCCGGTGCCCCCATTACATCGCACGAGTCACCTGAACGGGACTTGAATATGGCGGCGCCGCCCCTATCATTAGCAGCCTCCGGTGGAGAGTGCTAACAAACGCCGCTCCGCCGGTACATATCAAGTACTTGAATAACTTGGAGATTCCGCTATGAAGCTGCGTCCCCTGCACGATCGCGTGATCGTGAAGCGCCTGGAAGAAGAGAAGAAATCCGCCGGCGGCATCCTGATTCCCGACTCCGCGGCCGAGAAGGCCAATCGCGGCGAGGTCGTGGCCGTGGGCCCAGGCCGCCTGATGGACGACGGCAAGGTCCGTCCGTGTGACGTGAAGAAGGGCGACATCGTGCTGTTCGGCAAGTACTCCGGCTCCGAGATCAAGCTCGACGGCGACGAGTACGTCTCCATGAAGGAAGACGACATCATCGCCGTCGTCGGCGGCGGCAAGTAAAGAACTGGATTCCCGCTTTCGCGGGAATGACGAACTCAAAGGAATACGAACATGGCAGCTAAAGAAGTCCGCTTCGCCGACGACGCGCGCTCCAAGCTCGCGGCCGGCGTCAACATCCTGGCCAACGCGGTCAAGGTGACCCTCGGCCCCAAGGGCCGCAACGTCGTGCTCGACAAGAGCTTCGGCGCCCCGACCGTCACCAAGGACGGCGTCAGCGTCGCCAAGGAAATCGAGCTCAAGGATAAATTCGAGAACATGGGCGCCCAGCTCGTGAAGGAGGTTGCTTCCAAGACCTCCGATGAAGCGGGTGACGGTACGACGACTGCAACCGTACTTGCACAAGCCATCGTCAACGAAGGCATGAAGTCGGTCGCCGCGGGCATCGACCCGATGGAGATCAAGCGCGGCATCGACAAGGCCACCGACGCCATCGTCGAGGAGCTGAAGAAGGTGTCGAAGCCCTGCAAGGATCGCAAGGCCATCGCCCAGGTCGGCACCGTTTCCGCGAACAACGACGAGTCGATCGGCGAGAACATCGCCCAGGCCATGGACAAGGTCGGCAAGGAAGGCGTGATCACGGTCGAGGACGGTTCCGGCCTCGCCGATGAACTGGACGTGGTCGAGGGCATGCAGTTCGACCGCGGCTACCTGTCGCCGTACTTCATCAACCAGGCGCAGAGCCAGCAGTGCGAGCTGGAGAACCCGCTGATCCTCATCACCGAGAAGAAGATCAGCAACATCCGCGACATGCTGCCGGTGCTCGAGGGCGTGGCCAAGTCCGGCCGTCCGCTCGTGGTGATCGCCGAGGACGTCGAGGGTGAGGCGCTGGCCACGCTGGTGGTCAACAACTTGCGCGGCATCCTGAAGGTCGCGGCCGTCAAGGCCCCGGGCTTCGGCGACCGCCGCAAGGAAATGCTGAAGGACATCGCCATCCTCACCGGCGGCACGGTGATCGCCGAGGAGCTGGGCCTGCAGCTGGAGAAGGTGACGCTCAACGACCTCGGCACCGCCAAGAAGGTGCAGATCGACAAGGAGAACACCACGATCATCGACGGCGCCGGCAAGAAGGACAAGATCGAAGGTCGCATCAAGGAAATCCGCACGCAGGTCGAGGACGCGACCAGCGACTACGACAAGGAGAAGCTGCAGGAGCGCCTGGCCAAGCTCTCCGGCGGCGTCGCCGTGATCAAGGTCGGCGCGGCCACCGAAGTGGCGATGAAGGAAAAGAAAGCCCGCGTCGAGGATGCGCTGCACGCCACGCGCGCGGCCGTGGAAGAGGGCATCGTCGCCGGCGGCGGCGTGGCCCTGGTCCGCTCGCAGAAGGCGCTCGACGCCATCAAGGGTGCCACTGACGACCAGCAGGTCGGCATCAACATCCTGAAGCGCGCCATCGAGGAGCCGCTGCGCATCATCGTCCGCAACGCCGGCGAAGAGCCGTCCGTGGTCTTCAACAAGGTCAAGGAAGGCAAGGGCGCGTTCGGCTTCAACGCCCAGAACGGCGAGTACGGCGACATGATCGAGATGGGCATCCTGGATCCCACCAAGGTCACGCGCATGGCGCTGCAGAACGCGGCCTCGGTCGCCGGCCTGCTGCTGACCACCGAAGCGATGGTGGCCGAGCTGCCGAAGAAGGAAATGGCGATGCCGGCCGGTCCGGGCGGCGGCATGGGTGGCGAGGACTTCTGACCCACGCGGCAAACGGTTGTGAAACGAAGCCCCGGAAATCCGGGGCTTCTTTTTTCTGTGTCATCCCGAGGGGCGAAGCGACGAGGGATCTTGCTGGAGAGGCAAGATCCCTCGCTACGCTCGGGATGACCCATAATCGCCGCCCATGGAAATCACCATCGCGAAACGCTTCTGCGGCCCGCCCAATTCGGGCAACGGCGGCTACAGCTGCGGCCGGCTCGCGGCGCTGGTCGGCAACCCGGCCGAGATCACCCTGCGCGCGCCGCCGCCGCTCGACGCGCCGCTGACCGCGCAGCGTGCCGACGGTGGCGTCGTCAGGCTGATGCAGGGCGAGCAGCTCATCGCCGAGGGCAAGCCGGCCACGCTCGAGCTCGAGATTCCGAAACCGCCGTCGCGCGACGAGGCCGTCGCCGCCGGCAACCGCTTCAGCGGCCTCAAGCACCACCCGTACGCCACCTGCTTCGTCTGCGGCCCGAGCCGCGGCGCGCACGACGGCTTGCGCATCTTCTGCGGGCCGTGGAAGGACGGCCGGGTGGCCGGCCTGTGGACGCCAGACAAGACCCTCGACGACGGCAGCGGCCACGTGGCCGCGGAATTCCTGTGGTCGGCGATCGACTGCCCCGGTTCGTGGTCGGTGATCGGCCGCGACGATCCCGACGCGCCGATGGGCTTCGTCTCGCCGGGCGCGCTGCTCGGACGGCTGGCCGGCCGGCTGCTGCGCGCGCCGCGCATCGGCGAGGAGTGCACCGCGATGGGCTGGTTCCTCGGCAACGACGGGCGCAAGTACCACGTCGGCACGGCCATCCACACGCTCGCGGGCGAGCTGGTCGCCTGCAGCAAGGGCACCTGGATTGCGCTCAAAGGCTGAGCGCGGGAAAAGCGCCGCCGATCCGCTGGCGCGCGTGCTGGCCGCCAGCCCGTTCGTCGCCCAGTGGCTCAAAGGCGGCATCGCGACGGCGCACAAGCCCGGCGCGATCGCCAAGGCCCTGCGCTCCGCGACGCAGAAGGCGCGCGACGAGGCCCAGTTCATGCGCGCGCTGCGCGAGTTCCGCATGGCGCAGATGGCGCGCATCGCCGCGCGCGACCTCGCCGGCGCGGCGACGCTGGCGGAGACCCTCGAGGCGGTGTCGGAGCTGGCGGACGGCGCCTGCGCCGCGGCGCTGGCCTTCGCCGAAAAAGCGCTGCGGAAAATCCACGGCGTGCCGCGCGACGAGTCCGGCGCGCCGGTCGCGGCCTTCATCCTGGGCATGGGCAAGCTCGGCGGGCGCGAGCTGAATTTCTCCTCGGACATCGACCTGATCTTCGGCTACTCGGCCAACGGCGAGACCGACGGCCGCCAGCCGGTCGCCACCGAGCAGTACTTCGAGCGGCTCACGCGCCTGTTCACGCGCCTGCTGGCCGAGCGCACGCCCGAGGGCTTCGTTTTCCGCGTGGACTGGATGCTGCGCCCGTTCGGTGCCAGCGGCCCGCCGGCGATGGCCAGCGGCGCGATGGAGGAGTATTACCAGACCCACGGCCGCGAGTGGGAGCGCTACGCGCTGATCAAGGCGCGCGTGGTCGCCGGCGACGCCGCCGCCGGCGAGGCGCTGCTCAAGGCGCTGCGGCCGTTCGTCTACCGGCGCTACCTTGACTTCAACGCGGTCGGCGCGCTGCGCGACATGAAGCGCATGATCAACGCCGAGGTGCAGCGCCAGGAACTGCAGGACAACATCAAGCTCGGCGCCGGCGGCATCCGCGAGATCGAATTCATTGCCCAGGCCTTCCAGTTGATGCGCGGTGGCCGCGAAGCCGAGCTGCGCGGCAACCGGCTGCTGCCGGTGCTCGGCCACCTGGGCCGCGCCGGTTACCTGCCTGAAGCCACGGTCGCGCGCCTGCGCGAGTGCTACGAGCTGCTGCGCCGCGTCGAGAACGCGATCCAGATGCGCGAGGACGAGCAGCGCCATGCGCTGCCGGACGAGCCAGAGGCGCGCGCGGCGCTGGCGGCGGCGCTGGGCTTCGCCGGCGCCGGCACGCTCGATGAAAAAGTCGCCGAGACCCGCGCATTCGTGAAAGTCGAGTTCGCCCGCCTGTTCGCGGAGCCGGAAGCCGCGGCCGACGAGCACGGCCTGGGCGCGGCGGTGGCCGGCCTGTGGCGCGGCGACGCCGGCGCCGGGCTCGAGGCGCTCAGGCGCGCCGGCTTCAGCGAAGGCGCCGAGGCTTTGCGCGAGGCGATCGTCGCGCTGCGCGATTCGCTGCTGACGCGCACCTTGTCGGACGCGAGCCTGTCCAGGCTCGAAAAGCTTGTCGTCGCGATCCTGGCCGATGCGCGCGAGCTGCCGTCCGCATCGCTCGTCGCGCTGCGAACCCTGAGCGTGGTCAGCGCCATCGCCGGCCGCGCGACCTACCTCACGCTGCTGCGCGAGAACCAGGGCGCCCGCGCGCAGCTGCTGCGCCTGTGCGCGGCCAGCCCGTGGATCCCCACGTTGTTAGCGCAGGCGCCGATCCTGCTCGACCAGCTGCTCGACGCGCGCACGCTGTACGCGCCGCCGGACCGCGAGCAGATGCGCGCCGAGCTCGACGCGCTGTTCACGCAGGTGCCGGCGGAGGACACCGAAGGCGCGATGAACCTGCTGAGGAACTTCCGCCAGGAAGTGACGCTGCGCGTCGCCGCCGCCGACCTGGTCGAGGCGCTGCCGCTGGTCAAGGTCAGCGACCGCCTGACCTGGCTGGCCGAGGTGATCCTGGCGAAGACGCTCGAGCGCGTGCGCGAGGAACTCGAGCAGCAGTACGGCGTGCCGCGGCGCGGGCGCAAGGCGGTCGGCTTCGGCGTCGTGGCCTACGGCAAGTTCGGCGGCATCGAGATGGGCTACGGCTCGGACCTCGATGTCCTGTTCCTGCACGACTGCGAGGACCTGCAGGCACCGACGCGCGGCGGCGCCAGGTCGCTGCCGGCGGAGGTGTGGCTGTCGCGCCTGGCGCAGCGCGTGATCCACTGGCTGTCGACGCAAACCAGCGCCGGCCGCGCCTACGAGGTCGACCTCGAGCTGCGCCCTGACGGCCGCCGCGGCCTGACGGTGAGCTCGCTGGCGAGCTTCGAGCAGTACCAGGCCGAGAATGCCTGGAC
>JBQTJQ010000023.1:0-7091 GCA_052386975.1 Gammaproteobacteria bacterium | reverse complement strand
GAGCGGCGCGCGCTGCTGAAGCCGCAGGCCAGGCCGATGCAGCAGCTGCTCGACCGGCGCGTGTTGGCGGAGGCCAACCGCTGCGCCGACGAGCGCAGCATCGTGCTGGGCGCGGCGGACCTGTACGAGGCACTGGGCGAGGCGGACGCGCGCAAGAAAGGGCTCGACCGCTCGATCGAGGACCTCAAGCTGCGCCTCGACGGCGACCTGAAGGAGGACCGCAACATGTCCGACAACCTGCGCGTCTACCTCGACGCCGCGGGGCGCGTCGCCGAGCTCGACCAGATGTTCCCGCTGCTGATCGCGGCCTGGCCGGATGACTACGTCTACGCCTACCGCCACGCCCGCAGCCTGGCGTCGCGCGGCAAGCACGCCGAGGCGGTGCCGCTGTACGAGCAGGCGGCCGCCAGGACCTACGGCATCAACCGCCTGCGCATCGCCGAGCTGCACGTCAAGTCGCTGCAGGCGCTCGGCCGCCCCGACGATGCGCGCGGCGTGATCGGCGCCGCGCTGCGCGCCAACGGTCCATTCTTCCCCGAGGACGCCGCCCGGCTGAGGGCGATGCTCGACACGCTGCCGCCGCCGGCCAGGCGGTCGTGACGACCCAGGCCGAAACCACCGCGCGGCTGCTGATCACCTGCCCGGATCGGCCGGGCATCGTGGCGGCCGTCTCGGCGTTCCTGTTCCAGCACGGCGCCAACATCACCGAGCTCGACCAGCACTCGACCGATCCCGAGGGCGGCCGGTTCTTCATGCGCCTGGAGTTCCAGACGCCGCGCCTCGACATGCCGCGCGCGGCGCTGCACGGCGCCTTCGGCGAGGCGGTCGGGCGCCGCTTCGGCATGGACTGGCACATCACCTACGCCAGCGAGCTGCCGCGCGTCGCCGTGCTGGTGTCGAAGCACGACCATTGCCTGCTCGAGCTGCTGTGGCGCTGGTCGCGCGCCGAGCTGCCGATGCGGATCCCGCTGGTGGTCTCGAACCACGCCGAGCTGCGCGGCGCGGTCGAGGGCTTCGGCGTGCGCTTCGAGCACGTCGCCAACACGCCCGACACGCAGGCCGCGGCCGAGACCCGCATGCTCGAGCTGCTGGAAGGGCAGGCCGACGCGCTGGTGCTGGCGCGCTACATGCGCGTGCTGTCGGAGCGCTTCGTCGCGCGCTGGCCGGCGCGGATCATCAACATCCACCACTCGTTCCTGCCGGCGTTCGCCGGCGCCGACCCGTACCGCCAGGCCTGGCAGCAGGGCGTCAAGCTGATCGGCGCGACCGCGCACTACGTGACGGCGGCGCTGGACCAGGGGCCGATCATCGAGCAGGCGACCACGCGCGTGTCGCACCGCGATTCGCCGGAGGACCTCAAGCGCCTGGGCCGCGACCTGGAACGGCAGGCGCTGGCGCGCGCGGTGCGCTGGCACGTCGAGGACCGCATCATCGTCGACGGCAACAAGACCATCGTCTTCGCCTAGCCAAGCGTCGTTCCGAGCGTAGGAGGAATCCCAGGAGATCCCTCGCTGCGCTCGGGATGACACGGCCCTACTGGTACCCTGGCAGCCCGCGCTCCTCGGGCCGATGTGGAAACCGCAGGACCTGCGTCACGTCGAAACCGTTGGCGCGGGCGACGCCCAGCATGGCCTGGTACACCTCGTCGCTGAGCTTCGGCTCGCGCGCGAAGAACCAGATGTAGTCGCGGTCCTGCAGCCCGACCACGGTGTAGCGGTACTCGGGGTCCAGGAAGATCACCGCGTAGTCCCGCCACAGCGGCGGCAGGAAGGTGATGCGGCCCTCGGCGCCCGTCATCGGGTTGGTGATCTCGATGTAGCCGTCCTTGGTGAACGGCTTGCCGCCGAACTCGTCGAGCGCGGTGTACTTGTCGTCGATCAGCCCGTCGGACCGGCGCGTGTACTCGACGTACGGCGCGATGTTGCCCTGCTCGGCGAAGTTGGGGATGTTGGCGATGAGATACCAGCGGCCCATGTAGCGGTCGAGGTCGACGTAGCCGACCGACCTGAGCGGCTCCTGCTCCTCACCGAACTCGGGCAGGCCGGTGGCGCAGGCCGCCAGCGCCAGCGTCGCCGGCACCAGCAGTGCGCGTCGCGTCGCCGCGATTATTCCCACACCACCTTGGTCTTGGTGCCGTCGTGCGCCGCGAGGATGTTGTGGTACTTCTTCTCGACCTCGTTGCGCTTGACCTTCATCGTCGGCGTCATGATGCCGTTGTCGATGGTCCACATGTCCTTGACGAGGATGGCCTTGGCGATCTTTTCGTGGTCCTCGAGCGGCCCGTTGACCGCTTCCATGTCGGCGAGCAGCTGCTTCTCCAGCTCCTCCTTGCCCTTGCCGCGCGCCGCCGGCGTCGGCGAGACGATCAGGATCGGCTGCTTGAGCCCGGAGCCGACCAGGCACAGCTGGTCGATGTCGGTGTTGCGCGCCATGGCGCCCTCGATCGGCGCCGGCGCAACGTACTTGCCCTTGAGCGTCTTGAAGATGTCCTTCACGCGGCCGGTGATGAACAGGTAGCCGTCCTTGTCGACGCGGCCCTTGTCGCCGGTCTTCAGGTAACCGTCGGCGTTGAACAGCTCCCGGGTCTTCTCCGGATCCTTGTAGTAGCCCGGCGTCACGCCCGCATGCTTGTACAGGATCTCGCCCTCGCCCTTGGCGTCCGGGGTGTCGATCTTCATGTTGGCGTCCGGCATCTCCTGGCCGACCGCGCCGATGCGGTTGTGGCCCGGGCGCGTGAACGTGGCGTAGATCGAGTTCTCGGTCATGCCGTAGCCCTGCAGGATCTCGAAGCCGAGGTACTTCTTGAACCATTCCATCAGCGGGATCGGCAGCGGCGCCGCGCCGGAGACGCAGATGCGGGCGTTGTGCAGGCCGATGCCCCTGAGGATCTTGCGGCGAATGAAGCCGCGCAGGATCGGGATGCGCATGACCTTCTCGAGTTTTTCCTGCGGCAGCTTCTTCAGCACGCCGGCCTGGATGCGGCCGTAGACCAGCGGCACCGCGAAGAAGCGCGTCGGCGCCACCTGCGCCAGCTGCTCGGCGAGCTTGTCGATGTTCTCGAGGAAATGGATCTCGGCGTCGAAATAAAGCGCGGTCAGCTCGACCGCGCCGCGCTCGAAGGCGTGTGCCAGCGGCAGGTACGAGAAGAAGCGCTCGCCCTCGGGGATCGGCGGCATCACGTGCTCGAGTCCCCTGGCGGCGAACATCATGTTGCCGTAGGTGATCATCACGCCCTTGGGGTTGCCGGTGGTGCCCGAGGTGTCGATCCGCGTCAGCAGGTCGTCGGGTCTGGCCGCCGGCACGTCCTTCTGCGGCTGGTGCTTCGCGATCAGGTCGTTCCAGTCGAAGTCGCACGACGGCACTTCCGGATAGGGGAAGGCGCAGGTCTTGATGCCCTTGGGGATCGAGTCCATGAACTCGGCCAGGTCCGGGGCGGGGCCGACGAACACCAGCCGCGATTCGCTGTGCTCGAGGATGAAGCGCGTGTGCGCCTCGGACTGCTTCGGGTACAGGCCGATGCTGATCATCCCGGCCATGGCGATGGCCTGGTCGGCCATGATCCAGTGGGCGGTGTTGCGTCCCGAGAGGGCGACCTTGCTGCCGGCTGGCAGCAGGGCCCGCAGCGCGCTGGCCATTCGCCGGACCTGGTCGGCCACCTGGCCCCAGGTCAAGGAGCTCCACTGGCCATCCCTGGCTTGGAACATGAACGGCTTGTCGGGGTGCATGTCGGCCCAATGAAACAGCATCTGCAGCGGATTTTTCTGATCCGACATATCCCCTCCAATGGCGCCTCTCGGTCGTTCGCCGGGGCGCTGCCATAGTACCCAAACTGACCCCAGCCGGCGCCGTTCATCTGCCGCCGGGGTGCGTTCCGGCGGAATGCGACCAAAGGACGGCCCGCCGGCGGGAACCGCCCCTTTGTTTTCGGCGATGCGGTTTGCGATGATGCCCCGGCGTCCCCAGTCACCCAGCGACCCGCGCCTGATGAACACTCCAGATCCCTCCGCCCCGGCCCCTTCGGCCGAGAGCTCCTCCCACCGCCGCAGCCGTGAAGAAGTCGAGGCCCTGGCCAAGAGCTTCGTGACGACGCCAGCTGGCGAAGGCGGCCCGGCCAAGCCGGTCGTGAAGGTCCTGATGGGGGCCGGTGCTGCTGCCGTCCTCATCATCATCGCCGTGCTGGCCTGGCCGAAGGGTCAGGACCAGGCGCGCGTGCAGGCGGTCGAAGCCAATACGCGCGCGGCCGCCGACGCCGAAGCGGCGCGCCAGCGCTACGAAGCCGAGCGCGAGCGCGTGCGCCAGCAGTTGGCCAGCGGCCAGGATTACCTCGGGCGCATGGCTGCGGCGGACGCCGAGTTGCTGAAGGACATGACCGAGCGCGCCGAGAAGCTGGCGCAGCGCGCGGCCGCGTTCGCGGCCGAAGACGCCAGACCCACGCCGCGCGAAGAACCCGCGAGAGTGGCCAGCACCGCGCAGCCCACGCCCAGGCCCGTCACCACGACGGCATCGGCGCCGGCACCGGCACCGGCAAAAGCCACGACGGCGCCGACAACCACCGCGCCGGCCGCGGCACCGCCGCCGACGCAAGTCGCCAGCGCGGCGCCGGCCCAGGCGGCGCCGACGCAGGTCGCCCAGGCCGACAAGTCCCAGTGCGCGATCCACGTGTCGGAGCTGACGAAGAGCGGCAAGGCCACCTACGACGACGTCAGGCGCATGAAGGGCGCGCGCTTCGACGAGGCGACCGGCCACGTCTTCACGCCGCCGATCCAGGCGGCGGGTGGCCGCTCCATGGTGTTCGAGGTGTTCCCGAACGGCTGCGTGGCGGTGAGGCGCGTCTAGGCGTTCGCCGCCAGCTGGGTCGGCACGTCCTCGAGGTCGAGGCCGCCGTGGCCGTTGACCGTGGCGTAGAACTGCTCCGGCGTGAACACGTCCACCTCGATCGCCTCGAGGCGCGCGGCCAGCGCGTCCTTCAGCAGGCGCACCTCGGCGGCGCTGACGATGCCCTTGGCCAGCGCCTCGTCCGCCACCTCGGCCGGTAGCAAGCCGCGCGTCAGCTGCTTCTTGCGCTGCGCGTAGATGACGCGCTCGGCGGCCGGGTGCGCCTCGGTGACCAGGCGGAACGCGCGCATCAGGCGGCCGACGCCGGGGTAAGTCTCCGGCGCGTGGAACAGCCCGTCGACCAGGCGCTTGTACTGATCGTCGAAGTGGTCGATGCACAGCGCGGCCTCGTGGCTGACCCGGTCGCTCAGCGGCCCGGCGAGCGGATTCAGCCGCAGCAGCCAGCTGCCCAGAGTGCGCATCCACGCCCCGACCAGCGGGGCGGTGAAGTTGGCGTAGATGCCCTCGAACGCCAGCTGGATCTCGCGCAGCGCGTAGTCGCAGGCGTAGCGCAGCATCGGCAGGTCCTCGGCGCGGCGGCCTTCCGCCTCGAAGCGGCGCAGCGCGGAGAAGGCGAGGAACTGCCAGGCCAGCGCGTCGGCGTAGCGGCCGGTCAGCTTGCCGCGCGCCTTGAGCCTGCCGCCGATGAAGAACATGGCAAGGTTGGTCAGCATCGCGTAGCGCGACGCGGCCCAGCCGAGCCGTCGGTAGTAGGTCGCGGTCGGGCCTGCGACCGGCGAGCCGGCGCTCCAGCCGCGCGTCAGGGTGCGCGCGAAGCTGCGGCCGATGGTCATGAAGAAGTGGCCGCACCAGGCGAGCAGGTTGTTGCGGAACGCGCCGGCGTCACCCTGCTCGATGGCGTGCACCACCTTCAGCGCGTACGGATGGCAGCGCGTGGCGCCCTGGCCGAAGATGATCAGCGTGCGCGTCATGATGTTCGCGCCCTCGACCGTGATCGCCACCGGCGCGCCGGCGTAGCCCTTGCCGATGATGTTGTTCGGGCCCTGCATCACGCCGGCGCCGGCGAACACGTCCATGCCCTCGCGGCCTAGCTCGCGCGCGATCTCGGTGGTGTAGGCCTTCAGGATCGCGGAGATCACCGGCGGCTGCTGGCCGCCGTCGATCGCCGAGCAGGCGAACACGCGCGCGCCCTCGAGCGCGTAGGTCAGGCCGGCGATCTTGCCGACCTTGTCCTCCACGCCTTCCATGCGGCCGATCGGGATGCCGAACTGCTGGCGCACCATCGAGTACGCGCCGGTCACGGCCATCAGCGACTTGGCGCCGCCGACCGCGCCGGCCGGCAGCGAGATCGCGCGGCCGCCGGCGAGCTGCTCCATCAGCATGCGCCAGCCCTGGCCGGCATACTCGACGCCGCCGACGATCTGGTCGGCGGACACGACGACGTCCTTGCCGATGATCGGGCCGTTCGGGAACGGGTCGCCGATCGGCTCGTGGTGGTCGCCGATGGTGAGGCCGGCGGTGCCCTTGTGCACCAGCACGACGGTGATGCCGGGCGCGGCGCCCTTGCCGAGCAGGTTGTCGGGGTCGTGCAGCTGGCAGGCGATCGAGATCAGGTTCGCGACCGGCGCCAGCGTGATGTAGCGCTTGCGGAAGTTCAGCCTGATCTGCGGCTTGCCGCCGGCGTCCTTGAACACGACGCCTTCGGCCTTGATCGAGGCGGCGTCGGAGCCCGCGGTGGGCTCGGTCAATCCGAAGCACGGCACGTACTCGCCGGAAGCGAGCTTCGGCAGGTAGTGCTGCTTCTGCGCCTCGGTGCCGTAGTGGACCAGCAGTTCGGCCGCGCCCAGCGAATTGGGGATCACGACGTAGGTGCCGACCACGTTCGACACTGGCGACAGCTTGGCCATCACCGCGCTGCGCAGCAGCACCGAGAAGCCCTTGCCGCCGTATTCCTTCGGGATCAGCAGGCCGAAGAAGCCCTGCTTCTTGAGGTAACCGAGGATGTGCTCCGGGACACGGCGCGTGCGCGCGATCGTGTAGCGGTCGATCATCTTGCAGACTTCCTCGGCAGGGCCGTCGAGGAACGCCTGCTCCTCGACGCCGAGCTTGTTGTAGGCCTCGCGCAGCATCCTGGCGAAGTCGGGATTGCCGCCGAACAGCTCGCCGTCGACCCAGACCGTGCCGGCCTCGAGCGCCTGGCGCTCGGTGTCGGAGATCTGCGGGAGCATCCGCTTGGCCTTCATCCAGTTCATCAG
>JBQTJQ010000022.1:0-4160 GCA_052386975.1 Gammaproteobacteria bacterium | reverse complement strand
GCGCCGCTGCGGCGGCTGCGGATTGCCGTTACCGGAAGCCACTGGGCCGACGCCGGCAAGGCACTGAACCAGATCCGCGCGCTCATCGCCGTGAACCTGCTGCTGGGCCTGGCCGTGATCGCCATCGGCGTCGGCGGCCGCTACTTCCTGCGCTAGGGGCCAGCCATGAGCGCACTCCAGGAATCGAGCCTGCGCAGCGTGCCGCGCGTGCACCGCGGCAAGGTGCGCGACATCTACGCGCTGGGCGACCGGCACCTGCTGATCGTGACGACCGACCGGCTGTCGGCGTTCGACGTGATCATGCCCAAGCCGATCCCGGGCAAGGGCGCGGTGCTGACCGCGGTGACCGAGTTCTGGATGAAGCGCTTCGCGCACATCGTGCCGAACCACCTCGCGCCCGAGGTGCAGTTGTCGCACTACCTGCAACCCGACGAGTTGGCGCAGTGCGCCGGCCGGGTCGCGGTGGCGCAGAAGCTCAAGGCGCTGCCGATCGAGGCGGTCGTGCGCGGCTACCTGATCGGCTCTGGCTGGAAGGACTACCAGAAGACCGGCAAGGTCTGCGGCATCGCCCTGCCCAAGGGCCTGGCGCTGGCGCAGCAGCTGCCCGAGGCGATCTTCACGCCGGCCGACAAGGCGCCGGTGGGCCAGCACGACGAGAACATCGCCTACGCCGAGGTCGAGAAGCGCCTCGGCGCGAAGCTGGCGGCGCAGGTGCGCGACGTCTCGCTGCGCCTGTACCGCGAGGCAGCCGAGTACGCGCGCGACCGCGGCATCATCATCGCCGACACCAAGTTCGAGTTCGGCGTCGACGAGCAGGGCCGGCTGCACCTGATCGACGAGGTGCTGACGCCGGACTCCTCGCGCTTCTGGCCGGCCGACACCTACCGCGTGGGGACCAGCCCGCCGAGCTTCGACAAGCAGTTCGTGCGCGACTACCTCGAGACGCTCGACTGGAACAAGCAGGCGCCCGGCCCGATGCTGCCGGCCGAGATCCTCGAGAAGACCGCGGCCAAGTACCGCGAAGCGCAGCGGCGCCTTACCGGGGTGTAAGCTGTTTTGTAGGAGCGGCTTTTAGCCGCGACAGTCGCGCCCGAAGGCGCTCCTGCGAGGGGAGATCCCGATGCGGATCAAGATGGAAATCGACATGAAGCCCGAGGAGCTGCAGCGCTTCCTGGGGCTGCCCGACGTGGCGGCGATGCGCGAGGAGCTGATGCAGTTCATCAAGGAGCGCGTCGCCGCCGATCCCGCCGGCTTCCTGCTCGACAACCTCGACAAGCTCGGCAAGAGCAAGCCGGTGCGCCGGCTGCTTTACGGCACGAAGGCGCGCGACGAAGAGTAGGGCGGGAATCCTTTCCCGCCATGTCGGCAAGGGATTGCCGACCTACGCGGCCTCGCGCTCGGCGCGCAGGTCGGCCAGCAGGCTGTGCAACAGGGCGCGGCGCTCGCGCTGGTCCAGCGCCAGCCGCGCGCGCGTTTCCGGCAGCAAGTCCACCTGGGCGCTCACCAGCTCGGCAAGCCCGCCGGCTTCGCGCGCCACCGCCAGGCGCTCGCGCAGCTCGGCCCAGTGGCCTTCGAGAGCATCGAGCTCGTGCATCAGCATGTGCGTGGCGCCGTCGAGGGCCCGCGCCACGTAGGCGCGGGCGCCGGTGGGCCCGTGCGTTGACAGTAGTTTCCTGACCATCTCGTTCTCCAAATAAAAAGGGCCGGTTGCCCGGCCCTTCGTGACTCACCGCATGCGCGGTGCCTGCTTGCCTTAGGCAGCGGCGACCTGCGCCACGACCTTGCGCGCCTTCTTGGCGGCCGGCTTGCGGATCTGCTTGCCCTGGATGCTGGCAGCGATGCCCTCGTAGCCGGTCTTGGCGACCTTGACCAGCTTCTCGCCGGTCTTGGTCACGGTCTCGACCGTGTCGTTGAACGCGCCGACGATCGTCTCGCGCCCTTCCGGCAGGTACTCGACCGGCGACTTGGCGACGGCCACGAGGCCGGCGGCAACCGCCTTGTCGAAGCTCTGCTTGCCGGCGGTGTACAGGTCCTTCGCCGCGGCGGTCTGCACCGCGACCACGCCCTGCACGCCCTCGACCACGATCTCGTTGGCGGCCTTCAGCGTCTTCAGCGACACCTTGGCGACGCCCTGCGAACGCTCGCCGACCAGCTCGAGGCGATCCTGGACTTCCTTCACAGCCTTCTCGATGTTCATTAAAAATCTCCTTAAGTTATTGACGTAGTTACAAATTCTTTCTGGTACTGCTGCAACGCAGCAAACTGTGGGAGCACTGTAATTGCTGCGGTGCACAATGTCAACACGGAGACTGCGCGGAACCGACGAACGGCGCCCGGACGGTATCCTACGGGCCCGTCCCTCACCCTCCGGAGTGCCCGGCGTGATTCCCCAGTGGCTGGCCAGGCTGCGCGAAACCCTGTGGGGGGAGCACGAGGCCTTGAGCCGGTTCCAGCACGAACTGCGGCAGTCGGGTCGCTACCTCTACGCGCTGTCGCGCGACCTGCTCGACGGCCAGATCAGCATGCGCGCGATGAGCCTGGTCTACACCACCCTGCTGTCGCTGGTGCCGCTGCTGGCGCTGGCGTTCTCGCTGCTCAAGGGCGTGGGCGCGCATAACAACCTGGAGCCGGTGCTGAAGGAATTCCTGGCGCCGCTCGGCCCGCAGGGCGCGGACCTGGCGCGCAACATCGTGGCCTTCGTCGAGAACATCAAGGTCGGCGTGCTCGGCTCGCTCGGTGTCGTGCTGCTGATCTACACCGTGCTGTCGATGATCCAGAAAATCGAGGACGCGTTCAATTACAGCTGGCGCGTCGAGACTCGCCGGCGCCTCGGCCAGCGCATCGGCGAGTACCTGTCGCTGCTGCTGGTCGGGCCAGTCGCGATCTTCGCCGCGCTCGGCATGACCGCCACCGTCATGAGCAGCGGTTTCGTCGCCAAGGTGGCGCAGATCGAGCCGGTGGGCGCGATGCTCTACGTGCTCGGGCGCCTGATCCCGTATCTCGTGATCGTCGGGCTGTTCACTTTCCTGTACATGTTCATCCCGAACACGCGCGTCAAGCTGCGCGCGGCCTTCGGCGGCGGCCTGCTGGCCGGCTTCCTGTGGCAGTCGGCCAGCCTCGGGTTCGCCTCGTTCGTCGCCAACTCGCCGGACTACAACGTCATTTACTCCGGCTTCGCCATCGTGATCCTGGCGCTGATCTGGCTGTACGTTGGCTGGCTGATCCTGCTGGTCGGCTGCCAGCTCGCCTACTACCTGCAGTACCCGGAGCGCCTGACGCCGACCCGCATCGCGCCGCAGATGTGGGGTCGCGCGACCGAACTGCTGGGCCTGCAGATCGTCGGCATGGTCGGCCGGCGCTTCCTCGGCGGCGAGCCGCCGCTGACGCGCGAGCAGCTGCACCGCGACCTGCCCGCGATCCCGGACCACGTCGAGCGCGTGGTCGAGGTGCTGTTGCACCACGGCGTGCTGGCGGAGAGTGGCGTCGAGGGGCGCCAGCTGCTGCCCAAGCGCGACCTCGACTCGCTGACGCTGGCGCAGCTCTGGCAGTTGCTGCGTGAGGGGATCGACGGGCGGCCGCGCGGCGCGGTGGATCCCGGCGCGCAGGCGCTGGTGGACGCGGCCGAGGCCGGCTTCGCCCAGTCGAACGGCCGGCAAACGATCAAGGAGTGGCTGGCCCCGAAGGGCTGAGGGCTAGCGGCGTGTCGCCGCGTGCACCGCCGCCACCAGCTCGCCGCTGCGCAACTCGCGGCGCACCGCTTCCATGTACGGATACATCACGGTATCTCGCTCGATGAACGGCACGCGCTGGCGCACGCGGGCGTAGGCCGCTGCCGTCCCGCGGCCGTGCCGTGCCTTCGGCCGGAAATCGATGCCCTGGGCCGCCGTCATCAACTCGATCGCCAGGATCCCTTCGACGTTGTCGAGGATCTGCCGCAGCTTGAGGCCCGCGGTCACGCCCATGCTGACGTGGTCCTCGACATTGGCCGAGGTCGGGATGGTGTCGACGCTGGCCGGATGCGCCAGCACCTTGTTCTCCGTCGCCAGCGCCGCCGCGGTGTACTGCACGATCATGAAGCCCGAGTTCAGGCCACCCTCGCGGGTCAGGAAGGCCGGCAGCACGCTCTTGTTCGAGGCCTCGTCGGTCAGGCGCATGATGCG
>JBQTJQ010000021.1:0-7566 GCA_052386975.1 Gammaproteobacteria bacterium | reverse complement strand
CTCGTTCGACTCCTTCCTGAAGGAGGAAGGGCTGCTGGAGGAAGCGAGCGCGGCCGCGCTGAAGCGCGTCATCGCCTGGCAGATCGAGCGGCTGATGAAGGATCAGGCGATGACGAAGTCAGTTCTTGCGGACCGCATGCAGACCAGCCGCGCCCAGGTCGACCGCCTGCTTGACCATGACAATCCCGCGCTGACGCTCGAGTCCCTGTCGGGCGCGGCCAAGGCGCTGGGTCAGGTGGTGAAGATCGAGCTGTTTCCCGTGCCGAGGGCAGGCAGATGAAGACCACCCTCGACATAGACGACCGCCTGCTGCGCCAGGCCAAGGCTCTGGCTGCGCGGGAGCGCAAGAGCTTGGCGCGACTGATCGAGGAGGGGCTTTCGCTGCGCTTGCGGCCGCCGCCGGCACGCGGTGTCAAACCCACGATCCACCTGCCGGTATTTCGCGGCGGTAGTGGCATGGCACCGGGTATCGATCCGCTGAGCAACAAGTCGATTTACGACGCTCTATACGAAGCTGAGAAGAAATAACCCCGACGAGCCTAATACCCCATCTGCCTCGCCGCGAGGTCGAGCATGATCTCGCGCGACCCGCCGCCGATGGTCAGCACCTTGGTCTCGCGATACAGCCGCTCGACCTTGGAGCCCTGCAGGTAGCCGGCGCCCCCCAGCACCTGCATGGCCTCGGCCGCCACGTGTTCGTAGACCTCGGTCGCGAGCACCTTGAGCAGCGACAGCTCGGCCACCGGCGTGGCGCCTTTCCACACGCGCCAGGTCAACACGTCCAATTGCGCGCGCGCCGCGTCGATGCGCATGCGCATGTCGGCGAGCTTGTGCTTGATGACCTGGTTCTTGATCAGCGGCCTGCCGAAGGTCTGCCGTTCGCGAGCGTAGGCCAGCGCCTCGTCGTAGCAGACCTGCGCGCTGGCGAGCGCCTGCGCGCTGATCATGATCCGCTCGTGATTGAAGTTGAGCATGATCGCCATGAAGCCGGCGTTCTCGGCGCCGATGCGATTGGCCACCGGCACGCGCACCTGGTCGAAGTACAGCGTCGCGGTGTCGCTGCAGCGCCAGCCCATCTTCTCCAGCGGCGTGCGCGTGAAGCCCGCCGTGCCGGCCTCGATCACCAGCACGGAGAGGCCGCCCATGCCGGGCTCGCCGGTGCGCACGGCGGTCGTCACAAAATCCGCCCGCATCCCCGAAGTGATGAAGGTCTTGGACCCGTTCACCAAATAAAACTCGCCCTCGCGCACGGCGGTGGTCTTGATGGCGGCGACGTCCGAGCCGCCGGACGGCTCGGTGATGGCCAGCGCAGCGATCTTGTCGCCGGCCAACACCGGCGCGACGAAGCGCTGCTTCTGCTCGAGCGTGCCGGCCCTGGCGATCGGCGGGCTGCCGATGCCGTGCGACAGCAGGCTCGCGACCAGGCCGCCGGAGCCGGCGCGCATCAGCTCGTCGGTGAGCACGATCCCGTAGAACGGATCGGCCAGGCCGAGCCCGCCGCAGTCCTCGGGAAAGCCGATCCCCAGCACGCCGGCCTGCGCCGCCTGCTTGTGCAGCTCGCGCGGCAGCTCGCAGGCCTTCTCCCACTGCTCGATGTGCGGCACGCACTCCTTCTCCACGAACTTGCGCACCTGGGCGCGGAAGGTCTCGTGGTCTTCGGTGTAGTACGGGGAGAGCGGGGGGCGGGAGGGGGTCATCTCTTCACTGAAGGAGCGCCCCATTGGCGCGACTGGGTAGGAGGATACGGTAGGAGCAGGAGTAATCGGGTTTGCCCTCGGGTTGACCCTGCTCCTTGTCACCTTGTATCCTTTATTCCTTACCGGTAAGGAGAGCGTCGTGCTTGCCAAGAAAACCAGCAAGAACCAGCTGACGCTTCCGAAGGCGATAGTCAGCCGCTTCCCAAACGTGGAGTACTACGACGTCACGACCGAGAACGACGCGATCGTGTTGCGGCCGGTGCGGACCGGCGCTGCCGACGCCGTGCGCGAAAAGCTGGACAGCCTCGGCATCAAGGAAGCGGACATCGAGTACGCGATTCGCTGGGCTCGGCGCAAGCGCTGAACCGTGCGGGTCGTTTTCGACACCAACGTCATCCTGTCGGCGCTGCGCTTCCAGGCTGGGCGCCTGGCGTGGCTGCGGGCCCATTGGGCCGCGCGGGTCGTCGACGCGCTGGCATCGAAGGAAGTGACCGCGGAACTGATCGCCGTGCTTGCCTACCCGAAGTTCGAGTTGACGAGTCGCCAGATCCAGGACCTGCTGTCCGACTACTTGCCGTATGTCAGGTTGATCGACGTGGTTGTCACTGGCACGCCGCGCTGCCGCGACCCGGACGACCAGAAGTTCGTGGACCTGGCGATCGCCGGGAACGCCGATGTCCTCGTGACGGGCGATCGTGACCTGCTGGCGATGAAGGGCGACGTGGCCTTCGCGATCGAAACGCCCGAGGAATACGCCAGGCGGTTTTGACAACTGCGCCCTGGCCGCGTAAGGATTGCCGCCACAACAAGAACACCCTGCATAACAAGAACAACAAAGGGGGTTGTCGTGGACTCACTGCGCATCTCGCTGCTGCTCGCACTGCCGCTGGCGCTCGCCGTCGGAATCGAGGCGTTCTCGTCGTCCGAGCCGCCGGCGCTGTGGCTGGCGCAGTCGCAGGGCATCGTGAAGGTTCAGGACGGCGTCATCGCGTTCGAGATCCCGGCGGGCGCGACCGTCGAGGCGCTCGCGGTGGACGGCAAGCGCAAGCGCGTGTGGGCCTACGCGGGCAAGCAGCTCTTCTCGTACGACTCCGACGGCCATCCGGTTTCGGCAACGACGCTCGATCCGCCGGCCGGCAACCCGACGCTGCTGGCCGTGGACACGCGCGCCGACCGCGTGTGGCTCGCGGCGCACAGACAGTTGCAGCTGTTCGACGGGCAGGGGCGCGCGTTGTGGCAGGCGCGCCTGCCCAATCCCGTCGCCGCCATCACCGTGGACGCCAAGCGCTCGCAGTTCTGGGTGGCGTACAAGGGCACGCTGCAGGTCTACGACTCGTCCGGCGAGCGCCTCGCCGACCTGGACACACCGGACATCAAGCTGATCCACGCGCTGGCCTACGACAGCCGGCTCGACGAGGTGTGGGTCGCGGCCGACGACACCGTGCGGCGCTTCGCCCCCAACGGCGCGCAGGTCTTCCAGGCCGGGTTGTGGCCGGTGACCGCCATCGCGGCCGACCAGGACGGCGGGCTTTGGGTGACCGACTCGCGACGCGTCGCGCATCTGAGTTCCGCGGGCGTGGTGGAGTTCTCGGTCGTCCCCGGGGAGGACGTGCTCAGCCTCGTCGCCGATGCGCGTGACGAATCGGCGTGGGTCGCGAGCCACCGGCACGTCTGGCACTACGCCGCGGACGGTTCGCTGCTCGAGCAGTTCGAGCTCGCCGGCCTGATCCGGCAGCTGGCGCTGCCGTCCGGGCCGATCGCGCCGCAGATCGAGTTCACCTCGCCGGCGAGCGGCAGCGTGCTGAACACCAGCCGGCCGACATTCGAGCTGCGCTACAGCGGGGAGGCCGTCGATCCCCAGTCCCTGATGCTGACTGCCGATGCGGCCCCGCTGGCGGTGTCGTGCGCGACGCAAGCCGAGACGGCTGCGTGCACCGTGGGCGAGCACCTGGCCGACGGGACCTACGACATCCTGGCGACCATCGCGGATGCCGAAGGCAACGTGTCCGACCCGGCGCTGGTGCGAATTGGCATCGACACCGTCGCGCCGGCGATCACGGTGACCTCGCCGGCGGACGGCGCGCTGACCAACCTGCCGGGCGCGTCGCTGGTGGGCGTGCTGAGCGAGCCCGCGGCGCTCACGGTGAATGGCGCGGCCGTGGCGGTTGTCGATCGACGGTTCTCCCATCCGCTTGCGCTGCGCGAGGGCCGCAACGACTTCGCGCTGCGCGCGGTGGACGAGGCCGGGAATGCGGGGACGCGCGCGCTGACCATGACGCTGGACACGGTGCCGCCCCTTGCGCCGGTCGCCGGCGCGGTGTCGGCGCGCGCGTCCGGCGGGCAGGTCACGGTGGCTGGCAGCGCCGGAGCGGTCGAGGGCGGCTCGCAGGTCACGCTGGTGAACACGCGGACCGGAGCGCGCGTGACCGTCACCGCCAACGCCGACGGCAGTTTCAGCGCCATCGTGGCCGGCGAGGCGGGCGATTCGATCCAGATCTTCGCGACCGACGGGGCTACCAACCAGGGCGCGGCGGCGAGCGTGCAGGCCGTCGGCGGGCCGTTCTCGGGTGCGATCACTCTCGGTTCATCAAGCCCTGCCAATGGCGTGACGGTGGACGGCGATCGCCTGCTCGTCACCGTGGACCTGACCGCGCCGCCGAACACCGGTGTCACCGTGAACGACGTTGTTGCTGTCGGCGTGCCGGTGGGCTCGGTGTTGCGTTTCTTCGCTGAAGTACCGCTGGTGACCGGAGCCAACACCCTGGCGATCAAGGCGCACGGTCAGGACGGGCGCGTGGTGACGCGCACGCTGAACGTCACCAGCCGCGGCCCGTTCCCGTACCGCGTGGTCGCGGACCGATCGGCCGGCGTCGCGCCGCTGCAGCCGCGGCTCGAGGTGTGGGACCAGTCCGGCCGCGGCATCCGGCAGGTGCAGGTGGACGCGGACTCCAACGGGACCATCGACATCGTCGCCAATCCCGGCGATCCGATCGACCTGAGCTACACCGGCACCGGCGTTCGCACGGCGCGCATATTCGTGTTCGATAATGCGCTCGTGGCCCACCAGCAGCGCGTGACCTTCGTGCTGCTGGACCTGGCAACCGTGGACCGCAGCATCCAGGCGGTGTGGGGGGCAATGAATGAGGCGTTGGCTTCCGGAGACAAGGACGCGGCCATGACGTTTCTGAGCGAACAGGCGAGGGAGAACTACGATCCCGTGTTCGACGCGCTCATGCCGCGGATGGCGGAGATTGTGGCGAGCTACTCTCCGCTGCGGTCATCGCTTGTCTCGCCGGATTACACCGAGTACGGCGTCAACCGCAGCATCGAAGGGATCAATCGGGTGTTCCTGGTCGGCTTCGTTTTGAACCAGTACGGGCAGTGGACGCTGGAAGCTATGTAATGGAATCCCGGCATCTCTTCTTCGCTTACGTCATGGGTTTTGCTCTATTGACGACTTACGTTGCGCTCGGGATTTGGGCAGTACGTAAAGCTTGGGTGTGGACGGTGTTGTGGAAGAAGTGGCTGAGAGCATTGGTCGTAAGTTTGTTTGTCACCGTGATCTTTGCCCCAGGCCTCATGGGCGCGGGGCACGGTGTCGCCTTCGTGCCCGCATGGCTGATGCTTGCGACCGGAACGTTCGGTGCGCTGACTAGCGAATCGAAGCAGGACTACGTGTTGGCGCTAGTCCTGTGTTGGGTGATTGTTTTTGGAGTGACGTGGCTGGTAACAGGTAGGCGAGAAGACGCCTGAGTCCTGGCATATCTCCCGATAACAACAAGAAGAAATGGAGAGACACATGAAGAGGACTTGCCTGGTCGTGCTGACCGCAGCACTTACCGTTGGCCACAGCGCTGTGGCATACAAGCAGGTGACGCACAGGGTTATCTCCGAGTACGCCGTCATGCAGTCCGCACTCGGCGACGAGAACAGCGGCGTTACTGCCGCGCTCGGACTTGGGCGGGATGCGAGTGACCTAGCGGGACTCCTGCCAAGCACGTTCCCATATCGGCTGACCTTGACTCCGTCGCGCCTGATTCAGCACGGGGCTGACGCCGAGGACATCGGAACAAGGGCCCTGCGGCACTTCTACGATCCTCAGCACGAGGGCAAGGGCTTGCGCTACGCAGGTGCGACGTTCATGTCTTCGCCACGCTGGTCACTCGAAGATGGCGAGGATCATCCTGATCAGGAGTTCTCATACAAGGACGCCAAGGGGTACTTGTACAAGGGCCTGACCGACGCAAGCAAGGCCACGCGAGACCGTGACCTTGGGATGACCTTCGAGGCACTGGGGCACGTGATTCACCACGTGCAAGACATGGCTCAGCCGCAACACGTGCGAAACGATGTGCACTGCGACGAAGTGCTCATTCAGTTGTTCGCTTCATCGTGGCTTGCCGCGCCAGTCTGTCCTGCCTTTTTCGCGTATCGGCCCAGCGCCTATGAGGAATTCACGTACCGCCGCGGTGTGCAGCTGCCGTTGTCCGGGTACGAAACAGTTGACTACGGCGCATTCCCCGAGCCGAGCCTGTTGTGGAGCAATGACTTCGCCGGTATCGCTGAGTTTACGAGCAACAACTTTGTCAGCGTGGGTCGGAATTTCAGAAGGGAGGGCGGTATCGTCGTAGACCCAGCGTACCGGAACCCGAGCGCGACAAACTTCTTCGTTAGCCGGCGCCAAATTACAGATGCTGATCTGTTGGGTCCTCAGGGACCTGCTCAGCCCCTGGCCGGAGAGATCTTGTTTGTCGGCACTCCGGTTACGGACCGGTATCGGCCAAGCCCCAGTCTGAACGGGCGCACGAGCACATACTCGATCTTCGATTCGGACCTGCAGCAGGCGAATGGCAAGGGGTCCTTCACGCTCAACCGCTTCAACTACGCCGCCGCCAATGAGTTCCTCCTCCCCCGCGCCGCCGCCTACAGCGCCGGCCTGATCAACTACTTCTTCCGCGGCCGCATCGGCATCGGACTGCCGGAGGAGGGTGTCTACGGAATCATCGACCACGCGACGACCAACGCGGCCGGGCAGGGGTTCAGCAAGCTGAAGCTGAAGCTGAGCAATGCCTCGCCGGGCGGCGAGACGCCGACCGGCGAGACCGTCGAGCAGACCATGCACGGCGGCACGCTCGTCGCCGTGGCCAAGTACACGCTGAACAGCTGCTACCAGCCCGACCTGTCGGGCGACTTCGCTGTGCGGTTCGACACCGGCGAGGTCATCAACCCCACGTGTTCGCTCGACCAGTACTTCGCCGGCGAGGAGCAGATCTCGCAGTCGGCCGCGATCCTGTTCGCGAGCCTCGACAAGGCGCCCGCCGAGTTCACCTTCGATTTCAGCAATCAACCCATTCCGGTCAACGCGCGCGACCTGCGCATCCAGGTCGTGTACACGGGCCAACTCGGCGCGGAGGCCGACGGCATCGCCTTCGGTGGTCGCGACATCTCTGAGCCCACTCACTTGATGATCTACAACAACTCGGACTACTACGCCGTCGATGGCACCTTTCACACGCCCGCGCAGATCCGCGCCAGCGAGGCGCTGACGGCGCGCACGCAGGGCCTGGACATCGATCCGGCCGCGCTCAAGAACGTGATCCTTTCGATCGTGCGCGGCAAGCCGGTGACGGAGGCGTCGGGCGCGGTCCCGGTGAACGGTTACGTGCGCGTGGCCGTGCTGGCGGACATCGACGCCACGTTCGACCTCAACATCAGGCTGACCTTCGATCGGGGCGGTACCGTGGACTCGACCTTCCCGGGCATCTGGGCCGCCACCATCGACCTGCGCGGGGAGCAGGCCTTCATCACGCCGCTGGCGATCTATCGCGGTCCGCGCACGCACTTCGTGGACGTGGTGTTCAAGGCCAAC
>JBQTJQ010000020.1:0-3079 GCA_052386975.1 Gammaproteobacteria bacterium | reverse complement strand
ATCTTAGGCCTTGACGACGTTCTTCAGCGGCTTGCGGTACACGCCGCGCGTGTCGATCACCAACTTCGAGTGCTTCGCGATCTGCGCGTAGTTGAACCTGTCGTGGTTGGTGGCCAGCAGCACCGCGTCGTAGCGCTTCAGTGACGCCGGCGTGAGCTTGACGCTCTTGAGGTCGAAGTGGCCGCGGCGGATGTGCGGGAACGCCGGGATGTGCGGGTCGGAGTAGTCCACCGTCGCGCCGAGCTGCATCAGCTGGTCCATCAATTCCACCGACGGCGACTCGCGCATGTCGTCGACGTTCTTCTTGTAGGCGATGCCGAGCACGAGGACCTTCGCGCCGCGCACCGGCGTGCCGCGCGCATTGAGCGCGGTGATCAGTTTCTGCACCACCCACTCGGGCATGCGGTGGTTGATCTCGCCGGCCAGCTCGATGAAGCGCGTGTGCACGCCGAATTCACGCGCCTTCCAGGTGAGGTAGAACGGGTCGATCGGGATGCAGTGGCCGCCCAGCCCCGGGCCCGGGTAGTACGCGACGAAGCCGAACGGCTTGGTCGCGGCGGCGTCGATCACCTCGAACAGGTCGATGCCCATCTTGTCGCAGACGATCTTCAGCTCGTTGACCAGGCCGATGTTGACGGCGCGGTGGATGTTCTCGAGCAGCTTGGCCATCTCGGCGACGCGCGTGGAAGACACCGGCACCACGCGTTCGACCGCGAGCCCGTACAGCGCCGCGCCGGCGGCGCGGCAGGCGTCGGTGACGCCACCGACCAGCTTGGGGATGTTGTGCGTGTCGAAGCGGGCGTTTCCCGGGTCCTGCCGCTCGGGCGAGAACACCAGGAACAGGTCGCGGCCGACCACCAGGCCGCGCTTCTCCACGATCGGCCGGATCACCTCGTCGGTGGTGCCGGGCCAGGTGGTGCTCTCGAGCGACACCAGCTGCCCGCGCTTGAGGTACGGCGCGATGGCTTCGGCGGTGTTGACCACGTAGGACAGGTCCGGCTCGCGCGAGCGGTTGAGCGGCGTCGGCACGCAGATGATCAGCGCGTCGCAGTCCGCGGCCTGCGAGAAATCAGAAGTGGCTTCAAGGCCCTTGCCAAGCCCGCGCCGGATCGCCTGGTCCGGGATGTAGTTGATATAGCTCTTGCCGGCGCGCAGCTTGGCCACTTTTCCCGCGTCAATGTCGAAGCCGATCACCTTCAGGCCGGCTTCGGCGAATCGCAGCGCCAGCGGCAAGCCGACGTAACCCAGGCCGAGAACGCCGACCACCGCCTTGCGGCGGGCGAGTTTTGCGGCGAAGCTGGCCGCCAAGTCGTTCTTTTTCATTTCGTTGAGGCTAGCATTACCTGAATGCGTTACGACTACGTCATCGTGGGGGGAGGCTCCGCCGGTTGCGTGCTCGCCAACCGCCTGAGCGCGGACGGCAAGCATAGCGTGTGCCTGCTCGAGGCCGGCCCGCCCGATTCGAGCCCGTTCATCCGCATTCCCGGCGGCATCCTGCAGGCGATCCGCAGCAAGCGCCTCAACTGGCATTTCTGGACCGAGCCGCAGCCGCACCTCGACAACCAGCCGCGCTACTGGCCGCGCGGACGCACGCTCGGCGGCTCGAGCTCGATCAACGCGATGTGCTACATCCGCGGCCACGCCGCGGACTACGACCACTGGGCGAAGCTCGGCAATCCCGGCTGGAGTTACAAGGACGTGCTGCCGTACTTCCGCAAGGCCGAGCACCACGAACGCGGCGCGGACGATTTCCACGGCACCGGCGGCCCGCTCAACGTGGCGCCGCTGCGCGACCCGAATCCGCTGAGCCATGCGTTCGTCGAGGCCGCGCGGCAGGCTGGCCATCCGGCGACCGACGACTTCAACGGCGCGCAGCAGGAGGGCGCCGGCCTGTACGAGGTGATGCAGAAGGACGGCGAGCGCTGCAGCAACGCCCGCGCCTACCTGCACCATGCCGAGAGCCGCCCCAACCTGATCGTCATGACCGGGGTGCGGGCCACGCGCATCCTGCTCGACGGCAAGCGCGCCGTCGGCGCGCGCTACTTCGAGTCGGGCCGCTACGTCGACGTGCTGGCCGCGCGCGAAGTGATCCTGGCGGCCGGCGCGATCGGCTCGCCGCAACTGCTGCTGCTGTCCGGCATCGGCCCGAAAGGCGAGCTCGCGCGCCACGGCATCGCCCAGTCGCTCGAGCTGCCGGGCGTCGGCCAGAACCTGCAGGACCACCTCGACGTGATCGTGATGGTGCGCAACAAGTCCCGCCTTTCGATCTCGTTCCACCCGCGCTCGCTGTGGCGCGGCCTGCGCGAGCTGATCCGCTTCCTGCTGTTCCGCCGCGGCGACCTGACCAGCAACAGCGCCGAGGGCGGCCTGTTCTCGAAGTCGTCGCCGGCCGAGCCGATTCCGGACCTTCAATATCACTTCGTGATCGCCGCCAACACGCACCATGCGCGCGACCTCGGCGTGCTGTTCCGCGGCTACGCCTATAGCCTGCACGCCTGCGTGCTGCGGCCGAAGAGCCGCGGCAGCATCACGCTGCGCAGCGCCGACGCGCTGGCCGCGCCGCTGATCCAGCCCAACTACTGCGCGGTGGCCGAAGACTTCGACAAGCTGGTGGCCGGGCTGCGCCAGGCCCGCGCGATCCTGTCGCAGCCCGCGTTCGAGCCGCACCGCGGCGAGGAACTGGATCCGGGCGAGAACGTGCAGGACCTTGAGGCGCTGCGGGCCTGGGTGCGCGCCAACGCCGAGACGATTTACCACCCGGTCGGCACCTGCAAGATGGGCCTCGACGAGCTGGCGGTGGTCGATCCGCAACTGCGCGTGCGCGGGCTGAGCGGCCTGCGCGTGGCGGACGCCTCGATCATGCCGACGCTGATCGGCGGCAACACCAACGCACCGACCACGATGATCGCCGAGAAGGCCGCGGCGATGATCCTCGAGCAAGTGCTGGCCGAGTCCGCGCTGGCCGCATGAAACCGGCGCTGCTGGCATGCGTCGTCGCCGTGGCGGGGTGCGCCGCGCGCATCGAGGTGCGGGAACTCGCCAGCAGCCAGTACTGCAACACGCCCGGGCCCGCGGCGCG
>JBQTJQ010000019.1:0-21997 GCA_052386975.1 Gammaproteobacteria bacterium | reverse complement strand
CGAAGATCGAAACGTTGTCGCGGCGGATGTCGGCGACGTCGCCCTCCTCGAGGAACTGGAAGCGACGCGTCACCGGCAGCAGGGCCTGCACGTCCGAGGCGACGAAGTTCTCGCCCTTGTCGCCGAGACCGATGACCAGCGGGCTGGCGATGCGCGCGACGACCACGCGATCGGTCTGCTGCGCGTCGAACACCACGATGGCGTAGGCGCCCTCGAGCTGCCTGACCGCCTTCTGCACGGCAGCGGTGAGGTCGAGCCCCTGCTTCACGAAATCGTGCACCAGGTGCGAGATCACTTCGGTGTCGGTCTCGGAGCTGAAGCTGTAACCCCTGGCGGCGAGCGCGGCCTTGATCTCGACGTAGTTCTCGATGATGCCGTTGTGGATCAGCGCGATGCGCCCGCCCGACACGTGCGGATGGGCGTTGGCCTCGGTCACGCCGCCGTGCGTGGCCCAGCGCGAGTGGGCGATGCCGATCGGCCCGGCGCACGGGTTGGCCTTCAGCGCGTCCGACAGCTTGACGACCTTGCCGACCGCGCGCTGCAGGCGCAGCTGCTTGTCGTCGCCCACCACGGCCACGCCGGTCGAGTCGTAGCCGCGGTACTCGAGCCGGCGCAGCCCTTCGATCAGGATGGGGACGACGTCACGGTTGGCGACGGCGCCGACGATTCCGCACATGGCTAGCGTTTCCCCTTGCGCGGCCGGTGCCAGTCCGGGAAGTGCTTCTGGTCGCGCGAACGGCAGATCGCCAGCCCGCCCGCCGGAACGTCCTTGGTGATGGTCGAGCCGGCGGCGATGGTGGCGCCGCGACCGACCGTGACCGGCGCGACCAGCTGCGTGTCCGAGCCGACGAACACCTCGTCCTCGAGCACGGTGTGGTGCTTGTGGGCGCCGTCGTAATTGCAGAAGATCGTGCCGGCGCCGACGTTGACGCCCGCGCCGACCGTGCCGTCGCCGAGGTAGGCCAGGTGGTTGGCCTTGCTGCCCTTGCCGACCGAGGTCTTCTTGACCTCGACGAAGTTGCCGACGTGGACCTCGTCGGCCAGCACCGAGTCCGGGCGCACGCGCGCGAACGGGCCGATGCGGCAGTCCCGGCCGGCCTTCATCGAGTCGAGCACGCTGTGCGATTCCACGCGCGTGCCGGCCCCGAGCGTGACGTTGCGCAGCACCGCATGCGGGCCGACGTACACGCCGTCGCCCAGCTCGACCGCGCCCTCGAGCACCACGCCGACGTCGAGCGTGACGTCGGCGCCGAATTTCAGGGTGCCGCGCAGGTCGAAGCGCGCCGGGTCGCGCACGTGCAGGCCCGCGCGCATCAGCTCGCGCGCCTGGCGCAGCTGGAAGGCGCGCTCGGCGTCGGCGAGCTGCGCCGGGTCGTTGACGCCCTGCACTTCGGCCGCGGCCTCGACCGCATGCGCGGCCACCTTGACCTTGTCCTTGACCGCCAGCGCGACGACGTCGGTCAGGTAGAACTCGTTCTTGGCGTTCTTGCTGCCGACCTTCGGCAGCCAGCGCTTGAAGGCCTTCGCCGGGGCGGCGAAGAAGCCGGTGTTGACCTCGCGAATTTTTCGCTGCGCCGGGCTCGCGTCCTTCTCCTCGACCACGCCGGTCACGCGGCCGCCCTTGCGCAGGATGCGGCCGTAACCAAACGGATCCGGCAGCTCGGCGGTCAGCACGGCGAGCCCGCCGCCTTCCAGCAGCGGCTTGAGCGTCTCGGCGCGCACCAGCGGCACGTCGCCGTACAGCACGAGCACCGTGGCGTTGTCGGGAATCCCGGGCAAGGCCTGGGACACGGCGTGCGCGGTGCCCTTCTGCTCGGCCTGCAGCACCCAGGTCACGCGCGCGTCGCGGAACGCCTCGCGCACGGCTTCGGCGCCGTGGCCGTGGACCACGTGGCAGGCGGCGGCGTTGAGCTCGCGCGCGGTGTCGAGCACGTGGCCGAGCATCGGCTTGCCGGCGACCGGGTGCAGCACCTTGGGCAGGCGCGATTTCATGCGCGTGCCCTGGCCGGCGGCGAGGATGACGACGTGGAGGGGGGGTGCCATACCGGTAGTCTACGAAAAAAGGGGACAGTCCCAGTTTTGCCTGCGGCAAAAATCGGGACAGTCCCCGACCAGGTGTCAGTCCCCTAGGTGTGGTGCGTCGGCGACTGCAGCGACTTGACGAACTCGTAGCGCGCCGCGGCCTCGATCAGCTCCTCCTGCGCGAGCTTGCGGTCCATCTCGGTCTTGGCGCCGGCCAGCTTGGCCTCGGCCTCGGCCTTGGCCCTGGCCGCCGCGGTGGCGTCGGCGTCCTTGGCGCGCAGCGCGGTGTCGGCCAGCACGGTAATGAGCCTGGGCTGCACCTCGAGGATGCCGCCGCCGACGAAGAACTGCAGCATCTGGCCGTCCGGCTGCTGCACGCGCAGCACGCCCGGCTTCATCGCCGTCAGCAGTGGCGCGTGGCGCGGCGCGATGCCGACCTCGCCTTCGGACGCCGGCACGAACACCATCGCGGCTTCGCCGTGATGGATGTGGCCTTCGGCCGAGACGATGTCGACGTGGATGGTGAGCGACATGGCCTAGAGCTTCTTCGCCTTCTCGACCGCTTCGTCGATGGTGCCGATCATGTAGAAGGCCTGCTCCGGCAGCGAATCGTGCTTGCCGTCGACGATCTCGCGGAAGCCGCGGATGGTGTCCTTCAGCGACACATACTTGCCCTAGGTGCCGGTGAACACCTCGGCGACGTGGAAGGGTTGGGACAGGAAGCGCTGGATCTTGCGCGCGCGGGCGACGCTGCGCTTGTCGTCTTCGCTCAGCTCGTCCATGCCCAGGATCGCGATGATGTCCTTGAGCTCCTTGTAGCGCTGCAGCACGCCCTGCACGTCGCGCGCGGTCTGGTAGTGCTCGTTGCCGATCACGTTCGGGTCGAGCTGGCGGCTGGTCGAGTCGAGCGGGTCCACGGCCGGGTAGATGCCGAGCGCCGCGATGTCGCGCGACAGCACCACGGTCGAGTCGAGGTGCGCGAAGGTGGTCGCCGGCGACGGATCGGTGAGGTCGTCCGCCGGCACGTACACGGCCTGGATCGACGTGATCGAGCCCTTCTTGGTCGAGGTGATGCGCTCCTGCAGCTCGCCCATCTCGAGGGCCAGCGTCGGCTGGTAGCCCACCGCCGACGGCACGCGGCCGAGCAGCGCGGACACTTCGGTGCCGGCCAGCGTGTAGCGGTAGATGTTGTCGATGAAGAGAAGAATGTCGCGGCCCTCGTCGCGGAAGTACTCGGCCATGGTCAGGCCGGTCAGCGCCACGCGCAGGCGGTTGCCCGGCGGCTCGTTCATCTGGCCGTACACCATCGCCACCTTCGACTCGCCGAGGTTCTTGGCGTTGATGACGCCCGACTCCATCATCTCGTGGTAGAAGTCGTTGCCCTCGCGCGTGCGCTCGCCGACGCCGGCGAACACCGACAGGCCCGAGTGCGCCTTGGCGATGTTGTTGATCAGCTCCATCATGTTGACCGTCTTGCCGACGCCGGCGCCGCCGAACAGGCCGACCTTGCCGCCCTTGGCGAACGGGCACAGCAGGTCGATGACCTTGATGCCGGTCTCGAGCAGCTCGGTCGAGCCCGCCTGGTCCTCATAGGTCGGCGCCGCGCGGTGGATCGCCCACTTGGCGTCGGTCTTGACCGGGCCCTGCTCGTCGATCGGGTCGCCGAGCACGTTCATGATGCGGCCGAGCGTGCCCTTGCCGACCGGCACCGAGATTCCCTTCCCGGTGTTCTTCGCGACGAGGCCCCGCTTGAGGCCTTCCGAGGAGCCGAGCGCGATGCAGCGCACGGTGCCGTCGCCGAGCTGCTGCTGGACTTCCAGCGTCAGGTCGGAGCCGTCGATGGTCAGCGCGTCGTAGACCTTCGGGATCGCCTCGCGCGGGAATTCCACGTCGACGACCGCGCCGATGATCTGAACGATTTTGCCAGTGCTCATTTCGTATTCCTTGAAATCAAAAGCGTTTCACACGAAGACACAAAGACACGAAGGAAAGAAGTCATTGAAGTTTCTTTCTTTGTGCCTTTGTGTCTTTGTGTGAAACATGTCTTGTGTCTTTAGACGGCAGCCGCGCCGCCGACGATTTCCGAAAGCTCCTTGGTGATGCTGGCCTGCCGCGCCTTGTTGTACGACAGCTGCAGCTTGCCGATGATCTTGCCGGCGTTGTCCGAGGCGGACTTCATCGCGACCATGCGCGCCGACTGCTCGCACGCCGCGTTCTCGATCACCGCGCGGTACACCTGCGACTCGATGTAGCGCTGCATGACCGTGTCGACCACCTCGACCGAGCCCGGCTCGTAGATGTAGTCCCAGTGCTGCAGCATGCCCTCGGCCTTGACCTTCTCCAGCGGGATCAGCTGCTTCACGGTCGGCTTCTGCGTCATGGTGTTGACGAAGGCGTTCGACACCAGGAACACGCGGTCCACTTTCTTTTCGAGGTAGGCGTCGGTGACCAGCTTGATCACGCCCAGCAGCTGGTCGAGCCGCGGCTTGTCGCCGAGGTGGGTCGCGGTGCCGAGCACCCGGCCACCGACGCGCCTGAAGAACGACACCGCCTTGTTGCCGATCAGCGCGAAGTCGACCTCGACCTTCTTGTCCTGCCACTCCCTGACCGCGCGCACGGTGCCGCGGAACACGTTCATGTTGAGGCCGCCGGCCAGGCCGCGATCCGACGAAACGATGATGAAGGCCACGCGCCTGGCTTCGCGTGCGAGCGTGTACGGGTGCTTGTACTCGAGGTTGGCCTGCGCCAGCTGGCCGAGCGCGCGGCGGATGGCCTCGTCGTACGGCCGCGCGTGCGCCATGCGGTCGGACGCCTTGCGCATCTTCGACATCGCCACTTTTTCCATCGCGCGCGTGATCTTCTGCGTGTTCTTCACGCTCTTGATCTTGGTGCGGATTTCCTTGGCGCCAGGCACGGTCGTTCTCGGTCAGATCGCCGACTGCTTGACGTAAGCGTCCATCACGCCCTTCAGTTCGGCGTCGAGCGCATCGCTCCAGTCGCCGGTGTTGAGCTTGTCGAGCAGGCCCTTGTGGCTCGACGCCAGGAACTGGTGCAACCCGGTTTCCCAGGCCAGCACCTTGTCCACCGGGATCTTGTCGATGTAGCCCTTCTCCACCGCGTACAGCGAGGCGGCCATCTGGCCGACCGACAGCGGCGCATATTGTTTTTGCTTCATCAGCTCGGTGACGCGCTGGCCGCGCTCGAGCTGCTTGCGGGTGGCTTCGTCGAGGTCCGAGGCGAACTGCGCGAACGCCGCCAGCTCGCGGTACTGCGCGAGCGCGAGGCGCACGCCGCCGCCGAGCTTCTTGATGACCTTGGTCTGGGCCGCGCCGCCGACGCGCGACACCGAGATGCCGGCGTTCATGGCCGGGCGGATGCCGGCGTTGAACAGGTCGGTCTCGAGAAAGATCTGGCCGTCGGTGATCGAGATCACGTTGGTCGGAACGAATGCGGACACGTCGCCGGCCTGGGTCTCGATGATCGGCAGGCCGGTCAGCGAACCGGTCTTGCCCTTCACCTTGCCGCCGGTCATCTTCTCGACGTACTCGGCGTTGACGCGCGCGCTGCGCTCCAGCAGGCGGGAATGGAGATAGAACACGTCGCCCGGATAGGCCTCGCGGCCCGGCGGACGGCGCAGCAGCAGCGACACCTGGCGGTAGGCCCAGGCCTGCTTGGTGAGGTCGTCGTAGATGATCAGCGCATCTTCGCCCTTGTCGCGGAAGTACTCGCCCATCGAGCAGCCCGAGTACGGCGCGATGAACTGCATCGCCGCCGACTCCGACGCCGAGGCCGCGACCACGATGGTGTGCGCCATCGCACCGTGCTCCTCGAGCTTGCGCACGACGTTGGCGATCGAGCTGGCCTTCTGGCCGATCGCAACGTAGACGCACTTAATGCCCGAACCCTTCTGGTTGATGATGGTGTCGATCGCCAGCGCGGTCTTGCCGGTCTGGCGGTCGCCGATGATCAGCTCGCGCTGGCCGCGGCCGATCGGCACCATCGCGTCGACGGCCTTGTAGCCGGTCTGCACCGGCTGCGACACGCTCTTGCGGGCGATCACGCCCGGCGCGACCTTCTCGATCGGCGAGAACGCGGCCTGCTTGATCGCGCCTTTGCCGTCGATCGGGCGTCCGAGGGCATCAACGACTCGCCCCAGCAGCGCCTCGCCGACCGGCACCTCGAGGATGCGGCCGGTGGTCTTGACCGTCGCGCCTTCGGCGAGGTGCTTGTAGTCGCCCAGCACCACGGCGCCGACCGAGTCGCGCTCGAGGTTCAGCGCCAGGCCGAAGGTGTTGCCGGGGAACTCGAGCATCTCGCCCTGCAGCGCGTCGGACAGGCCGTGCACTTTGACGATGCCGTCCTGCAGCGACACGATCGTGCCGGTGTTGCGCGCCTCGGTCGCCGCCTCGAAATTCTTGATGCGGGACTTGATGAGGTCGCTGATTTCCGAAGGATTCAGTTGCATGTTTTTTCCTTAACCCACCAGGGCCTGGCGCATCCGCGCCAGCTCGCCCGAAATGCTGCCGTCGATCACCGTGTCGCCCGCGCGGATCTGCGCGCCGGCGATCAGGGACGGGTCCGTTTTCCACTCCACCTTCACGTCGCGGTCCAGCTTCTTTTTCACCGCGTCCACCAGTGCCTTCTGCTGCGCCGGCTCCACCGCCACCGCCGAGACGATCTCCACGTCCACGCGACGCTCGTGCTCGGCGCGCAGCGCCTCGAACTGCTGCGCGATCATCGGCGCCAGCTTCAGGCGGTCGTACTCCGACAACAGGCGCAGCAGGTTCTTCGCCTGCGCCGTCGCCTTCGCGCCCATCGCCTGCACCAGCACGTCCGCCAGCTGGCCGCGGCCGACCGCCGGATGGCCGATCGCGGCGGCGACCTGCTTGTCCTTCACCGCGGTGGCGAGCCCGGCCAGCAGCGCCGACCAGTCGGCGAGCTTGCTTTCGTCGCGCGCAAGCTCGAACACGGCTTTGGCGTACGGGCGGGCCAGCGTGCTGGGCTCGGCCATGATCAGATCTTCGCCGCCAGCTCTTTGATGACGTCGGCGTGGGCCTTGGCGTCGATCTCGCGCCTGAGGATCTGCGCGGCGCCCGCGACCGCGAGCTCGCCGACCTGCTTGCGCAGCGCTTCCTTGACGCGCTCGACCTCACGCACCGCTTCGGCGTGCGCCGCGGCCTTGATGCGGTCGGCCTCGGTCTGCGCCGTGCCCTTGGCCTGGTCCACCACCTGGCCGGCCTGCTTGTTGGCGTTGGACAGGATGTCCTGCGCCTGCGAGCGGGCGGCCTTGAGCTGCTCGTCGGACTTGGCCGAAGCCTCGGCCAGCGAGCGGTTGCCCTTGTCGGCGGCGGCGAGGCCGTCGGCGATGGTCTTCTGGCGCTCGTCGACCTTCTTCATCAGGTACGACCAGACGAACTTCCTGGTGAACCAGATGAACAGCGCGAAGACGATCGCCTGCACGATCAGCGTCAGATTGATGTTCATGCCCGCACCTCGCTGCCGGACCTTGGCGCGTCGATCAACCCAGGAACGCCGTGGCCAGCGGATTGGCGAACGCGAACATCATCGCCAGGCCGACGCCGATGATGAACGACGCGTCGATCAGGCCGAGCAGCAGGAACACCTTGGCCTGCAGCATCGGCGCGAGCTCCGGCTGGCGCGCGGCGCCTTCCAGGAACTTGCTGCACATGATGCCGACGCCGACGCAGGCGCCGAGCGCGCCGAGGCCGATGATCAGGCCGATGCCGACGCCGGTGTAGGCCTGAACCATGGCCAGGAGCTGAAGTTTTTCCATTTGACGATTCCTTCTGTTGAAACGGTAAACGTGTGGAACGGATCCGGCGCGCGCTAGTGGTGCTCGTGCGCCAGGGAGATATAGACGACGGTCAGCATCATGAAGATGAAGGCCTGCAGCGCGACGATCAGGATGTGGAAGATCGCCCAGCCCCAGCCGAGCAGCACGGCGAACACCGAGCCGACCAGGCCGGTGGCGGCCCACAGCCACAGCAGCAGGAAGATGATCTCGCCGGCGTACATGTTCCCGAACAGTCGCAGCGAGTGCGACAGCGGCTTCGAGATGTACTCGATCATCTGCATCGCGAAGTTCGCCAGCGCCAGCAACGGGGCCGCGAGCCAGCTCAGAGGGTTCTTGGTGAGCTTGGGCTCGCCGAACGGGGCGGCATACAGCTCGTGCAGGAAGCCGCCGAGGCCCTTGGCCTTGATGGCGAAACCGATCATCAGGAACCACACCGACAGGGCCAGCGCGAAGGTGGCGTTGACGTCGGCGGTCGGCACCAGGCGGAACTCGTCGATGCCGACGAAGTGAAACCCCTTGGCCATGATGTCCACGGGCAGGAAGTCCATGGCGTTCATGAACAGCACCCACACGAACACCGTCAGCGCCAGCGGCGCGACGAAGTCGTAGCTCTTGTCGAAGATGCTCTTGACCTGCTCGTTGACGAAGTCGACGCAGATCTCGACGAAGGCCTGGCGCTTGCCGGGGGTGCCGGCGGTGGCGCCGCGCACGATCCAGGCCAGGAAGCCGAACACGAGGGTGCCGAGCACGAACGAGGTGATCAGCGTGTCGAGGTGCAGCGTCCAGAAGCCGCCCTCGCGGACCGGCTGCTCGAGGAACTTGAGATGGTGGCCGATGTAGCTCGCCGGCGTCATCTCTGCGCTGTCAGCCATTGTTCCGTGTCGACCTTATGAGTTCCTGGTGAACCAGACCGCCAGCCACTGCGCCTTCAGCGCAGCGACCACCCCGATAATCAGCGCGAGCCACACCACCTGCAGCCTCAGCGCCTTCACCACGATCACCAGCAGCGCGATCGTCATCGCCAGCTTCAGCAGTTCCCCGCCGAGCATGGACCCCATGCCCACGGCCCCGGACCGGTACAGCCGCAGCGTCAGCCACATCGCCAGCAGCGTGTTCGGCACGGCCACCGCGACACCGCCGAGGAACAACGACTGCGCACCGCTCGCGCCGGGCCAGATCCAGGCGAGGCCGCTGCACAACAGGATGACTCCCCACTGCAACGCGACCGCCTTGCCGACCGTCGCCCCCCAGGCCGCGCGTTGAGCCCCAATTGCGTCCGGCGGGCCCATCGTGATTCCTGGTTTTCGAGCCCTGTGAAGCGGGCGCGAAGTTTACTGAATGGGCGTCGGAGGGGTCAATATGTTGCGCCGCACCAAATTCAAAGGTGTCTGACACCTTTGAAGGGGTTAGCGCTTCATGACCAGCGCGGTCATGGCGGACAGCACGTCGCGCGGCATGAAGCGCACGCTCGAGGTCAGCAGCCTGTTGGCGATGCCGGGGACGACCACCGAGCGCCCGGCCCGGAACGCCCGCAGCGCGGCCTTCACCACGGCCTCGGCCGACATCAGCGTGGCCTTGGGCACGCTGCCGCGCAGCTTGGCGTTGCCGGTGGCCTCGAAGAACGGGGTGTCGACCGGGCCCGGGCACAGCGCCAGCACCTTCACGCCCTTGTTGCGCACCTCGCCGCGCACGGCCTGGCTGAACGACAGCACGAAGGCCTTGGTCGCCGCGTAGACCGCCATGTACGGCAGCGGCTGGAACGCCGCCACCGAGGCCACGTTGATGATGCCGCCGCGCCTGCGCTCGACCATCGCCGGCAGGAAGGCGTGGGTCATGTCGACCACGGCGGCGGCGTTGAGCAGCACTTCCTGGCGCTCGCGCTCGGCGTCCTGGCTGACGATCGCGCCGGCGGTGCCGAAACCGGCGTTGTTGATCAGCAGGTCGATCGGCATGCCGAGCGCGTCGGCCGCGGTCCTGACCTTGGCCGCGCTGCCGGCCGCGCCCAGGTCGGCGGTCACCACTTCCACGCGCCGCGAGTGAACCTCGTGCAGCTGCTTGGCCAGCACGCGCAGCTTGTCTTCCGAGCGCGCCACCAGGATCAGGTCCATGCCGTCGGCGGCCAGCGCCTCGGCGAACGCCGCGCCGATGCCGCTGGAGGCGCCGGTGATCAGCGCAGTCTTGAGCTTCACTCGCAGCGTCCCGGATCCGGCGCCGGATCGCGGATCATCAGGTCCGGCACCAGCGGCAGCATGAAGGTCTGGCCGCTGGCCAGCATCACGCCGACCTGGCCCGCGTCCACCACCATGCTGACCGCGCCGGCCGGCGTGCGCACTTCGATCGAGCCTTCGTGCGTCGCGACCACCACGCCATCGCCGGCGGGCGCTGCGGCCTGCTCCGGCCCCGGGCAGTCGTCGGTGCACAGCTGCACTTCATAGTCGGTGCCGCGGATGCCGATGGTCGCTACCGGCGTGGTGACCTTGTATTGCTGGTTCTGGCCCTTGCCGATCAAGCCGCTGATCGCGCGCAGGCCGCCGCGCACCAGGCGGAAGAACGCGGTGCCCTCGACCGAGGCCAGCGCCGGCGGCGCGCCCGGCTCGACCGCGATGGGCGGCGCGGGCCTGTAGGTGTAGGCCTCGACCGTGAACTCGGTGTTCGGCCGCAGCAGCACGCGGCCGCCGTCGGCGAACTTCAGGCTGGCGTAGCTGTTCACGGCCACCGTGATGGTCTGGCCGGCAAACAGCGCATCGCCGCTCTTGAGCGCGCGCGGTTGGGGCTCGGTCGCGGTCGTGGCGGTGACGCTGCCGGTGGTCAGCGCGACTTCGCCGATCGGCTCCTGCGCCAGCGACGGCAGCGCGGCGATCAGCAGGGCAGCCGCGAAGATTTTCTTCGTCATGGCGCCCTCCTAGAACCGCACGCTGAGGTTGAGCCGCACGCTGCTGATGTCGTCGAAGTCGCCGCTGCCGACCAGGTACGACAGGCCGACCTTGGTGTAGCGCTCGATCACGCCGAAATTGCTCTTGAGGAAGCCGAGCGAGACGCCGAGCTCGTCGTAGCTGTCGAGGTAGACGTCGTCGCCGCTGATGCGCGTGTCGGTGAAGTTGAACTCCATCACCATGTTCCGCGCCAGCAGCGAGTTGGGCCCGGTCAGCAGCAGGCCATTGGTGAGCACGGTGTTGCTGATGTCGGCCTCGGCCTCGACGTCGCCGATCGTCAGACCGAGGGCGTCGTACAGGCCGATGGCGTTGCCCATCGACAGCGCGAAGCCGCCGAGTCGCCAGGTGTAGGCGCTGGTGATCGAGTAGCTGGAGACGCCGCCGGCCGAACCGAGGTCGTCGGAGCCGGTCGCGCCCGCGCCGATCGCCGGCGTCAGCGTCCACACGTCCGACACCGGATGCGTGTAGGCGACGCCGAGGCCGAGCGAATAGGTCGTCGCGCCCTCGGTGTCGTTGTACGCCAGCGGGACGTCGATCCGGACTTTCTTGCGCGGATCGCCATCGAGCTTGACCGTGTACGACAGCGGCATCGCGATGCCGGTGGTCCGGTAGTCGCCGCCGGCGGACTCCGCCGTCGTGGTCGCGTACACGATGCCGACGCCGACTTCGTTCCGGGCGTTCAACGCGGCCTGGCGCGCGCGAGCGTCGGCGAAGATGTCGGTGATGTCGCCGGCGGCGGCAACCTGGATCGGCGCGCCGAAGGTCGAGTTGAACGCCGTGGTGCTGCAGCCCCAGATCTGCGAGACCTTGTGGGTGAAGCCGTTCTGGTAGTCGGCGCGCATGCTGCGCGAGAACAGGCTGTCCGGGTTGCCGGCCAGCGGGTCGATCGGCGAACGGTACGCCAGCGTCGACAGCAGCCGCTTGAGGAATACCGGGTTGCTCTCGAGGAAGGTCTTCAGCTGCTGCAGCGCGGTGCGCCGGCCGTCCGCGCACAGGAGCGCCGATACGCACGCCGTGGCCGCGCCGAAGGTGCGCGTGAAGTTGTTGAACGCCGGCACCGTGAGCGTCAGCAGGCTGCCGTTGTTGGCGAAGCCGAGCACGAAGTCTAGGCCGCGGAAGTCGAGCACCGCGTTGACCAGGCTCGTATCCACGGTCGGGAAGAACGAGCGCAGCGCGTCGGGATCGAGGAAGTCGATGGTGTCGCCAGTCGACGAGAACGATGAGCCGGTTGTCGCCAGGCTGCCGGCACCGTCCAACGATTGGACGGTCATGCTGAAAGGCTTCTTCGCCTGCGCCGCCCCCGAAGCGGCGAGCGCAAGCACCAGCGCGGCGAACGCACGCATCACGATCGGTCTCAGCATTGGCATCACCTCAGCAATCGCACCAGCTTGTCGAGCTCGGATTTCTGCCTGAACTTGATGGTCAGGCGGCCGCCACCGTCGTTGCCCTGCTGCACCCGCACCGGCAGCCCGATCTTCTGCGACAGGTCGGACTCCAGCGGCGAGCGGCTGGACTTGCGGGCCTTGGCGCTGCGCCCGGCGAGCGCCGCGCGCACCAGCTCCTCGGTCTGGCGCACCGAATAGCCGCGCGCGATGACCAGGTTGGCCATCGACGACTGGCGCGGCCCGGTCACGCCGAGCAGCACCTTGGCGTGGCCGAGCGAGAGCTTGCCGGTGCGCAGCAGCGCCTGCACGTCCTCGTTCAGCTCGAACAGGCGCAGCAGGTTGGTGACCTGCACGCGTGAGCGGCCGACCGCCTCCGAGCACTGCTCGTGAGTCAGGCCGACCTCGTCGATCAGGCGCTTGAGCGCAGTGGCTTCCTCCAGCGGGTTCAGGTCGGCGCGCTGGATGTTCTCGACCAGCGCCACCGCCATCGCGGCGCGGTCCTCCAGCGTACGCACCACGGCCGGGATGACCTTGAGGCCGACCTTCTGCGCGGCGCGCCAGCGGCGCTCGCCGGCCACGATCTCGTAACGGCCACCCGCAATCGGGCGCGCCACGATCGGCTGCACCACGCCCTGCGCGCGGATCGAGTCGGCCAGCGACTCGAGCTGCTCGGGGTCGAAGTTGCGGCGCGGCTGGTGCGCGCCCGGCTGCAGCTGCTCGAAGGGCAGCTCGACCAGGTCCTCGCCCGGCTCGGGGCCGCTGCTGGCCCCGACCGTGCCGAGCAGCGCGTCGAGTCCCCGCCCCAGACCGCGTTTCTTGATCGCCATCAACGTCCCCTGTAGGTCGGCAATCCTTTGCCGACGTCGTGCCCGCAATCCGGCGGCATTGGAATGCCGCCCTACGCCGCCCGCGCCGCGCTGTCGTAGCGGCGCAGGATCTCTCCCGCGAGCGCAATGTACGCGCGCGCGCCGGGACAGTCGAAGTCGTAGATCATCGCCGGCAGCCCGTGGCTCGGCGCCTCGGCCAGGCGCACGTTGCGCGGCACGATGGTGCGGTAGACCTTGTCGCCGAAATGCTGGACCAGCTGCGCCGACACGTCGTTGGCCAGGTTGTTGCGCGGATCAAACATGGTGCGCAGCAGGCCCTCGATCTCCAGCTTCGGGTTGATCAGCTTCTTGATGCGGTTGACCGTGTCCACCAGCGCGGTGAGGCCCTCGAGCGCGTAGTACTCGCACTGCATGGGGATCAGCACGCCGTCGGCCGCGACCAGCGCGTTGACGGTCAGCTTCGACAGCGTCGGCGGGCAGTCGAGGATGATGAAGTCGAAGCGGTCCTGCACTTCGGCCAGCACCGACTTGAGCGCGAAGTCGCCGACCGGGAGCTCGCGCAGCCGGATCTCGGCCTCGGTCATGTCACCGTTGGCGGGAATCAGGTGGAAGCCGAGCTGTGGCAGCTCGCGGATCACCTCGTCGGGCCGCGCCTTCTCCAGCAGCAGGTCGCGCGCGGTCTTGGAGATCGACGACTTGCCCACGCCCCCGCCCAGGGGGGCGGTGCCCTGCGCATCCACAACAACCACCCGCCCGCGCCGGCGCGTCGCCGACAGCGACGCGGCGAGGTTGATGGCGGTGGTGGTCTTGCCCACGCCGCCTTTCTGGTTGGCAACCGCGATGATGCGGGTCATGTCCGGGTGACGATGATGAGGTGGCGGTCCTCGTCGAGGCCCGGCACCTTCAGCGCAATCTCCTGCTCGATCCTGAAGCCCGGCGGCAGGTCCGCCAGCTCCTTGCGGTCCAGCTTACCTTTCATTGCCAGCCAGCGGCCACGGTCCGCACCCAGCGACGCGGTCTGCTCGAGGAAATCGCGCAACGAGCCGAAGGCGCGGGTGATCACGGTGTCGAAGCGCGCCGGCGGCGCGAACGCCTCGGCCCGCGCCTCGACCACTTCGACGTTGGTCAGCGGCAGCGTGCGCTGGGCGTGGCGCAGGAAGCGCGCCTTCTTGCCGCCGCTGTCGAGCAAGGTCACGTGCAGCGCGGAGTTGGCCAGCGCCAGCGGGATGCCGGGCAGGCCCGCGCCGCTGCCGACGTCCACGGTGCGGCCCTCGACGTGCGGCAGCAGCACCAGCGAATCCAGCAGGTGGCGCGTGACCATCTCCACCGGCTCGCGCACGGCAGTGAGGTTGTAGGCCTTGTTCCAGATCACCAGCTCGCCGAGGTACTTGAGCAGCGGCCCGGCCAGCGCCAGGTCGAGCTTCAGCGCCACCAGCCCCGCGAGGAGCCGGCCTTCAGGGCTGTTCTTTGGCGATTTCATCTGGACCCCAGCTTCCGCTGGGGTGACGGCTAGACCACGAACAACGACACGAAGTCCTGCACCGGCATCGCTTCGAGATTCTTCTGGTCGGCGCAGGCCGCGAGGATCTGCCTGGCGTTCTTCGGCGGGATCTTCAGCGCCAGGTTGTGCTTGAACTTCTCGACCAGCACCGGGATGCCTTCCTTGCGGCGGCGGCGGTGGCCGATCGGGTATTCGACGACGACCTCTTTCAGCTTGCTGCCGTCCTTGAACTCGACCGTGATGCCGTTGGCGATCGAGCGCTTGTCGGCGTCGAGGTAGTCCTTGGTGAACTGTTTGTCCTCTTTACAGACCATCTTCTCGCGCAGTGCATCGATGCGCGGATCCGCCGCGACGTCATCCTCGTAATCCGAAGCGACCAGGCGGCCGAGGATCATCGGCACGGCGACCATGTACTGGATGCAGTGGTCGCGGTCGGCGAAGTTCGCCAGCACGCCCTTCTTGTCGATGATGCGGATCGCCGACTCGTGGGTGCGGATGGTGATCTTCTTGATGTCGTCGATGCGGTCCTTGAGCTGCGGATGCAGCTGCATCGCGCACTCGACCGCGGTCTGGGCGTGGAACTCGGCCGGGAAGCTGATCTTGAACAGCACCTGCTCCATCACGTAGCCGCCGAGCTTGCGCGCCAGCGTGATGTCCTTGCCGCCGAACAGGCGGTCCTGGAATCCCCACAGCTTGGCGGTGAGGATCGACGGGATGTCCATCTCGCCGCGCAGCGTGCGCAGCGCCAGCAGCACGGCGCGCGAGGTCGCGTCGCCGGCGGCCCAGGATTTGCGCGAGCCGGCATTCGGGGCGTGGCGATAGGTGCGCAGCGCGCCGCCGTCGGCCCAGGCGTGGGTCAGCGCGGTGATCACGTCCTCGCGCGAGCCGCCGAGCATGCGGGTGACGACCGCGGTCGAGGCCACACGCACCAGCAACACGTGGTCGAGGCCGACGCGGTTGAAGGAATTCTCCAGCGCGAGCACGCCCTGGATCTCGTGCGCCATGATCATCGCGCGCAGCACGTCGCCGATGTAGACCGGCGGCTTGCCCTGCGCGACGTTGCGGCGCGACAGGTAATCGGCGGTGGCGAGGATCCCGCCGAGGTTGTCGGAGGGATGCCCCCACTCCGCCGCCAGCCAGGTATCGTTGAAGTCCAGCCAGCGGATCATGCAGCCGATGTTGAAGGCCGCGGCCACCGGGTCGAGCTCATAAGAAGTGCCCGGCACGCGCGCGCCGCCGGTCATGCTCGCGCCCGGCACCACCGGACCCATCAGCTTGGTGCACGACGGATAGGTCAGCGCCTGCAGGCCGCAGCCCAGCGTGTCCATCAGGCAGTAGCGGGCGGTGTTGAGCGCCTCGTCGGAGAACTTGTTGTTACCGCAGACGTAGTCGGCGATCTCGACGAGGATCTTGTCGGGCTTCGGGCGGGTGGTGTCCTTGAGGTCGTGGTGCGCGCTCATGGCGGCTGCTCTGGGGGCGGATTTGAGAGGGCGCGTAGTATAGCGGCGCATGAAAAAGCCCCTGGTTCTCGTTGTGAGCGCGGTTTTTACCCTCTTCCTGGCGTACCTGCTGCTCTGGCCGACCGGGATGGACCCGGTGTCGTGGACGCCGCCGAAGGCGCCCGAGTTGGCCGGCGTCTACGCCCCCAACGACAAGCTCAAGGCGATCACCCGGTTTGCCGAGGGCGTCGGCCGCGGACCGGAAGCCGTGGTCGTGGACGCCGACCGCAACGTCTACACCGGCTATCACGACGGCCGCGTGATGATGTTTTCACCCAATGGTGCGGTGCTGGCCTCGATCCAGACCGGGGGCCGGCCGCTGGGCCTGACACTCTTCGAGGGCAAGCTGATCGTCGCCGACGCCAGGCGCGGCCTGCTGTCGTACGACGGCAAGGAACTCAGCGTGCTGGCGACCGAGGCCGACGGCATGCCGTTCGGCTTCACCGACGACGTTGACGTGGCCAGGAACTCGCGCAAGGCGTACTTCACCGATGCCTCGCACAAGTTCGGCTACGGCAAACACATGATCGATTTGCTGGAGCATGGCGCCAACGGCCGGCTGCTCGAGTACGACTTCGATACCCAGCAGGTGCGCGTGCTGATGAACGACCTGCACTTCGCCAACGGCGTGGCGGTCGGGCCGGACGATGCGTACCTGCTCGTGAACGAGACCGCCGAGTACCGCGTGCTGCGCTACTGGCTCAAGGGCGGGAAGGCCGGCACGCACGAGGTCTTCATCGACAACCTGCCCGGCTTCCCCGACAACATCACCTTCAACGGCCGCGACGCGTTCTGGCTCGCGATCTTCGCGCCGCGCGACGCGCTGCTCGACCGCATGCTGCCGGGCCATGGCTACGTGCGCACCATCGTCGCCAAGCTGCCGAAGTTTCTCCAGCCGCAGCCGAAGAAGCACTCGTTCGCGCTGGGACTCGACGTCGGCGGAAAGGTAAGCGCAAACCTTCAGTACGCCGGCTCAGATGCCTATGCGCCGATCACCAGCGTGCGCGAGCACGATGGCGAGCTCTATTTCGGCAGCCTCACCTATCCGGCGATTGGGAGGATGGCGGTGGCCGAAGCGCTGAAGCGGCCTTAAAAAAAGCGCCGTCGCCGCGCCAGCAGCGCGAACGGCACGAGCATCAGCAGCGCCAGCGGCGTGAAGCTGCCGCTGCTCTCGCCATCGTCCGCGACGGCGTCCGGCGAAGGAATGCCGTCCTCGCGGAACACCACTCCGGCCGTGCCGACTCCGCCAAGCGCGACGCCGTAGAACAACCCGTCGTTACCGAGAACCAGCTCGGAACTCGGCCAGAAACCATTGTCACCGTCGAACGAATCCAGCGTCGTCAGCGCGCCGTCAGGCGTAACCTTGAACGTGGTGCCGGAACCATGGAAGTCCGAGCGGACCGACGTTCCGCCGAACAGCGCGGTGCCATAGAAATTGCCGTCGTTGCCAAGCACCACGCCCGCGCGCGGCGAGGCGCCGTGCTTGAGGCTGAACGAGCGCAGCTTGGTCAACGTTCCGGTCGGCGTCACCTTGAAGAACGTGCCCCAGCCTTCGGAGCCGCCGTCTTCGCTCGTACCGTAGAAGTTGCCGTCCGGCCCTTGCACCAGCGGCGCGTTCGGGAACCTGCCGTTGCCGCCGTTGAACGAGGCCAGCGAGGTGAGTACGCCGGCGGCGGTGACCTTGAAGATCGTGCCGTCGTCGTGCGCGCCACCTTCGCTCGTAACGCCGTAGAAATCGCCGTCGGCCCCTTGCACCAGCGCGCCGCTCGGGGTCTCGCCATTGCTGCGGCTGAAGGACACGGCCCAGACCAGCGCGCCCGACGAATCCAGCTTATAGACGCTGCCGGCGAACATGTCGCCACCGTTGCTGGTCGTGCCATAGAAGAAGCCGTCCGCATCCTCGATCAGCGGGCCCCTCGGCGCGCCGTCCAGTTCGGTCAGCTCGGTGACGACGCCGGCGGGGGTCATCCTGAAGATGGTGGTTTCCGTGAAGCTGGTCTGGCGCGTCGAAGTGCCGTAGAAGCTGCCGTCGCTGCCTTCCATGAGCCAGGCGTTCACGTGCTCGTCGAACGAAGCCAGCCGCGTGAACGCGCCGGCCGGTGTGAGTTTGAAGATCGTGCCGTGCCCGGTCGGGCCGCCTGAAACCGTCACGCCGTAGAAGTTGCCGTCGCTGGAGAGCACGAGTGGGGCGAACGGCGACGCGCCCGTTTCGCCGGGGCTCAGGCCGGCGAGCGGCGTCAGCGCGCCCGCGGAGGTGACCTTGAACAGGCTGCCCGCACCGCCGTCGCCGCCGTCGTTCGCTGATCCGTAGAAGGTTCCGGCGGCTCCTTCGATCAGCCCGGTCGGATGTGTCGTCGCCGAGACGAGCGTAGTCAGGACGCCGCCTGGAGTCGCCTTGAACACCGCACCCTCGTTCGACGCGCCGCCGTTGAACGTTGTCCCGTAGAAGTTGCCGTCGCTGCCCTGGACGAGGCTCGTGGGATCTCTGCCCCCGCTGCTGCCGAACGATACGAGCCGGCTCAAAACGCCCGCTGGCGTCACGCGGAAGATCGTGCCGTCGGACGACGCCCCGCCGCTGAGTGCCAAGCCGTAGAAGTTGCCATCGCCCGCCTGAAGCAGTGAAAGGGGATAGTCCCCATTGGTGCGATCGAGAGAGGCGAGTGTCGTCAGAGTGCCCGCAGGCGTGAGCTTGAACACCGTGCCCGCGCCCATCGCGCCGCCCGTCGTCGTCGTCCCGTAGAAATTTCCGTCCGCGGCTTCAACCATCGCACCGTACGGATGGCGGCCGTTGGCGCCGGTGAAGGAAACCAGCGTGGTCAGCACGCCCGCAGGCGTCACCTTGAACACGGTGCCGAACCCGGACGCGCCGCCCTCGGACGTCGTGCCGTAGAAGTTGCCGTCGCTGGCTTCGATCAACGACGTTGGGTACTTGCCGTTCGTGGTGGCGAACGAGACGAGTGCGGTGAGCTCGCCCGCAGGCGTGGCCTTGAACACCGTGCCGACGCCATTGGCGCCGCCGGCGTTGGCGACGCCGTAGAAATTTCCGTCGCTGCCTTCGATGACGCCGGTCCAGGCATTAATGCCGTCGGCTGTTTCGAACGACGCCACGGTGGTCACGACACCGGCGGCCGTCATCTTGATCACCGCGCCGTAACCGTGGACACCGCCCGCCGAGACGGTGCCGTAAAGGTTGCCGTCCTGGCCGACGATGAGCGCAGAGGGCGCCTGCGCGCCCTCGAACCCGAATACGTTCGTAATGGCGGCATTCGCAGCCGTGCTCGCCGCAAAAAGAAAGAGTGCCCCCGCCCAGCGCATGTACATGTACTGCCTCCGCAACTCCGGCTTCAATTTACTCTCTAAACAGCGCCAATGGGCGCGGATTCGCCCACGGGCGTGATCCAGCGCACGGTTAGAGCTTGACCAGGATCCGCCCCGTCACCGTCCCCGCAATCAGGTCGTTGCACGCCTCCGGCAACTCGTCGAGCGAAACGGTGCGGTTGACGATGTGCGCGAGGTGTCGCGGCTTCCATTCGCCGGCGAGTTTCTGCCAGATCTCCTCGCGCCAGGCGCGCGGGCATTCCACCGAGTGGATGCCGAGCAGCGACACGCCGCGCAGGATGAACGGCATGACCGTGGTGTTGAGCTCGTGCGATTGCGCGAGGCCGATGCTGGCGATGTTGCCCCAGGGCTTCACGGTGCGCGTGAGCCAGGTTAGCGTGGCGCCGCCGATGTTGTCCACCGCGCCGCCCCAGGTCGCCTTCTCCATCGGCTTGCTGCCCAGGTCGAGCGACTGGCGCGAGACCACCGCGTCGGCGCCGAGCGCCTTCAGGTAATCCGCCGACTGCTCGGCCTTGCCGGTGATCGCGTGCACGGCGAAGCCGGCGCGCTTGAACAGGTCGATGGCGATGCTGCCCACGCCGCCGGTCGGGCCGGTGATCGCGATCGGGCCCATCGCTGGCGCCTGGTGGTTCTCCAGCATGCGGCGCAGCGCGAAGGCGGCGGTGAAGCCCGCGGTGCCGATCGCCATCGCATCGCGCGCGTCCATGCCCTTGGGCAGCGGAATCACGGCCTGCTCCGGCACGCGCGCGAATTCGGCGTAACCACCATCCAGCAGCTCGCCGATGTTGCAGCCGGTGACCAGCACGCCCTCGCCTTTCTTGTACCTGGGCGACTCGCTGGACTCGACCGTGCCGGCCAGGTCGATGCCGGCGACGCACGGGAACTTGCGCATGATGCGGCCCTTGCCGGTCACCGCGAGCGCATCCTTGTAGTTGATGCCGGACCACTGCACACGGATGACGACTTCGCCCGCGCTCAGGTCGTCGAGCTTGATGTCCTCGAGCTTCGCGACTGCGGCCTTGCCGTCCTGGTGGATGCGCAGTGCGCGGAACGGGGGCATGGTCGGCTTCCGGTAGGATGGACGCGCATCATGCCGCAATACACGCGCCAACCGCCCCTCGACGAATCCGCCCTCGACGCCGATCCGATGGCGCAGCTGGCGAGCTGGCTCAAGGACGCGGAGGGCGCCGGCATGATCGAGCCGACCGCCATGACGCTGGCGACGGCGACCAAGGACGGTTCGCCGTCCGCGCGCATCGTGCTGTACAAAGGCCCGCACGAAGGTGGACTGACCTTCTACACGAGCTATGAGTCGCGCAAGGGCGGCGAGCTGGCCGCCAACGCGCGCGCGGCGCTGGTGTTCTGGTGGGACAAGCTCGAGCGCTCGGTGCGCGTGGAAGGCCGCGTCGAGAAACTGCCGCGGGCGATGGGCGAGGCGTATGCGCGGTCGCGGCCCCGCGGATCGCAGCTCAGCGCGTTGACTTCGCGCCAGTCGCGAACGATCGCGAGCCGCGCGGAGCTGGAGAAGCGCCTGGCCGACAACGACGCGCGGATCGGCAAGAAAGAGGTGCCGGTGCCGGAGAACTGGGGCGGCTACGTGCTCAGGCCGCAGACGTTCGAGTTCTGGCAGGGCCGGCGGGACCGGCTACATGACCGGCTGGTGTACCGGGCATCCGGAGACGGCTGGCGTATCGAGAGGGTGGAGCCGTAGACTGCGGTCAATCGAATAAAGGGGCTTGCCGACACCCCACCAAGAGTCCGGCAAGCCAAGGCGTTCGCGACCCCGGGGAGTGCCGGGCGGCGAACGATCCGAAGCGCGGTGGCCCATTTTTCTTCTTCTTGGTCTTCTTGTTGTGCTTCTTGGGGTCGGCTTCCGATCCGATGTGCCTTCATGGGCGCATCGTGCTCGGCCGCCGCGCGGAAGTCCTTACGGATTCTTGAGGAATTGCTGAGGAATTCTTGCAATGAATGAAACTGCCCAGCCCGAAGGAACGACGGCGGACCTGGCTGGCCGCCGCTGGAGCTTCGGCCCTGCCGTGCTGGACGAGCGCTCGCTCGAGCTTCAGGTCGACGGCGTGTACGTCGAGCTCGAGCGCAAGCCGCTCGAAGTGCTGCTCTACCTGCTGCACCACGCCGGCGAGGTCGTGACCAAGGACGACCTGGTCGAGAACCTGTGGCCGGGCCGGATCCTGACCGACACGGTCCTGTCGCGCTGCATCAGCCAGTTGCGGCAGGTGCTGAAGGACGACAGGCGCACCTTGATTCGCACGGTCCACGGGTTCGGCTACCGGCTGGTCGGCCAGGTCAAGGTGGAAGCTTCCGCCGACCCTTCCATACCGGCATTCGATTTCAAGGCCGGCGACAGTCCGCCGCTCAGGCCCCAGTGGAAGCTGGTCGAACGGTTGGGTGGAGGCGGGCACGGCGAAGCGTGGCTCGCGCGCCATGAGAAGACCGGCGACGCCCGCGTGTTCAAGTTCGCGGTGGATCCGTGCGCGCTGTCCTCGCTCAAGCGCGAGATCACGCTGTACCGGCTGCTCCATGACAGCCTCGGCGCGCGCGCCGCGATCGTCCGGATCCTCGAGTGGAACCTGCAGGAGGTGCCCTACTTCATCGAGATGGAGTACGTACCGGGCGGCAACCTGCAGTCCTGGGCTGACGCCCAGGGCGGGCTCTCGG
>JBQTJQ010000018.1:0-2401 GCA_052386975.1 Gammaproteobacteria bacterium | reverse complement strand
CGAGGACACCTACCGCTACCGGCCCTACAGCAAGAGCTTCGTGCGGCACCTCGACTACCACTACGCGCAGTACCACCCGGACGAGGACTGGTGCGAAACCTTCGCCGTGTGGCTGACGCCCGGCCTCGACTGGCGCGCGCGGTACGCCGGCTGGAAGGCGCTGGCCAAGCTCGAGTTCGTCGACAAGCTGATGAAGTCCATCGCCGGCAAGGTTCCGCGCAAGGGCGGCGGCCGGCAGTACTGGCGCGCCGCCAAGATCCGCCGCACGCTGCGCCGCTACTACGAGCAGCGCCGCAAGGCCGAGGCCGAGAGCCAGCCGGACTTCCACGACGCCAACCTCAAGCGCATGTTCGCGGCCGGCGATGCGCGTTACGTCGCCAAGCTGCTCGAGCGCTATCGCAAGCCGATCGTGGACGAGATCACCGGCTGGACCGGCGAGCGCAAGTACATGGTCAACGAGGTGTTCAAGAAGGTCTACCAGCGCAGCAAGGCGCTGGGCCTGGCGACCGACGACAGCGAGTCGCAGGCCGTGCTGAAGCTGTCCACGTATCTCACGACATTGTTGATGAACTACCGCCACACGAATCGTTTGAGAGGCGTGGGCCTGCGGGGCGGCATCTAGATGGCGCGCTCCTTGCGCGTGCTGCAGGTCTTCGACCTGCCCTACGCCCTCAAGCGCGGCCACGACTACACCGAGGAGTTCAAGGACCGCGAGAACTTCGCCGCCGAGAACGACGTCCATCGCGCGCTGCTCGACAACGGCTACGAAGCGCGGCCGCTGGGCCTGTTCGACGACGTGCGGCCGCTGCTCGACGACGTCGAGGAGTTCAAGCCCGACGTCATCTTCAACATGGTGGAGACCTTCGGCAACGTCACCGGCTGGGACAAGAACATCGCGGCGCTGCTGGAGATGCTGCGCGTGCCGTTCACCGGCGCCAGCAGCACATCGCTGTTCATGTGCAACGACAAGGGCCTGTGCCGCAAAATCCTGCGCTTCCACCGGCTGCGCGGGCCGCGCTTCCACATTTTCTACCAGGGCCACAAGGTCTGGCTGCCGCGCACGCTGACGCTGCCGTGCATCGTCAAGCCGCTGACCGAGGAAGCCTCGCGCGGCATCTCGCAGGCCTCGATCGTGGACGACGAGAAGGGCTTCATCGACCGCGTCGACATGATCCACCGCCGCATGCGCCAGGCCGCGATCGCCGAGGAGTACATCGAGGGGCGCGAGATCTACGTCAGCATCGTCGGCGACAAGCGCCTGCGCGTGCTGCCGGCGCGCGAGATGCACTTCGGCCAGATGCCTGAGGACGAGCCGCGCATCGCCACCTACAAGGCCAAGTGGGACGACGCCTATCGCAAGCGCTGGGGCATCCGCAACGACTTCGCCGGCAAGCTCGACAAGGAGCTCGAGGAACGCCTCGCCGACGTCTGCAAGCGCGCCTACCGCGCGCTCAACATCCGTTCCTACGCGCGCTTCGACCTGCGCGTGACGCCGGCCGGGCAGATCCACGTGATCGAGCCCAACGTCAACCCGAACATCGCCAGGGACGACGAGCTGGCGCAGGCCGCGCGCAAGGTCGGCATCGGCTACTCGGCGCTGATTCGCCTGATCGTGAACCAGGCCTTGCGGCTGCACGCGTAGGAACCATGGAAGAGCGTTGGTCGCCATTGCTGCCGCCGGACGATCCGAAGACCGCGCCGCGCGACTACACGGTGCGCACGAAAATCTGGCGCTGGAAAGGCGGCTCCTGGCACTTTGCCGACGTGCCGGCGAGGCAATCGGCGCTGATCAAGCGGCGCTTCGGCAGCACCGCCCGCGGCTGGGGCTCGATCCGGGTGCGCCTCAAGATCGGCGACACCGAGTGGACCACCTCGCTGTTCCCCGCCAGCAAGAAGAAGACCTACCTGTTCATGATCAAGGCCAGCGTGCGCAAGGCCGAGGACGTCGGCGCCGGCGACACGGTGAAGGTGCGGATCCACATTGCCTGATCTCGCGCGCACAGTCGCGCCATCGAGGGCTTGGCGCTACTTGTAGAATCGACATCAATGAACCTCCAGAACCCGGCCCGCGCCCTCCTCGCGCTCGCAGCGCTCAACGTGGCGCAAGCCGCAGCCCCCAAGGACGCCACACCCACCGCAGCGATCGTCGACGTCGGCTATGTCCACGGCGACAACCATTGTTTCCACTTCGGCAAGCCGCGCGGCTGGATCGCTGACGCGTCTTCCGGCCTGGACCAGGGGCTCTCTTTCGTGTTTTACCCGGACACCGGCACATGGGCGAGTTCGCCGGCGGTGATCTACGCGCGGGTCATCGACAAGGCCGAAGGGCTGGTGACGCCGGCCGACCAGGCAACGCGAACGATCCAGCAGTTTCGCACCGAGTACGAAAGCCCCAATAGCA
>JBQTJQ010000017.1:0-6027 GCA_052386975.1 Gammaproteobacteria bacterium | reverse complement strand
GCGTGGTCGCGGTGTTCCTCGCGCTCGACCTGTTCCTGTTCTTCTTCTTCTGGGAAATGATGCTGGTGCCGATGTACTTCCTGATCGCGATCTGGGGCCACAACGCCCCGGGCGGCAAGGGACGCATCTACGCGGCGACCAAGTTCTTCATCTTCACCCAGGCCTCGGGCCTGCTGATGCTGCTCGGTATCCTCGGCCTGGTCTGGGTCAACCACCAGGCCACCGGCGCGTGGAGTTTCGATTACGAGGTGCTGCTCAACACGCCGATGTCCGACGAGGTGCAGTGGCTGCTGATGCTGGGCTTCTTCCTCGCCTTCATGGTCAAGCTGCCGGTGGTGCCGTTCCACACCTGGCTGCCCGACGCGCACTCGCAGGCGCCGACCGCCGGCTCGGTGGACCTCGCCGGGATTCTCCTGAAGACCGCGGCATACGGACTGATGCGTTTCGGCCTGCCGCTGTTCCCTGAAGCCTCGGCGAGCTTTGCGCCGGTGGCGATGTGGCTTGGCGTGATCGGCATCGTCTACGGCGCGTTCATGACTTTCGCCCAGAACGACGTCAAGCGGCTCGTGGCCTACAGCTCGGTGTCGCACATGGGCTTCGTGCTGATCGGCATCTACGCCGGCACCGAGCAGGCCCTGCAGGGCGCGATGATCACGATGATCGCGCACGGCATCAGCGCGGGCGCGCTGTTCATCCTGTGCGGCGAAATCTACGAGCGCATCCATTCGCGCGACCTGCGCGAGATGGGCGGCCTGTGGTCGCGCTTCCCTTACCTGCCGCCGATCGTGATGTTCTTCGCGCTCGCCGCGCTAGGCCTGCCGGGCCTGGGCAACTTCGTCGGCGAGTTCCTGGTGCTGATCGGCACCTGGACCGTGGACAAGCCGGTCACCATCGTTGCCGCCAGCGGCCTGATCCTGGCGGCGGTGTACTCGCTGATGATGATCCAGCGCGCCTTCCACGGTAAGGCCGCCTCCGACGAGAAGCTCGACGACCTCAACCGCCGCGAGCTCGCCACCTGCCTGAGCCTGATGGCGCTGCTGCTGGTGCTCGGCGTGTATCCGCAGCCGGTGCTCGACACCACGGCCTCGGTGATGCAAGCGCTGCACACGCTGTACGCCGCGGCCGGAGCCGCGCCATGACCTTCACGCTCCAGCAGTGGGTCGCACTGTTACCGATCATGGCGGTCGCCGGCACCGCCGTGTTCGTGATGCTGGCGATCGCGGTCAGGCGCAACCACTGGTGGAATGCGACGTTCTGCGTCGCCGGCCTCAACGCCACGCTGTTCTGGACGCTGCTGGTGTTCTACCTCTACGAAGGGCCGGTGCAGGTCACGCCGCTGCTGGTGGTGGACGCCTACGCGCTGTTCTATTACGCGCTGATCCTGGTGCTGACGCTCGGCACCGCGACGTTGTCGCACGCCTACCTCGAAGGCTACCGCGGCTTCAAGGAAGAGAACTACGTGCTGCTGTCGGTGGCGGCGCTGGGCGCGCTGGTGCTGGCCTCGAGCAGCCACTTCGCCTCGTTCTTCCTCGGCCTCGAGATCCTGTCGGTGCCGCTGTACGGCATGGTGGCGTACCTGTGGCGCGATCCGCGCTCGCTCGAGGCCGGCGTCAAGTACCTGATCCTGTCGGCCGGCGCTTCGGCCTTCATGCTGTTCGGCATGGCGCTGGTCTACTCGCAGACCGGCACGCTGGGCTTCGTCGAGATGGGCGACGCCATCGCCAGGATCGAGGGCTTCGGCAACCCGTACCTCCTCGCCGGCGCCGGCATGATCATCGTCGCGGTCGGCTTCAAGCTGTCGCTGGTGCCCTTCCACCTGTGGACGCCGGACGTGTACGAAGGCGCCCCGGCCCCGGTCGGCGCGTTCCTGGCCACGGTGTCGAAGACCGCGGTGTTCGTGGTGCTGCTGCGCTGGTTCGTGCAGGGCCACGCCGACCAGTTCGAGGCGCTGGTGGACGCACTGGCGGCGCTGGCCTTCGCCTCGATCATCATCGGCAACGTGCTGGCCCTGGTGCAGACCAACATCAAGCGCCTGTTCGCCTATTCCTCGATCGCGCACATCGGCTACCTGCTGGTCGCGCTGATCGCCTCGGGCGAGTTCCGCGAGGAAGCGGTCGGCATGTACCTGATCACCTACTCGGTGACGCAGCTTGGAGCTTTCGGAGTCGTTGCGCTGATGTCGAGCCCCCGTGGCGAGCGCGACGCCGACAACCTGTACGACTATCGCGGCCTGTTCTGGCGCCGGCCGCTGCTGGTGGCGATCATGGTGCCGATGATGCTGTCGCTGGCCGGCATCCCGATCACCGCCGGCTTCATCGGCAAGTTCTACGTGATCGCGGCGGGCATCGACAGCGAGCTGTGGTGGCTGATCGGCGCCGTCGTGCTCGGCAGCGCGATCGGGCTTTACTACTACCTGCGCGTGGTCGTGACCATGTTCATGCAGGACCCGGAGCGGCTGAAGTTCGACGCGCCGATCAACTGGGCCCAGCAGGTCGGCGGCCTGATGGTGCTGCTGCTGACGCTGCTGATGTTCGTGCTCGGCGTGTACCCGTCGCCGGTGATCGAGCTGATCCGCCTGGCGGGACTGCCGGCGCACTGATTTCTTGCCTCTCCCCGCTTGCGGGGAGAGGCCGCGCCGAAGGCGCGGGTGAGGGGCTTCCAATGCGCACACTCTTCCTCGTTCTCCTCGCCTTCGCCTCCCTGGCCCTCGCCGCCGACCGCGAGATCCCCTACGCGAACCTGCACAAGGTGTTCGTGCGCGCGGCGATCCCGCCGGGCAAGTACTTCCGCGTCGCCACGCGCTTCGAGTCCAGGGACCCGGCAGTCGCCACGGCCGACATCAAGCTGGTGGTGCGCAGCCGCGCCGGCGAGATTCCGGTCCCGGTCGCCGCCGACGGCGCCGTGCAGTTCCCGCTGCGCGACGACTTGCTGAAGGAGAATCCGCCGGTGGTCACCAACGTCGGCGACGGCAAGCTGCAGTTGAACGTCACCATGGCAGTCGAAGCGCCGCCCGAGCAGCGTTTCCGCTACGAGCTGATGGTGGCGATGCTGGACGAGATGGACGGCATCATCTCGAAGCAGCCGTTCATGGTGCGCGTGATGGCGCCGGACTTCGAGGGGCTGTTGGTCGAGTTCGCCAAGGGCACCGCCGCGACGGCCACGGTCGAGGCGGCGAAGCCCGAGACGTTCACGGCCGATGTCGAGGGCCTGATCCGCATTCCGGACAAGAAGGCCTGGCGCAAGGAGAATCCGTTCGTGCAGCTGTCGGGCCAGCCGCTGCGCATCGCCCTGGATACGGATTGAGATGTTCAAGTACTTCCTGGCCGCCGGCGCCGTCCTGATCCTGGGGATGGTGGCCCTGGACTACTTGCAGCCGATGGCGCTCGAGCTGGAAGCCCATCGCCTGAAGCTGATCGTGATCGGCCTCGCCTTCGGGGTCGCGGCTTTCCTGCGCTTCCAGGGAGAGACGGCGCACGAAACCGGCTTCATGGAGTGGCTGTCGCGCAACCAGCGCGAAGTGCGTGCCGGGGTCGGCGACTACCACGGCAAGCGCATCGGCCCCAAGACCATGATGGTCCGCTACGCCTGGGTCATGAGCCCGATCCGGGCGACGTTCGCCAAGGCCACCGACCACTACGTGCTCGGCAGCCCCGAAGCGAAAGTGGCCAAGATCTACTGCATGCTCGTCACCGCCCTGCTCGGCTGGTGGCACTACCGCGGGCTGATGGCGACGCCGCAGGTGCTGAAGCAGAACTGGCGCGACAGCAATGCGGTGTCGGTGGCGGAGTTGCTGGAGTCGATTACCACATCCTGAACGAGACCCCTCGCCGCCTTCGGCGGCTCGGGATGACACGGTTATTTCAGCTCGTAGCGGAACTCTTTCTTGAACCGCGCCCGGAAAGCTTCGGGCGTGATGACGTGGTTCTGCGTGCCGGGCCGCTCGATCTTGATCGCGCCCATGAGCGAGGCGACGCGGCCGGTGGTTTCCCAGTCGAGTCCGCCCGCGATGCCCCACAGCAGGCCGCCGCGATAGGCGTCGCCGCAGCCGGTCGGGTCGGCCAGCGACTCGGCGCGCGCCGCCGGGATCAGGTGCGACTTCTTCTTGGCGTAGATGTGCGAGCCCTTGGCGCCGCGCGTGACGACCAGCGCGTCGACGCGCTCGGCGATCTGCTTGAGCGTCCAGCCGGTGCGCTTCATCAGCAGCTCGGCCTCGTAGTCGTTCACGGCCACGTAGCTGGCCTGGGTGATGAACAGCTTCAGCTCGTCGCCGCTGAACATCGGCAGGCCCTGGCCCGGGTCGAACAGGAAGTGGATGTCGGCGTCGGCGAACTGGCGCGCGTGCAGCAGCATGCCTTCCTTGCCGTCGGGCGACACCGTGCCGAGCTTGATGCCCTTCTTCGGCACGTCCTGGACGTGGGCCTGGCTCATCGCGCCCGGATGGAACGCGGTGATCTGGTTGTCGTCCATGTCGGTGACGATGTAGGCCTGCGCCGTGAAGGTGTCGCCGAGCTCCTTGATGTGCTGGCGGCTGATGCCGAGCTGGTCGAAGCGCCTGGCATACGGACCGAAGTCGTTGCCGGCCGTGCCCATCGGCAGCGGCGCGCCGCCGAGGAGCTTGAGGTTGTAGGCGATGTTGCCGGCGCAGCCGCCGAACTCCTTGCGCATCTGCGGAACCAGGAACGACACGTTCAGCATGTGAACCTTGTCGGGCAGGATGTCGTTCTTGAAATGCCCCGGGTACACCATGATGGTGTCGTAGGCGAGCGAGCCGCAGATCAGCACTGACATCTAAAAACTCCCTGACAAAAGATAAAGAATGTTTCACACGAAGACACAAAGAACACAAAGGACAAGCTTTTTAATTACAAATTCTCTCTTTGTGTCTTCGTGTCTTTGTGTGAAACGGCTTTTTCAGCCGAATAGCACCAATCCCCACACGACCGGCACCTGGATCAGCGAGAGGTGCACGGCGGCCGAGCCGAGGTCCTTGGCGGCCCCGGACAGCGGATGCTGCTCCTTGCCGATGCGGTCCACCACCACTTCGATGCCGCTGTTGAGCAGCTCGGTGATCAGCACCACGAACAGCGACATGATCAGCACCGCGCGCTCGAGGCCCGAGCCACCCAGGTACAGCGCCGCCGGCACCAGCAGCACGCACAGCGCCGCCTCGATGCGGAAGGCTTCTTCGTTCTTCAGCGCGTAGCCCAAGCCCCAGTACGAGACGTAGGTGGCGCGCCATAGCCGCGCCAGTCCCTTCAGTCCGTCGGCCATGTCAGGCCGGCTTCCAGGCGATGTCGAGCTGGCGCGCGGCGCGCACGTCGTCCAGGCGGCGCACCGGCAGCGTGTACGGCGCGCCCTTGACGTAGGCGATGTCCTTCTTCGCCTCGTCCCAGATCCTGACCAGCGCCTCGACGAAGGCGTCGAGCGTGTCCTTGTCCTCGGACTCGGTCGGCTCAATCAGCAGGCATTCCGGCACGAGCAAGGGGAAGTAAATCGTGGGAGCGTGGAAGCCGTAGTCGAGCAGGCGCTTGGCCACGTCGGTGGCGGTCAACTCGATCTCCTGCTTCTGCTTCTTGAGCGTGATGATGAACTCGTGGCTGGCGCGCCGGCCCTTGTAGGCCAGCTCGAAGCCGCGCTTCTCGAGCTGCGCCGCGAGGTAATTGGCATTCAGCGTGGCGAACTCGGCGACGCGGTGCATGCCCTCGCGGCCGAGCAGGCGCGCGTAGACATAGGCGCGCAGCAGCACGCCGGCGTTGCCCATGAACGCGGAGAGGCGGCCGATCGACTGAGGCAGATCGGTTTCGGTGAGCCAGCGATAGCCGGTCGCGCCTGAAGGCGCTCCTACAACAGGAATCGGCATGAACGGCAGCAGGCGCTTGGACACGCCCACCGCGCCCGACCCCGGCCCGCCGCCGCCGTGCGGCGTCGAGAAGGTCTTGTGCAGGTTCATGTGGATCACGTCGAAGCCCATGTCGCCCGGCCGCACCTTGCCGAGGATGGCGTTGAGGTTGGCGCCGTCGTAGTACA
>JBQTJQ010000016.1:0-2628 GCA_052386975.1 Gammaproteobacteria bacterium | reverse complement strand
GTCCTGGCGGATCAGCAGGCGCTTGCCTTTCAGATCCAGGTCGGTCATCCGCAGAAAGGTCATTTCAGTTCCGTCATTCCCGCGAAAGCGGGAATCCAGTCATTTGCCAGCGACTACCCGGACCATTTCCAGGCACTTGTTCGAGTAGCCCCACTCGTTGTCGTACCAGGCGATCAGCTTGACGAAGGTCTTGTCGAGCGCGATGCCGGCCTCGGCGTCGAAGATGCAGGTGCGGGCGTCGCCGCGGAAGTCGGTCGCCACTACCTTGTCCTCGGTGTAGCCGAGCACGCCTTTCAGCGCGCCCTCGCTCTGCGCCTTCATCTCGGCCTTGATCTCGTCGTAGCTCGCATCCTTGACCAGCTCGGCGGTGAGGTCCACCACCGAGACGTCCGAGGTCGGCACGCGGAACGACATGCCGGTGAGCTTCTTGTTGAGCTCGGGGATGACCACGCCGACGGCCTTGGCCGCGCCGGTGGACGAGGGGATGATGTTCTCCAGGATGCCGCGGCCGCCGCGCCAGTCCTTGCTGCTCGGGCCGTCGACGGTCTTCTGCGTCGCGGTGGTGGCGTGCACGGTGGTCATCAGGCCGCGCTTGATGCCCCACTTGTCGTGGACCACCTTGGCCAGCGGCGCGAGGCAGTTGGTGGTGCAGGAGGCGTTCGAGATGATGGCCTGGCCCTTGTAGGTCCTGTCGTTCACGCCGAACACGAACATCGGCGTGTCGTCCTTCGACGGGGCCGAGATGATGACTTTCTTCGCGCCGGCGTCGAGGTGCTTCTGGGCGGCGGCCTTGTCGAGGAACAGGCCGGTGGACTCGAGCACGATGTCGGCGCCGACGTCCTTCCACTTGAGGTTGGCCGGGTCCTTCTCCTGCGTCAGGCGGATCTTCCTGCCGTTGACAATGAGCTGATTGCCCTCGACGCCGATCTTGCCCTTGAAGTGGCCGTGCACCGAGTCGTACTGCAGCATGTAGGCCAGGTAGCCTGGCTCGAGCAGGTCGTTGATGCCGACGATCTCGATGTCCGGAAAGTTCTGCACCGCCGCGCGGAACACGTTGCGACCGATGCGGCCGAAGCCGTTGATGCCCAGTTTTACCGTCATGTTCGTTCCTTCTGTCTCCAATAAGGGGACAGAACTAAAGTTCTGTCCCCGACCTTCTCAAAACCATTACTTCAGTATGGCCGAGAGTTTCTCGAGCACATTCTCGAGCGTGAAACCGAGGTACTTGAACACCGCCGGCGCCGGCGCCGATTCGCCGTAGCGGTCCACGCCGAGCACGTCACCCTGTGGGCCGACGACCCCGCGCCAGTACCACGAGACGCCGGCCTCGATCGCCAGGCGCCGGGTCAGCTTCGGCGGCAGCACGGCGTCGCGGTATTTCTGGTCCTGCTTCATGAAGCGCTCGACGCAGGGCATCGACACCACGCGCACCGGGTGCTTCGTCTCGGTGGCTTTCTGTGCCGCTTTCACGGCCAGGCCGATCTCCGAGCCGGTGGCGATGATCGCGGCGACCGGCGACGACGATGGCTCCCACAGCACGTAGCCGCCGCGCGCGATGTCCGCGGCGTGCGACGCGTCGTGCTTCTGGATGTCGGTGTTCTGGCGGGTCAGCGCCAGCGCGGTCGGGCCGCTGGTGCGCTCGATCGCCTCCTTCCAGGCCACCGCGGTCTCGAGCAGGTCGGCCGGCCGCCAGGTCTCGAGGTTCGGGATCAGGCGCAGCGACGAGACGTGCTCGACCGATTGGTGGGTCGGGCCGTCCTCACCCAGGCCGATCGAGTCGTGGGTGTAGACGAAGATCGAGCGGATCTGCATCAGCGCCGCCATGCGGATGGCGTTGCGCGCGTAGTCGGAGAACGTCAGGAAGGTGCCGCCGAACGGGACCAGGCCGCCGTGCCGCGCGACACCGTTGATCACTGCGCTCATGCCGAACTCGCGCACGCCGTAGTAGATGTAGTTGCCGACCAGGTTGCCCGGCGTGATGGCCCTGGCGCCTTCCCACCTGGTCAGGTTCGACTCGGTCAGGTCGGCCGAGCCGCCGAGCAGCTCCGGCAGCTTCGGGCCGATCGCGTCGAGCACGGTCTTGCTCGACTTGCGCGTCGCCATGGGCTTGTCGTTGCCCGCCGCCTTGGCGATCACCGCGCCGATGACCTCGCGCCAGTCCTGCGGCAGCTCGCCGGCGATGCGGCGCCTGAACTCGGCGGCGTGATCCGGGAATTCCTTGCCGTACTTCGCCAGCAGGTCGTTCCACTCCTTCTGCGCGACGGCGCCGCGCTCACGCGCACTCCAGCCGTCGTAAAGAATCTTCGGCACCTCGAACGCCGGATGCGGCCACTTCAGCGTCTCGCGGGCCAGCTTGACTTCGTCCTCGCCCAGCGCCGCTCCGTGGCTCGACTCCTTGCCCTGCTTGTTCGGCGCGCCGTAGCCGATGATGGTCTTGCAGCAGACCAGCGTGGGCTTGTCCTTCGACTTGCGCGCGGTCTCGATGGCCTGCTGGACCTCTTCCGGGTCGTGGCCGTCGACGTTGCGGATCACCTGCCAGCCGTAGGCCTCGAAGCGCGCCGGCGTGTCGTCACGGAACCAGCCGTGCACCTCGCCGTCGATCGAGATGCTGTTGTCGTCGTAGAACAT
>JBQTJQ010000015.1:0-1636 GCA_052386975.1 Gammaproteobacteria bacterium | reverse complement strand
CCCCGGCTTACGCCGGGGTGACAGCTATCCGCTCGATGTAGCAGTCGCCCAGCACCAGCACGTCCATCTTCGTGCGCAGGAAGCAGTCCAGCGCCTCGCGCGGCCGGCACACCACCGGCTCGTTCTCGTTGAACGAGGTGTTCAACACCATCGGCACGCCGGCCTGCTTCAGGAATTCACTGATGAGCGCGTGATAACGCGGGTTGGCGTCGGCACTGACGGTTTGCAGGCGGCCGCTGCCGTCCACGTGGGTCACCGCCGGAATCTTCGGCCGCTGCTCCGGCCGGACCATGAACACCTGAGTCATGAACGACACGTCCGCGTCCTGCTCGAACCACCCGGCCACGTGCTCGCGCAGCACCGATGGCGCGAACGGCCGGAATGATTCACGGCGTTTGATCTTCAAATTCAGGATGTCCTTCATGTCGGCGCGGCGCGGGTCGCACAGGATCGAGCGGTTGCCGAGCGCGCGCGGGCCCCACTCCATGCGCCCCTGGAACCAGCCCACGACCTTGCCTGCGGCGATGGCCTGCGCCGTGCGGCGGAACAGTTGCGGCTCGTCGAGCCATTCGACCCGGCAGCCGGCCTGCTCGAGAGCGCCGCGCTGGGCTGAAATCTCCTGCACGATCGCGGCGCGATCGAACTCCGGCCCCCAGTTGGCGTGCAGCATCGGCCGCGGACGGTGTCGGTCGACGTGGCTGGCGACGTACGCCGCCGCGCCGATGGCGCCGCCGGCATCGCCCGCCGCCGCCTGCACGTAGACCTGCTTGAAGCCGCTGCGCTGAAGGATCTTGCCGTTGGCCACCGAGTTCATCGCGCAGCCGCCGGCGAGGCACAAAGCGTCGAAACCGCTGCGCTCGTGCAGCGTGCGGACGATGTGGAAGAAATGCTCCTCGTACATGGCCTGCACCGAGGCCGCGAGGTCCTGGTGGCGCGCCTCGACCGGCGCGTCCGGCGCGCGCGCCGGGCCCAGCAGGTGCTCGAGCAGCGGCGTGTATAGCGTGCCGACGTGCGGCTCGCACTCGTCCCAGCGGAAATCGAGCTGCTCGCGCGGATGGCGGAAGTAGCGCAGCTCCAGCTCGAAGCGGCCGCCCTCGCGCGTATGGATGACGTCCTGCAGCAGCTTCAGGTATCTCGGCTTGCCGTAGGCGGCGAGGCCCATGACCTTGTACTCGTCGCCGTAGCGTGGAAAGCCGAGGTGCTGGGTCAATGCTTCGTAGAGGATCCCCAGCGAATGCGGAAAGTGGATGTAGCCCTGCGGCTCGATGGCGATGCCCTCGGCCGTGCCCCAGGCCACGCTGCTGAAATCGCCGAAGCCGTCCACCGACAGCACCGCGGCGCGCCGGAACGGCGAGACCAGGAAGGCCGACGCCAGGTGCGCGAGGTGATGCTCGATGTGATGGACGCGGCCCGAGAACACCCGTTCCGGCAGCCGGCGGCGCAGCTCCGCTTCGACGGTCGAGCGCCCGCGCCGCGCGCGCAGCCGCTGCAGCAGCATGGCCGGGTTCGGGCGATGCAGCGCGACGTAGGCCAGCTTGCGCCAGCGCTGCGCGCGCGGATCCGAGTTCACCGCGACGTGCCCGACCTGGTCGAGCCCGATGCCGGCCTGCGCGAGGCAGTAGCGGATCGCCTGCTC
>JBQTJQ010000014.1:0-3399 GCA_052386975.1 Gammaproteobacteria bacterium | reverse complement strand
CTCGGCACCACCCTCCGCGCCGCCGGCTCGCAGCCGGCGTTCGAGCGCGTGGATTACCACATGGTCGTGGACCTGGCGCGCGCCACGCACAAGGCCGGCGCGAAGCGCTTCTTCGTGGTCTCGTCGGTGGGCGCATCCGAGCACGCGGCGGCGTTCTACTCGCGGGTGAAGGGTCGCATGGAGGGCGCGGTGCGCGCGCTACCGTTCGAGGCCGTGCACATCGTGCGGCCGTCGCTGCTGCTGGGCGAGCGCGCCGAGCGCCGGCCCGGCGAGAAGCTCGCGCAGCTCGGTGCACCGCTGCTCGGCCCGCTGCTGGTCGGCCCGCTCGCCAGGTACCGCGCGGTCCCGGCCGCCGACGTAGCCGACGCGCTGGTCAGGCTGGCGCGCGGCACCGCGACCGGCCCGCAGGTGCACCACCTGCCGCTGACGTAGCGGCCGCACAAAAAGAAAAGGCCCGGCTGCGGCCGGGCCTTCTCGTCCAGCAGGTACTGCGTTTCGTCAGAATCCGCCGGCGTTCAGGCGGTCACCGGTCACGGTCTTGCCGGCCAGCGACGCCGTGGGCGTGCCGTTCAGCAGCGCATCGCGGATCTGCAGGTGCGAAGCGCCCGCGTGGGTCGAGGCGTACAGCGCCGCGGCTCCGGTCACGTGCGGCGTCGCCATCGAGGTGCCGCTGTAGGCGCCGTAGGCCGAGGTCAGCTTGCCCTTCACGCTCTTCGGCAGCGTCGACTGGATGCTCGAGCCGGGCGCGCCGATGTCCACGCTGCTGGCGCCATAGTTCGAGAAGCTCGACAGCGCGCCGGTCGAGGTGATCGAGGCCACCGCGACGATGTTGGCGTTGTCGTAGCTCGACGGGTAGTGCGGGCTGGCGTCGTTGTTGACCGCCTCGTTGCCCGCCGCGGCAATGAACAGGATGCCGGCCGCATTGGCGCGCTCGATCGCGTCGCTGAGCGCCTGCGAGAAGCCGCCGCCGCCCCACGAGTTGTTGGTGGCGACGAGGTTCAGGCCGTGGCGCGTCTTGAGGTCGGTGAAGTAGTCGACGGCCAGGACCGCGTTGGCGGTGGTGCCGCCGCGCCGGCCCAGGAACTTGCCCGAGATCATCGTCACGTTCCAGCACACGCCGGCCACGCCCTTGCCGTTGCCGCCGGTGGCACCGATGGTGCCGGCCACGTGCGTGCCATGGTCGTCGTTGATGCCGTCGAAGGTGCTGTTGTTGCCGCCGTCGAAGTCCCAGCCGTTGACGTCGTCCACGTAGCCGTTGCCGTCGTTGTCGACGCCATCGGCCGGATCGAACGGGTTGACCCAGATGTTGGCTGCGAGGTCCTCGTGCGAGTGCATCACGCCTTCGTCGATGATGCCGACGTAGGTATTGGCGTCGCAGGTGTGGCCCGCGGCCCAGGCCTCGGCGGCGCCGCTGCCGTACTGATTGGCCGGCGAGCTGGCGTCACCGTACATGCCCCACAGCGAGCCGTTGGTGAACAGCGGATCGTTCGACACGGCCGTGTGCTGGTAAATCCAGTTCGGCTCGGCGAACGCCACCGCGCCGTCGGCTTCCAGCGCCTCGAGCGCCTTGCCCATGGCGATGCCGGCCGGGATGCGCGCGAGCGCCATGTCCTGCTTGAGCTGGCCGAAGGCCTGGCCGCCCACCTTCGCCAGCGCGCGGGTGCGCTGGGACGGCGTGGCGGAAGGCGCGAACTGCACCAGCACTTCACCGGTCATGTAGGACTTGCCGCGCGCGAGGTCGTCGCGCACGAGGTCGGGCCGGCCGGCGGCCTGGGCGCCGGCGGAAAGCGTGAGCAGCACTGCAGCAACAGCGGCCTTGCGGCCGTTGCGGATCTGAAACGACATTGAGAACCCCCGAGGATGTACAGCGAAGCGGCGACACTACGCCTGCAATGCGGCCTGCGGAAGCTTGCGCAACCGGGGAATCGCGATTACCTTAGCGGCCCCCCGCGAACCTGAACCCGATTCAGGTCTGCCGTCCCGGCCCTCAGGCCGCCCCGGGAATCACGTAGAACAGCACCGCGAAGTACTGCAGCACGCTGCCGGCGAGCACGAACGCGTGCCAGATGGCGTGGAAGTACTTCTTGTGATCGAGCACGTAGAACGCCACGCCCCCGGTGTACGACAGCCCGCCGAGCAGCATCAGCACCAGCCCACCGGTTGCCAGTGTGTCGAGCAGCGGCTTGATCGCCACGACGATGCACCAGCCCATGCCGAGGTAGATCGCCAGCGAGAGCTTCTCGAACTTGCCCGTGGCGAAGACCTTGAACACGACGCCGCCCAGCGCCAGCCCCCAGGTCCAGGCGAACAGCGCCCAGCCCCACGGGCCGTTCAGCGTAACCAGCGTGAACGGCGTGTAGGTGCCGGCGATCAGCAGGTAGATCGACGAGTGGTCGACGATGCGCAGGATCTTCTTGGTCCTGGGCAGCGTGGCCGCCGGGATGCTGTGGTACAGCGTCGAGGCGGTGTACATCAGTACCAAGGTGGCGCCGAAGATCGCGGCGCCGACGATGTGCCAGGCGTTTCCGTACAGCGTGGCGCGCGCCACCATCACGGTCAGGCCGGCGATCGCGAGAACGATGCCGAGCCCGTGGGTCAGCGCGTGCGCGATCTCCTCGCCGGCGGTATAGAGCTTCTGCGCGCCGTGCTCGACCGCCTGGCCGACGTCCATGCCGCTAGGCGCGCTCGACCTTCAGCGTCGCGCCGTCGACGGCCACCACTTTCACCTGCGCGCCCGCTTCGGCATCGGCGCCGCTGATGCGCCACTGCGAGTCGTCCACGTGAAGCTTGCCGACGCCGTTGACGATCGGTGCGCTCAGCGTGAACGTGCGCCCGACGTAGGACTGGCCGCGCCGGTTCAGCGCGGGCTGGTCGCTGGCCGGGTTGCCGGGGCTGAAGCGCCGCCACACGAAGAAGCTGGCGATCGACAGCACGCCGAACAGCACCGCCTGCGTCTCCCAACCGAAGGCCGGGATCATCCAGGTCAGCGCGCCGACGATCAGCGCGGCCGCCGCGACGAACAGCAGGAAGTAGCCGGTCGACAGCAGCACCTCGGCGATCAGCAGGGCGAGCCCGACCACGAACCAGTGCCAGAACAGGAGGGTCACGTCAGGCTCCCGCAGGCTTCGCCGAAGGGACGCCGGCCTTGCGGGCCAGTTCGGCGATGCCGCCCAGCGCGCCGATCACGTTGCCCGCCTCGAGCGGCATCAGCACCAGCTTCTCGTTGGGGCTGGTGGCGATGCGCGCGAGCGCTTCGATGTACTTGTTGGCGACGAAGTAGTTGAGCGCCTGCACGTCGCCCTTGGCGATGGCCTGGCTGACCATGGTCGTGGCCTTGGCCTCGGCCTCGGCCTGGCGCTCGCGCGCCTCGGCGTCGCGAAACGCGGCTTCCTTGCGCCC
>JBQTJQ010000013.1:0-13351 GCA_052386975.1 Gammaproteobacteria bacterium | reverse complement strand
AAGACGCTGCCGGCGACGACGGCTGCGATGTTCAGCCGGCGGCGGCTTGCGGAAGAGAGCGGCATGGGGGCGGGCTAGTGTACTGGTTCTGAAGACAATTCCTGCCTGAAAGCGTTCGGTTAAGCTACCGTCACAAAAACGTCATGCTCCAATGGGCGCCCCGGGCGCCCTTTTGCCCTTCGAGGACGCCGCCATGTTCAGCCGCCTGATGCCCCGCGAGGGCCGTTTCTTCGACTATTTCGTCGAGCACGCCGAGCAACTGGTGCTGGGCGCCCGCGAGCTGCAGGCGTTGATGACCAACGTCGCCGAGCTGCCGGAGCGCAAGCGCAGCATCGAGAAGATCGAGCACCGCGCCGACAAGGTGACCCAGCAGACCATGCAGTTGCTGCACCAGACCTTCATCACGCCGATCGACCGCGACGAGATCCACCAGCTGATCACGCGCATGGACGACATCCTCGACCTGATGGAGGACGTGTCGCAGTGCATGTTCCTCTACGACATCCACGCCGTGACCGACGAGGCGCGCAAGCTGGCCGATACCTGCGTCACCAGCACCGAGAAAATCAAGGCCGCGGTCACCCAGCTGTCGGACCTGAAGAACAGCGAGTCGATCCTGGCGCTGTGCAAGGAGATCGACAAGATCGAAGGCGACGCCGACCAGATCATGCGCGCGGCCATGGCCAAGCTGTTCCGCGAGGAACCGGACGTCAAGCACCTGTTCAAGCTCAAGGAGATCTACCAGCTGCTCGAGTCGGTGACGGACCGCGGCCAGGACGTCGCCAACATCATCGAAGGCATCGTGCTCGAAAGCTGAGCCGCACATGACCATCAGCTGGGAAGTCCTGATCTTCCTGATCGTGCTGGCGCTGGCGTTCGACTTCACGAACGGCTTCCATGACGCCGCCAATTCGATCGCCACCGTCGTCTCGACCGGCGTGTTGAAGCCGTTCACGGCGGTGCTGCTCGCCGGATTCTTCAACTTCGTCGCCTACTTCGTGTTCCCGCTCAAGGTCGCGACCACCATCGGCAAGGGCACCATCGATCCGTCCATCGTCGACCACTATGTGGTGTTCGGCGCGCTGGTCGGCGCGATCAGCTGGAACGTCATCACCTGGTGGTATGGCCTGCCCTCTTCCTCCTCGCACGCCCTGATCGGTGGGCTGGTCGGCGCGGCCGTGGCCAAGGCCGGCACCGGCTCCCTGGTCGCGGCGGGCCTGGTCAAGATCTGCGTGTTCATCGTGGTGTCGCCCACGCTGGGATTCGTGTTCGGCTCGGTGCTGATGCTCGCGGTGTCATGGCTGTGTTTCCGCATGCGGCCGCAGAAGGCCGACACGTGGTTCCGCCGGCTGCAGCTGGTATCGGCTTCGGCGTTCAGCCTCAACCACGGCGGCAATGACGCGCAGAAGACCGCGGGCATCATCTGGATGCTGCTGATCGCCGCCGGCGCCCTCGGCGCCAGCGACCCGATTCCCGCGTGGGTCGTGTTCCTCTGCTACGTCACCATCGGCTTCGGCACGCTGTTCGGCGGCTGGCGCATCATCAAGACCATGGGCCAGAAGATCACCAAGCTCAAGCCGGTCGGCGGCTTCTGCGCCGAGACCGGCGGCTCGGCCACGATCTTCCTGGCGACGCTCGCGGGCATTCCGGTGTCGACCACGCACACCATCACCGGCGCGATCGTCGGCGTCGGCGCCGCGCGCAAGGTCTCCGCGGTGCGCTGGGGCGTGGCCGGCACCATCGTCTGGGCCTGGATCTTCACCATCCCGGCCTCGGCGTTCATCTCGGCGGTCGCGTTCGAGGTCGCGAAGCTGCTGTTCTAGGACTTACTTGGCGTGCACGGTCCGGAAGCGTTCGATCAGCGCATCGGCAGGCTGCGCCACCATCACCACTTCGCCGCCGGGGCCGGTCAGGTCGGCCTTGCTCAGGCCGCTGGCGTCCCCGGACTTGCGGAAGGCGTCCAGGTCGGCCCAGTTGCCGAACACGTAGCACTGGTTGTCGCGGCAAACTTCGGCGTAGAAGCCCTTCTTCGAGCCCTCGCGCTTGCCATCGTACATCTCGACCGAGCCGAAGCCATCCTTCTTCTTGCTCTCCGGGCGGGCGATGCCGAACACGATGGTCTCGCCCTTGGGGCCGCCGCCGATCCGCGTCACGCGCAGCGGCAGCTCGCCGTTGCCCAGGAACTCCCGCAGGTCGCCGGCGTCGGCGATCACGTAGATGCGGCCGTCGCGGTGCAGCTCGTAGTAGTCGTCGTTGTTCAGGACGGCCGTGGCCCGGATGGCTTCCAGGTTCTGGTCGTACATCTTCTCGGCGCCGGCGCCCATCCAGTGGCCCGGAGCCCCGCACGCCGACAGCACGCCAGCCACCGCCGGCACGACCCATTTCATTGCGCTCATCTTCTTCCCCGTCTTGTGACCCTTCATGACGGCGCGAAGTGTGTCAGTACATTGTTACGGGCACATGAAGGCCCGGCCGGCTAGCTTTTGACTTCCTGCTCCATCTCCTCGAGGGAGATGTGGCGCACGTCCTTGCCCTTGACGAAATAGATCACGTACTCGGCGATGTTGCGGGCGTGGTCGCCGATGCGCTCGAGCGCTCGCACCGACCACACCAGGTCCATGACGTGCCGGATGGTGCGCGGATCTTCCATCATGTAGGTGATGCACTGGCGCAGCAACGCTTCGTACTCGCGGTCCACGGCCGCGTCTTCACGCGCGACGGCCAGGGCCGCCTCGGGGTCCATGCGCGCAAAGGCATCCAGCGCGTTGTGGACCATTTGCTGGACATGCTTGGACAGGTGTCCGATCTCGACATAGCTGGCCGCGATGCGCTCCTGGGCCGCCAGGTCGGTGGCCATGCGCGCGATGCGGTCGGCCTCGTCGCCGATGCGCTCCAGGTCGGTGATGGTCTTGATCACGGCCACCACCAGGCGCAGGTCACTCGCCGTGGGCTGGCGGCGCGCCAGGATGCGGCTGCACTCCTCGTCGATGTACACCTCGAAGCCATTGACCTTGTGGTCGGAGCGCGAAACCTCCTGCCCGAGCGCGCCGTCGCCGTCGACCAGCGCCTTCGTGGCGTCTGCGATCTGCTGCTGGACCAGTCCACCCATGGCCAGCACGCGCTGTCGGACGTCTTCCAGCTCGACGTTGAACTGTCTTGAAATATGATGACTAATCAGTGGCTTATCCATAATTCCTGGAGTCCTTTAGCCGTACCGGCCCGTGATGTAGTCTTCGGTCTGCTTCTTGGCCGGCTTGGTGAAAACCTGGTCGGTGTCGCCGTACTCGACCATGTCGCCCAGGTACATGAAGGCGGTGTAGTCCGAAACACGCGCCGCCTGCTGCATGTTGTGGGTGACGATCACGATGGTGTAGTTCGCCTTGAGCTCGTTCATGAGCTCCTCGATCTTCAGTGTCGCGATCGGATCGAGCGCCGAGCACGGCTCGTCGAGCAGGATCACCTCGGGCTGGATGGCGATGGCGCGGGCGATCACCAGTCGCTGCTGCTGGCCGCCCGACAGGCCCAGCGCCGACTCCTCCAGGCGGTCCTTGACCTCGTCCCACAGTGCCGCGCCCTTGAGCGCCCACTCCACGGTCTCGTCGAGCAGTCGCTTCTTCGAGACGCCCGCCAGGCGCAGGCCATAGGCGACGTTCTCGTAGATGCTCTTCGGGAACGGGTTGGGCTTCTGGAACACCATGCCGATGCGCCGGCGCAACTGCGCGGCATCGACCTCGGCGTCGAAGATGTTGCGGCCGTACAGCCTGATCGCGCCCTCGGTGCGGCAGCCGTCGATCAGGTCGTTCATGCGGTTGAAGCAGCGCAGCAGCGTGCTCTTGCCGCAACCCGACGGGCCGATGAAGGCCGTGACCTTTTTCTGCGGAATGGTCAGCGAAATGTTCCGCAGCGCCTGCTTGTCGCCGTAGTAGAGATTGAGGTTCTCCACTTCCAGCGCGATCGGCTCCGGGGGCACCGCGCTGCCGCGGTCGCGGACCATGCCTTCGACTTGGATCGCTCGGGCCAAGGGAGTGTTGGGTTGCACGCCAGTCATGACTTTATCTTCCATTGGGTTCGTCCGCCTGTGGGCGCGCTAGTGCTCGAGCGCCTTGTAGCGCTCGCGCAGGCGGTTGCGGATGCGGATGGCGGCGAGGTTCAGTACGACGATGACACCGACCAGCAGCAGGGCGGTCGCGTACACCAGGGGTCGCGCGGCCTCGACGTTGGGGCTCTGGAAGCCGACATCGTAGATGTGGACTCCCAGGTGCATGAACTTGCGCTCGAGGTGCAGGAACGGGATGTTGGCATCGAGCGGCAGCGAGGGCGCGAGCTTGACCACGCCGACCAGCATCAGCGGCGCGACTTCGCCGGCCGCGCGCGCCACCGCCAGGATCAGGCCGGTCATCATCGCCGGGCTCGCCATCGGCAGCACGATGCGCCACAGCGTCTCGGCCTTGGTCGCACCCAGCGCCAGCGAGGCTTCGCGCAATGAGCGCGGGATGCGCGCCAGGCCTTCCTCGGTGGCGACGATGACCACCGGCAGCGTCAGCAACGCGAGCGTCAGCGACGCCCACAGGATGCCCGGAGTGCCGAACGTCGGCGCCGGCAGCGCCTCCGCGTAGAACATCCGGTCGATGCTGCCACCCAGGATGTAGACGAAAAAGCCCAGGCCGAACATGCCAAAGACGATGGACGGCACGCCGGCCAGGTTGTTCACGGCGATGCGGATGATGCGCGTCATCGTGCCCTGGCGGGCGTACTCGCGCAGGTACACCGCGGCGATCACGCCGAACGGCGTCACGATGACCGACATGATCAGCACCATCAGCACGGTGCCGAAGATCGCCGGGAAGATGCCGCCTTCGGTATTGGCCTCGCGCGGCTCGTCGGCCACGAACTCCCACAGTTTGGCGAAGTAGTGGCCGACCTTCTGCAGCAGGCTCATCGCGTTCGGCCGGTATCCGCGCACGATCTTGCTGAGCGGGATCTCGACTTCCTCGCCCGTCACCATCCCCATGACGATGGCGTCGCGGCCGATCTCCTCGTACAGATTGCCGAGTTCCTGGTTCAGCGCGGCGTATTCCGCGTCGAGCACCTGCCGGCGCCGTGCCAGGGACGCGTACGCCGCGGGGTCGTTCGCTTCGCTGCGGTCCTCCAGCGCCAGGCGGCGCTGGTCGAGCCGCAGCTGCTCGAGCTGGTAGTTGATCGCACCGATCCTGCCCTTTTCGATGTCGCGGATTCGCTGTCGCAGCTCGCCGGCACGCTCCTGCAGCGGCTTCCAGGCCTCGTAGGCGCCCTCGCCCGAGGCGACCATGGCGCCTGCCTGCTTCACCGCCACCGGCACGCCGTAGAAGTTGCCCCACTCCGTACGCTCCAGCACCAGCACGCCCGCCGGCGTAGTGCGCTCGACCAGCCAGTCGCCGAGTACGTGCCGGAAGTCCGCACCGTACTGGTCGCGATTTCCTACCTTGATCAGCAGCCGGTCGTAGAACGCCTGCTTCTCGTCCACCGCCAGCCCCGCCGACTTGAGCCGCGTCATCGACACGGATTCACTGTCCACGAGTTCGGCCATCACCCGGACCGGCTCGTGCGCCGGATCGCGGTACTCGGCGACGACGACGTCGGCGGGCCAGAAGTACGGCATGCCGCGCGCCGCAACCAGAAACAGCAGCGCGACGACGATAATCACGCTGGTGGCGATGGCCGCAGCGGTCAGCCAGACGTAAGGCGTGCCGGACTGCACATAGGCCCGCACGCTGCGCAGGTCCTGCGCGGCGAGATTGCGGCGCGCCGGATCCGCGGCGTCGACGGCGTGCGGGGCGGGTTCCATCAGAGGTTCCCGTACTTCTCGCGCAGGCGCTGGCGCACGACTTCGGCCAGCGTGTTGATCGCGAACGTGAACACGAACAGCACCAGCCCCGCCAGGAACAGCAGGCGGAAGTGCGTGCTGCCGACCTCGGATTCCGGCATCTCGACGGCGACGTTGGCCGACAGCGTGCGCATGCCGGAGAACATGCTGAAGTCCATCACCGCGGTATTGCCGGTCGCCATCAGCACTATCATGGTCTCGCCAACCGCCCGGCCCATGCCGATCATCACGGCCGAGAAGATGCCGGGGCTCGCCGTCGGCAGCACGACGCCCACCAGTGTCTGCCACGGCGTGGCACCGAGCGCCAGCGAGCCCAGCGTGAGCTGCTTGGGCACGGAGAAGATGGCGTCCTCGGCGATCGAGAAGATGCCGGGAATCACCGCCACGCCCATGGCGATGCCGACCACCAGGCAGTTGCGTTGGTCATAGCCGATGCCGAGGGTCTGGTCCATCCAGGCCTGCATGTTGCCGCCGAAGGCCAGCACCTCCACCGGCTTGGCCAGCACGAAGCACAGCCAGACCACGCCGAGCACGACGGGAACCAGCAACAGCGCCTCCCAGCCCTCCGGCACCAGGTAGCGGACGCGCGCCGGCATGCGAACCCAGGCGTAGCCGGCGACCGGGATCGCGAGCGGCAGCAGGATGAGCGTCAGGAACACGCCCGGCAGGTTGGCCTCGACGAACGGAGCGAGCCACAGGCCGGCCAGGAAGCCGAGCACGACCGTCGGCAGCGCTTGCATGACCTCGACCGTCGGCTTCACCACCTGGCGCATCGGCGGCGCCATGAAGTTCGCCGTGAAGATCGCGCCGAGCACCGCGAGCGGCACGGCGAAGATCATCGCGTACAAGGCGCCCTTGATCGTCCCGAGCGTGAGCGGCGACAGCGAGAATTTCGGCTCGAAATCGTTGGTCGCCGCCGAGGACTGCCAGAGGTAGCGCGGCTCGTCATAGCTTTCGTACCAGACCTTGCCCCACAGCGACGACCACGAGACTTCCGGGTACTCGTTGTGCAGCGCGAACGACTTGAGCGTGCCGTCGGCGCCCAGCGCCAGCAGCGTGTTGGCACGAGGATCGAAGGCCAGGTGCGAAACCGGGCCATCGAAGGCCTGGAACTCGAGCAGCTGGCGCTGCGCCGTGGCGTGGTAGAGGCCGATGCGCCCGGTCGACGTGCCGACCGCAAAGCCGCGGCGCCGCTGCTCCGCGCTCAACACGGTCACGTCGCCGGCGGGCGCCTGCATCTCTCGCACGCGCGCCAGGTACCAGATCGCGTCGCCTTCCGGCGTGGTCTCGGCGCGCCGCGCCGGGAACCACTGCGTGATTAGGCCGGCGGCGTCCGCGGTCAGCACCGAAATGCCTCCCGACAGGAAGCGCGCGTGCCTGACGCCGGCGCCGACCGACTCGGTGCTCACCAGCTCGGGCTGCCCGGCGCCGAGCCGGTACAGCGCGATGCGCCCCTCGCCCGTGTCCACCACGTACAGCCATTCCAGCAGCGGGTTGACCAGCAGCAGGTCCGGCTTGATGCGGGGCTCGAACACGATTGCCGGCCCCTGTTCCACGGTCGTCTCGCCGAGGATGTTCGTGGTCGCCTCGCTCGAGCGCAGGTGGATGCGGGACCGCGAATCCACCCCCGCGAACAGCGTGCGGTCGCCGTCCTTGCGCACCACCAGGGAGCGCGGCAGCTCGTTCATGAAGGGTAGCGGCACCTCGCCCCGGGGGAACTCGATCGAAGGATCGATGACGCGCTTGTCGCCCGGGTAACTGACGGCGTAGCTGTGCTTGAACGGCAGCACCGAGCCGTCGGACAGCACCGCGGCCAGCTCGTCCTTGTCGGCGGCGACCTGCACCACCGCGGCCAACGTGCGGTCGCCGGTCGGCAGGCGCGACTGCTTGCGCACCGAGCCCGTCGCGAGGTCGAAAAAGGTCGCCTCGCCGCTCGCCGCCACGCGCAGACCGATCTCGGACTGCTCCTCGAGCGCGATGCGCAGTGTGGGCGTGCCGTCACCGGGAATGTGGAACTCGGCGCGCAAGTCGGCGCGCGCGGAGGCAAACAGCGGCAGGACCTCGACCAGGAGATAGACGAAGATCAGCAACAGCGAACCCAGCACGGCGACGCCACCGATGCCGACGACGCGGCGTGCCAGGGCGTCCTTGAGGTGCCGCCAGCGCAGGTGGCTGGCCGGCTCGGCGTAGGCCCCGGCGGACGCGGCAGCTTCAACGGCTTGGCTCATGGGCGCGGCGTCATGCGGGCTTGCGGGGTCGCAGCATGATTCCCCTTTCCGGAAAGCTCCACAAGAGGCTTCTGGAAAAGGTCCGGCGGCGTCTCCGCCGCCGGACTTTCCTGCACCTTCTCTTAGAAGCTCAACTGCGCGCGGGCAGCAAACGAGCCCGTGTCGTCATCGTTGGTCTTGTTGTCGCCCATCGTGTAGTCGAACATCAACCGCACGTTCGGGTTCGCATACCAGTTGACACCGACGGACGTGGTCGTGACTTCGCGATCCACGATGTCCTTGTTCTCGATCGTGTCGAGGCGGGCCTTCAGCTCCCAGGCGCCGCGCTCACCGGCCGGCTTCGGCGCGCCGTACGCGCCGCGGTCGGCCTTGTAGGGCTTGGTCTCGCCGGTCATGACCCAGGCCGCCTGCAGGTAATAGGTCTGCACGTCCTGGTCAACGCCGACGCCACCGGCGTCTTCGAACGTGGCCGTGGCGAGCTCGCCCTGTACATAGAACGGACCCGCGCTGAACGCGGCTTCGAGGGCCACGGTTTGCTGCTGGCCGTCCGTACCCGTCGTGGCAATGGTCTGCGAAGCCGGGCCGGTCACCTGGTTGCCGCTGCTGCGACCGGCGTACGCCACCGAGGAACGCAGGCGCGTGCCGTCATCGGCCTTGTCGAGGCTCGCCGAGACCCCGAGGTGCAGGACCGTCTTCTCTTCCAGCAGCGGCTGGAAGATCAGTCGCGTGTTGTAGCCGTAGCTGTTGTTCTGGAAGCCGCCGGCCGGGTGCATGTTGTAGAGCGAGGCCGCCCACATGCCCTTGGTGAACGGAAGCTTGTAGAACACGCCGGTCTGGAACTGTCGGCTGGCGCTCAGGTCGCCGCTGCCACCGCGCACCGACGTGCTGTTGTCTGCGGTGGTCGTGACGGTAGTGGTTGCGCCGCACGGAGCCGTCGCTGTCGTCGTCGTGTTGGCATTGGGCGACGCCGCGGGCGCCGCAGGCGCCACGCAGCGGATCGAGTTGTACATGCCGCTGGCAGTGGCGAACGGACGCTCCATGAACAAAACCTCGTTGGAACTGGTCAGCTCTTCCATGCCGCGGAACGGCTTGTGCTGGCCGAGGATCAGCTCGTCGCTGCCGAACAACTCGGTCGACATCCACATCTCGCGGATGGACGTCGGGCTCGAGCCGGCGGCGAAGTCGTTCTCGTACTTGTACTTCCAGCCGTACAGCTTGCCGGTTACCGAGAGGTACGTGCGGCGGAAGAAGATGCCGCCAACCGTGGCGCCTTGGGTCACGTCGCTCTCATCCCACATGTAGCCGTCGAGATGCAGCCGGCCACCGACCTTCATTTCGAAGCGGCCGTCATCGGTCTTGAGGGTCAGGCCACCCTTGGTTTCGGCCGTGTCGGCCAGCGCCGGCTGGGCGACGCCCAGCGCGAAGGCGACGGCCGCGCTGATCTTGATGAGTTTCTGCACTGTGGATCTCCCGTTGATTTACGTTGATCGAAACCGGTTACTGAATCTTGGCGAGTTCTTTCTGGGCCATTGCGGCCGGCAGCGGGATGTAGCCGTCCTTGACGACCACGTCCTGGCCCTGCTTCGACAGGACCATCTTCACGAACTCGAGCTCCATCGGCGCCAGCGGCTTGTTCGGCGCCTTGTTGACGTAGACGTACAGCACTCGGGCCAGCGGATACGTGCCTTTCAGCGCGTTCTCCTCGGTGGCATCCACGAACTCGCCGCCGTCCTTCTTGGCCAGCGGCACGGTGCGCACGCCCGAGGTCTTGTAGCCGATGCCCGAGTAACCGATCGCGTTCAGGCCGGTGGCCACCGACTGAACGACCGAGGCCGAACCCGGCTGCTCGTTGACGGTGCTCTTGAAGTCGCCCTTGCACAGGGCGTTCTCCTTGAAGTAGCCGTAGGTGCCGGACACCGAGTTGCGGCCGTAGATCTGCATCGGCTTGCTCACCCAGTCGCCCGTCAGGCCCGCGTCGCCCCAGCGCTCGGCCTTGCGGCCACCGCACTTGCGCGTCGACGAGAAGATGCTGTCGATCTGCGCGATGGTCAGGCCCTTGACCGGATTGTCCTTGTTGACGAACACCGCCAGCGCGTCGATCGCGACGCCGATGGCCGTCGGCTTGTAGCCGTGCTTGCGCTCGAAAGCCTGGATCTCCTCGTCCTTCATCAGGCGCGACATCGGCCCGAAGTTGGCGGTGCCTTCGGTCAGCGCCGGCGGCGCCGTCGACGAGCCCGCGCCCTGGATCTGGATGTTGACGTTGGGATAGTTGCGCTTGAACTCCTCCGCCCACAGGGTCATGAGGTTGTTCAGCGTGTCCGAGCCGACGCTCGAGAAGTTGCCCGATACGCCGCTCGCCTTCTGATAGGCAGGGAGCGCCGTATCCGCTGCTGCGTATGCCGCCGAACTGAGCAGGCCGCCGACCGCGATTGCCACGATGCTTTTGAGGTTCATATGTCTTCCTGTCATGAAATTTGCGCGTGAAGTCTGGTCACACGCCGTTATGACGTCGTGAAAGATTCGTGACAGTTATGTGACAGCCGCGCCGAAGTCCGGCGGCTAACCCATTGGTGTTGCTAGGGTTTCATCCGTTGGCGACGGCGGGCCCGGAGCGGATCACCCGGTGCGGCGGGAACCGGCAGATGAAGGTGCTGCCGTGCCCCAGGCGGCTCCTGACCTCGAGCCGGCCTTCGTGGCGCTCGAGCGCATGCTTGACGATCGACAGCCCGAGCCCGGTGCCGCCGCTGGCGCGCGAGCGCCCCTCGTCCACGCGGTAGAAGCGCTCCGTCAGCCGCGGGATGTCCTCGGGCGCGACACCGATGCCGCTGTCGGTCACCGAGAACTGGGCGCCGTCGCCGGCGTTCTCCCAGCGCACCTTGATGGAGCCGCCGGCCGAGGTGTACTGCACGGCGTTGGCGATCAGGTTGCTGAAGATGCTCTCCGCCTCGGTCTCGCGCCCGTACAACAGCAGGCCCGGCTCGATGCTTGCGTCGATCCGGTGCTGGCCCTTGGACAGTCCGCGAGCCTCGACCAGCGCCCGCTCGATCAACTCGGGCGCTTCGACGACGTCCTGGCGCGTGACGGCGACCTCGCCCTCCAGCCGCGCCAGCTTGAGCAGGTCGCGCACCAGGGCTTCCATGCGCGTGGCCTGGGAATGCATTTCGGCCAGCGGCGCGCGCCACTCCGACAGGCTGCGCTGCGCCTCGGGCAGCATCATCTCGATGTAGCCGCGCAGTACGGTCAGCGGCGTGCGCAGCTCGTGCGACGCATTGGCCACGAAGTCGCGGCGGATCCGCTCGAGACGGTGCAACTCGCTGACGTCGCGGATCATCAGCAACCGCTGGTTGTCGCCGTAGGGCACGACCCGCAAGGACAGCACGACGGCATGGTTGATCGGGGATGGAATCTCGACTTCCTGTGCGAAATCGCCGCGCTCGAAGTATTCGGTGAACTCCGGGTGCCGCAGCAGGTTCACCAGGCGCTGCCCCATGTCATGCGGCGAGCGCAGGCCCAGCAGCACGCGCGCCGCGGTGTTGAACCACAGGATCTCGCCGCGGGCCTCGGTGACGACCGCGCCGTCGGGCAAGGCTTCGGCCGAGGCCTGGAACTGCGCCAGCATCGCGGCGAGCCGCTTCTTGCGTTTGCGATTGCTGCGCTGCAGGTCGAGCAGCCGCTCGTAGACTTCGCCCCAGGTGCCGGCCGGCTCCGGCAGCTCGACGCGCTTGGGATGGTCGGTCCACGCGCGCAATGCGGACAGGTAATGGAGGTGTCGCACCAGGTAGAGCGCCAGCGCGACCGCAACGCCCGCGGCAAACCCTTCGAACAGCCAGCCCACGAATCCGCCGAACGCGGCGACCAGCGCCGCATTCAGACACTCGCGGCGCAGGTGGGTCAGAGCTTCTCCGAGAAACGGTAGCCGGTGCCGCGCACGGTCTGGATCAGGCCGTCGCAGCCGTAGGGCTCCAGCGCCTTGCGCAGGCGGCGGATGTGCACGTCCACGGTGCGCTCCTCGACATAAACGTTGCGGCCCCAGACGCGGTCGAGCACCTGCTCGCGGGTGTAGACGCGCTCGGGATGGCTGACGAAGAAATGCAGCAGCCGATACTCGGTCGGGCCGAGGTGCACCGGCTCGCCCCTGGCCGTGACGCGCTGGCTCGCGCCATCGACCTCGAGGCCGGCGACGGCAAGCTTTTCGCCCTCCCCGCCCGGCAGCGTGCGCCGCAGCACGGCCTTGATTCGCGCGATCAGCTCGGGGAACGAGAACGGCTTTGAGACGTAGTCGTCGCAGCCGATGTTGAGGCCGCGCACGCGGTCCTCTTCCTCGACGCGAGCGGTGACCATGATGATCGGGACATCCTTGGTCAGCGGCGCCGCCTTGAGCTCGCGCGCCAACTCCACGCCCGACACCCCAGGGAGCATCCAGTCCATCAGGATCAGGTCGGGATGCGCTTCGGCGATCTTGAGTCGCGCGGCCTGCACGTCACCGGCTTCGGCCACGCGAAACTCGGCGCGCTGCAAAGCGAAGCGCACCATCTCCCGGATCGAGGGTTCGTCCTCGACAATGAGAATCAGCTTGTTATCCACGGCCGTCTGCGAAGAAATGCCACGATTTCAGGGTAGTGGCAACGCATGACAGTTCCGTGACGCCCCCCGGGATGGATCGCTAGCTCCAATCTTCCTGTGGTGATGAGTGTAGCTGCGCGGAGACCGGCCAGCCGGCCCGCTGCATCGCGGCCTCGATGTGCTGGCGCACGACGTCCTCGCCGCGGAAGGTCAGGTGCGCGCCCTGGTACCACTGCACCGGGACACCCCAGTGCTTGGCCAGCGCCAGCGACTGGTCCGGCAGGACCAGCCGGTCGGCCGTGCCGGCGAACAGGTAGCGCCGGTCCGCCGCCACTTTCGGCGGCAGCGCCAGCGGCGACACCGGCCGCAGCACGCGCCGGTAGCGCTCCAGGTCCAGTCCGTGCGCCTCGAAGTACTGGCGGTGCGCCGGCGGCAGGTGGCGCCACAGCGCCGCGGCAAGATCGCTCGGTGGAATGCCGGCGATCACGAAATCGAGCTGGTCGTCGTGTTGCGCGAGCACCGCCGCGTTATAGCCGCCGAGGCTGTAACCCATCACGCCGATGCGCGGCTTGTCCTCCTGCGAACGCAGCCACGCCAGCCCGCGCCGCAGGTCCCACACCGCCTGCAGTTGCGCGTACAGCAGGTCCAGCGGATTGCCGTCGAGGTACTGGTCGCCGCTGCGCAGGCCGACGCGCCG
>JBQTJQ010000012.1:0-8886 GCA_052386975.1 Gammaproteobacteria bacterium | reverse complement strand
CGCGTCGCATAGCGCGTCGCGCCGGCCTGGCGGTAGTCGGGCAGGGCGAAGCGGATGCGCAGGCCGAAGTCGCCGCTGGGCAACGACAGCGGGCCGGCGGTCGGCAGCGCGGCCACGTCGCCCGAGGCGTCGCGCCGCTCGACCGCGCGCAGCAGCACGGCGGGCGGCGCGTCGGCGGCGCGCGCGGCCGAGGCGTCGTAGCGCAGCAGCGCGCGCGTGCTGCTGAACACCGGCGCGCCGGTCTCGTCGAACGTCAGCCCCTCGAGCGCGCCGCGGCGGATGCCGCCAACCTCCTCGCGGCGCCAGCCGCCGTCGAGGAGGTGGTAGACGTGCTTGTGGCTGAAGGCCCACACCGAGCCGTCCGGCGCCGGCATCAGCTCCAGCCATTCGTTCTTGTCACGCAGCATCTGGAGGCCGCCGAGGTCGTACGCGGCGAAGCGCTCGCCGTTCCAGCGGAACACGCCGTGGTTGGTGGTCGCGAGCAGCGTGCCGTCGGCCATTTGCGCCACCGAGCCGCCGCTCGGCTCGCCGTAGGTGATGCCTTCGCCCGGCCCGAAGCGCTGGGTTTCCTCGATGGCGCCGTAGCCCTGGGTGAAGCGCACGCGCCAGATGCCGCCGCGGTCTGAACCGAGCCACAGCTCGCGCGGCGCCGTTTCCACCATGCTCGAGGTCTCGAGCTCGTCCAGCGTGTGGTCCTCCAGGGCGAGCTTCCAGGTGCCGCCGCTGCGCCGCGCCACCGCGATGCCCGGCTCGAGGCCGACCAGCACGACGTTCGGGTCGCCCAGCGCACGGCGCAGGAAGCGCGGGTACAGCGCGGCGTGCGTGAGCGTCCGCGCCTTGCCGTCGGTGACCTGCACCAGCGAGTAGGACTCGGCCAGCAGCGCGGTCTGCGCGTCGATCGGCAGCAGGTCCCAGGCCTCGGCGCTGGTCCAGTCGAGCGGGCGGAAGCGCAGGGACTCGTCGGGGCCGGGCTCGAGCGCGAGCACGCCCGAGCTGGTCAGGGCGTACCAGCGCTCGCCCCAGCGCGCCATCGCCGTCAGCGAGCTGCTCATTCCAAAGGCCTCGCCGAGCGCGGTCCACGGCGCCGGCCATTCCACGTGCAGCAGGCGGTCTTCGCCGGCGATCAGCAGCCCGCCGCCGCGCGCCGCGATGACGTCGGTGAGGAAGCCGGCGTCGGCGCGGAAGCTGCGGCTCGCGCCGGTGCGCGGGTCGAGCGTGTAGACCAGGCCCTCGTCGGACACCATCACCAGCGTGCCGTCATCCAGCCGGATTCCCGAGGGCATCGAGCTCGACGGCGGGAACGAGCGCGGCACCGTGAAGTTCGTCAGCTTGCCGTCGCGCCAGACGCGCCAGCGGCCGTCGGCCGCCAGCGGCAGCAGCCCGCCGTCCGGCAGGCGCAGGAATTTCCACGCCAGCTCGCTCAACGGCTCGCTGCCGGGCAACAGCTTCCATTCGGTGCCGACCAGCTGCTTCAGGCCCTCGCCGCGGAACTGCAGCACCACCGAGTCGCCGACCTGGACGATGCCGCCGAACCGGCCGGGGTGCCGCCAGATGCGCGTCGTGCCGGTCCTGGGGTCGTACAGGAACAGGTGTCGCAGCGCGCGGAAGAACACGCCCTCGCGCCCGAAGTGGATGTCCCAGATGTCCTCGAACGACTCGCCTTCGGCGAGCTGCGAGGTGAACGCGCCGGTCAGGTCGAAGAACTGTTCGCGGCCGGAGCCGTCGCGCTTGATGTAGCCGAACTCGTCGTGGCCGCCGACGTAGACGCGGTCGACGCCGTCGAAGGCGAGCGCGCGCGCCAGGTCGCGGTTCGGCAGGCGCAGCAGCTCCCAGCGCTCGCCGTCGAAGATCAGCACGCCGTCGTAGTTGCCGACGTAGACCACCGACTCGGCGTCCTGCGCCAGCGCGAAGTTCTGCGGGTAGGCGTCGACGTCGGGAACGTGGCGCGTCAGCGGCGGGTCGCCCTCGAGCGGCGCGCGCGCCTCGGCCGCTGCCAGCGCCAGCGCCAGGATGGCCGCAACCACCACCCCCCGCCCCGTCGTCCCCATGTTCCCGATGTTACTTAACCGCCACCGGCCGCGCCGGCAGCGGCACGTTGCACACTTCAACGTGGCCGACCTTGTCGAGGAACCACTCCTCGCGGCGGTTGCGGCGCGCGTCGACCCAGGCGGCGAACGCCGGCGTGTCGGTGCGCAGCAGCTCGAGGCCGCTGCGCTCGGCGACCGGCACGTCGGCGGCGACGCGCACGCGCCGGATCGGCACGTATTGCGCGGGCTTCTCGTAGAAACCCAGCGGCCCGGTGCCGCGCGGCAGCACGGTCAGCAGCTCCATGCCCCTCACCACGCGGCCCGCCAGCGTGATGTTGCGATCGAGGTGGCGTGGTGCGTGGCCGATGACCACGTACAGGCCCGAGCCGCTGCCGCTGTCGGCGGTGTTGCCGCGCGATACGCCGAGCGCGGCGTAGCAGTGCGTCATCCAGGCCTGGCCGCCGGCCGGATCGCGCGCCGCGGGGAAGCCGCCCGAATGCCCTACTTCGGGCGCGTAGACGTCGCCGTCGGCGAGCCGGGTGAAGGCCAGGCCCGCGGCCGGCCGCGCGAACTCGCCGGGCAGGCTCGCCTTCGCGGTCCTGATCGGCTTGGTTTTCTCGCCTTTGTCCGGGTCCGCCGGATCGCCCCACTGCACCACGTAGTTTTCCTGCGAGCGGATGATGAACAGGCCGTCGAAGTACTTCTCGCGCGCCAGCGCCTTGATGTTGGCGACGTGGTTCGGCGCGAAGTCCGGCGCCAGCTCGATCACCACGCGGCCGGTGGCGAGTTCGAGGTAGATGGTGTTTTCGGGATCGAGCGCGCGCCAGTCGGCCGGCGACGAGCGCTCGAGCACCTCGGCGAAGGTCGGCGGCTTGGCCGCGGGCGTCGTGTCGGGCGGGGCGGTGGCGGTGGGCTGCTGCGCGCAGCCGGCGAGGACGACGAGGGCAAGCGGAGCAACCAGGGCTGTGTTCTTCATGGGCGCCTCGTGGTGGAACGCCCAGAATACGGTCTTCGGACCGCGCGGGAAATCAGGCCTTCAGATGCGCCACTTGAACGCGAATTTCGGGTCGGTGTCCGCCTCGCCGCCCTGCAGCGAGGCCTCGAAGGCGAGGTAACGGATCTCGCGGCCGTGCATCTCGTTGATGCGCAGCGTCGGCACCAGCGCGATATGGCGGCGGCGGCTCGCGGCCACCGTGACGTCCAGCTGGCCGCCCAGCGACCAGGCCGAGAGCTCGGCGCTCTTGCGGGCCTGCAGGCTGAGCTGGAACTCGCCGAAGTCGCCGGCCGGCAGGTCGAAACCGACGCCATCGGCACCGGCGATGCGGGCGGCGGTGACCCGGAACTGCGGGTTGTCCCCGCCGCTGCCTGGAACCTGCACCGTCACGGTGTCGAGCGAGGCATCGGGTGCGTTGTCGGCGCCGGAACGCAGCACCAGCAGGCCTTGCAGGGTGGCGAGCGCGGCGCTCTGCCGGGTCTGGGTGGCGGGCTCGATGCGGTACTTGCCGACATCGGCCATTGATTCGACCGCAGCCGCCCCCGGAGCTGCCGCGAGCAGCAGCAGCCCGTACATGAAGCGCCTGATCCGATTGATCGGTCCCTTGCGCCTGCGTTCCCGACCGCTCGGGGCCGTGGTCCCCGAATCCATGGGCAGCGATTATGGGAGGTGCGTCACACTTCGGTATTACGACCTTTGTCTAGGTCACCCGGTTGACTCGTCAGGTTGCCTTGGCCGCCAGCGACTCCAGCTCCCCCAGCTCATCTTCCAGGTATTGGAGGAGCTTCTGCATGTGCGGCAGCGTGCGGCGGCACGCCGTCAGGCCGATTTCCATGTCGTCGCCGTAGCTGGTCAGGGTGATGTTGAGGGCCTGTCCGTCCAGCACGATCGAGAGCGGGTAGGTCCCCTCCATGCGCGCGCCGTTGAAATAGAGCGCCTTCTTCGGGCCCGGCACGTTCGACACCACCACGTTGAACGCCTGCCAGGTCGGCGCCAGGCCGGTGGCCATGTTGATGCCGCTCGGCGCCATGATCACGCCGAGGTAATTCATCATCTCGAGCTGCGACATCCGCGCCAGCCGCTCCTTGGCGGTCTTCATCGAGCGCATGATCGCGGCGAAGCGCTCGCCCGGATCGGCGACGTCGGTGGCGAGGCTGGTCAGCACCATCGCCACCTGGTTGCCCGATTCCGAGTCGTCCTTGCGCGTCGACACCGGCACCATCGCGATCAGCGGCTTGTCCGGCAGCGCGTCGAGTTCCTCCAGGTAGCGCCGCAGCGCGCCGGCGCACATGGCCAGCGTGATGTCGTTGACGGTGGCGCCCAGCGCCTTGCCGGCCGCGCGCATGCGCTTGAACGAGTAGGACTGCGCGGCGAAGCGCCGCGCGCCGCTGATGTGCTGGTTCAGGATGCTGCGCGGCGCGGAGAACGCCGAAACCTGGTCGGGGTCCTTGCGCGCGCGGATGGTGCGCAGCACCTCGCGGGCCACGCCGGGCAGGGTGCCGATCTGCTCGCGCGCCATGCCGACGGCCTGCGCCATCACCGCGAACGGCCCGGTGCGCGCGCCCTCGGCTTCGGCGTCCTTCTTCTTGCGCTCGGTGGCCCACAGCGGCGTCAGCGAGCGCTGGTCGGGGCTCTCCGACATCTGCCGTAGCAGCATGCGGTTGGCGGCGACGCCGTCGACCAGCGCGTGGTGGATCTTGCTGTACAGCGCGACGCGGCCGTCCTCGAGCCCGCTGATCAGGTACAGCTCCCAGAGCGGCTTGGTGCGGTCCATCAGGTTGCCGTGCAGCTTGCTCACCAGCGCCAGCAGCTCGCGGATGCGGCCGGGCCTGGGCAACGCCAGGTGGTGGAAATGCGACTCGACGTCGAAGTCGCGGTCGATCTCCCAGAACCACATGCCGCCGCGGCGCAGCAGGCGCTGGTTGAACGGCGGCTGCGCGCGGGTGGCCTCGAGCGCGAGCTTGACGGTGCGGTCGACGAAATCCGGATCGTCGTCGGCGGGCCGCAGCAGCTGCAGGCCTGCGACGTGCATCGGCTGGTTGCGCCGCTCCAGCCACAGGAAACCCTGGTCCACCAGTCCGACCGGTTTCATCGAGTGCTCTCCCTTCCCGCGAGGCGGGCGCATCACTATACGCCGCACCCCGCGCGCGCAAGAAAAAGGCCGGGGCCGCGAGGCGGCCCCGGCCGGTGCAGCGGACTTCAGATCTTGCGGAACGTGATGCGCGCCACCGGTTTGCCGCCGAAGTGGCGGGCCGAGGCAGCCATCGTCGCCTGCTTGGCCTTGTTGTCGGCGTCGACGGCGGTGTACGTCGCGCCATTGTCGCCGCCCGAGTCATAGGCGTACAGCTCGACGGTCTTCTCGGCCACGAACGCGCCGCCTTCCTGCAGCGACACGCCCACGACCCCGGCGAACCAGTCCGGACTCGGCGCGATCATGGCGACGGCCGAGACCTCGGGGAACGCGGATGTCACGTGCACGCGGCTGGTCACGCTCTTGCCGAAGTCCTTGATCGGGTCGCTCTCGAACAGCGCCCCGGCGGTGCCGGCGGCGATCGCGGCCTTGATCTCGGCGTCGAGCGGGGCGTGCTTGCCCTCCTCGGACAGGCGCTCGAGGCCCGGCGTCGGCGTCGCGCCGGTGCGGAACAGCGCGAACCCGCCGTTGTGGCTGGCGCCGATCACGCCGGAGAAATGCGGGCCGGTCAGCACGCCGGCTTTTGGATACTCGAGCGGGAAGCGGTCGGCCGTCCACAGACCGGTGACGGTGATTTCGTAGTCCGCGGCGTCGTCGCCGGCGGCCGGCACCGACACGGTGCCGAGGGTGGCCGCCAACGCGGCGGCGACGAGGGTGAGGCGCTTAACTGAGGTCATGATTGGAACTCCAGGGGGTGAAGTGGGGGAAAGGACGCGTGAAGTGCTGCCAGGCGCCCGCCGACCGGTCGAACAACTGCGCGCCGCGACCGTGCGCCGCGACGATGGCGTACTGCGCCGTCAACGCGACTCCGGTGGCGAGGCTTCCTTCCGGCAGCGGGTACGAATCCAGGATTTCGGGGTGCGCGGGATCGCGCACGCTGATGAACACCAGCAGCGGCGCGGGGTCCGAGCCGACCACGGCGGCGATGCCGTCGCGCACGTCGACGTTGACCGGCCGCACGCCGGGATCCAGCTGCGCCAGCGAGCGCGGCGCGGCGGCATCGGTGATGTCGACGATGTCCAGCCCGGCGGCCGAGGCGACGTAGAGCAGCGTGCCTTCGGTGGCGGTCTCGAGCGGGAAGCTCGCCGGCTTGGCGCCTCCGGGCGTGAAGCCGTAGGTATCCACCGGCACGACACCGACCTCGGCCACCGCCGGCGGCTGCAGCGAAGTGCGCACCAGCACCACGTGGAAGTACGGCCCGTAGTCGTGCGCCGAGATGAAACCGAGTTCGCCGCTCGCCGACAGCAGCGCGTCGGGCTGGCCGCGCCCGAAGTCGGCCTCGGCCACGGCGGCGCCGAGGTGGCCCGCGGCGTCGTAGCTGCGCAGCGTCAGCGCCGAAGTGCCCCCGGAGACGATCACGCGCCCACCGGCGGCAGTCACGCCCGAGAACGGCCCGACTTGCACTTCGACCGGCTCGCCGACCGGGAGCGGCATGCCCGGATCGGCCAGCGACAGCACGCTGAGGTGGCCCGGCGCCCGCGCGTCGAGCACGAACAGCAGCCCGTCGGCCACGGCGACGTCGTCCACGCTGTCGAGGCCGGGCGGCGGCATGATCACCCTGCTGCGGGCGTCGCGTCCGGCGCGCACGACCTCGAGGCCGAGCCCGCCGCGCGTGACGTAGGCCCAGTCGCCGCTCACCGCGACGTTGGCGGCCTCGCCGCGCTGCGTGGTCGGGTACGAGAACGCGCCCCAGCTCAGGCTGAGCCAGGCGCAACCGCCGAGCGCGAGCGCCTGCACGCCCACGATCGCGGCGATCAGCACCTTGGTCGGGGTCGAGACCTTCTCGTTTGCGGTTTCCATGGCTGCGAACTCTGGCGGCGCGGCTGCCGGGCCGACAGCCCCGGCCGTGCCGTGGAAATGTCCTTGCGTCCCTGTGGACGCCCGGGCACGGAATCGGGGCGCGCGGCTGTACGTGCGGGCATAAGGCGCGCATGGCGCGGCATGGCCGCGCGCGGCGCCGGGTCCTAACCTCTACGCACCACGCCAGCCGGGGACCCCGTGCGTCATTGCGTCATACTGGAACCGGATCCATTGCCGGATGCGGCGGCGGCGAGAGCGGGCATGCTCGACCAGTCAGGTGAGTCGGTTTTCTCGGCGGTGCTGCGCAGCAACCAGCTGCGCGCCAGCATCAGTTCGAGCCAGAGCTACTGCGACAACTGGACCGAGCGGGAGCCGGCCACCGACCACGGCGCCTTCCACTTGATCGACAGCGGCGTGTGCTGGGTGCGCTGCGGCGCGCTCGGCGCGCCGGAGCGCCTGGCGGCAGGCGACCTGATCGTGTTCCCGCAGGGCGCGGCCCACACCCTGAGCGCCACGCCCGACGGCAAGGCCGCGCCCGAGGCGCGCTTCACCAGCATGCTGTGCGGCGAGTTCGAGTTCGCCACCGGCAAGCGCAACGCCATCGTCGACGCGCTGCCCTCGTGCTTCGTGGTGCGCGAGCAGGAGAGCGGCATGCAGTTCCGGCAGCTGGCGCAGCTGATGCTGCACGAGGCCCGCAGCAGCTCGTTCGGCAGCCGCGCGATCCTCGACAAGATGGCCGACACGCTGTTCGTGATGGCGGTGCGCCACCACATCGAGCACGCACCGCAGCGGCGCGGGCTGCTGGCGGCGGTGTGCGATCCGCGGCTGGTCAAGGCGCTCGAGGCGATCCACACCAATCCCGGCAAGGACTGGACCGTCGCCTCGCTGGCCGAGGCCGCGCACATGTCGCGCACCGCCTTCGCCAACCATTTCGCCTCGGTGCTGGGCGCCGGCCCGATCGAGTACCTGACGCAGTGGCGCATGTCCGAGGCGCGGCGCCTGCTGTCCGACCCGCGCACCTCGGTCGCGGCGGTGGCGTCCGACCTCGGTTATCGCACCGAGGCCGCGTTCCGCCGCGCCTTCAAGCGCGTGACCGGGCAGGGTCCCGGCACGGTGCGGCGCCAGGAGCGGCGCGACGGCAGCGCGGCCTAGCCGAACCCGCGCGCGGTTTGCGATGCTGCGCATCGCCATGCGAACGACGCTGACGACGATCCTGCTGCTGGCCGCCGCGCCGGCGCTGGCGCAGCACGAGGGCCATGCGGGCCACGACGTGCCGATGGAAGGCGCGCTCGGGCCATACCCGATGTCGCGCGAAGCCTCCGGCACCGCCTGGCAAGCGGACGCCGCACCGATGGACGGCCATCACCGCATGGCCGGTGCCTGGATGGTGATGCTGCACGGCTACGCCGACCTGGTGTACGACCGCCAGGGCGGCAGGCGCGGCGACGAGAAGGTATTTGTGCCGAGCATGTTCATGGCGATGGGCCAGCGGCCGCTCGGCTCCGGCACCTGGGGATTGCGCGCGATGCTGTCGGCCGATCCCCTGATGGGCCGCCACGGCTATCCGCTGCTGTTCCAGACGGGCGAAACCGCGGACGGCCAGGAAGAGCTGGTCGATCGCCAGCACCCGCACGATGCGTTCATGGAGCTGGCGACGACTTACAGCCTTCCGCTCGGTCCCGGCGGCGCTGGCTCGGTGTTCGGTTACCTGGGCCTGCCGGGCGAGCCGGCGCTCGGCCCGCCGGCCTTCATGCACCGCGCCTCGGGCGTGGCGATACCCGAGGCGCCGCTCACGCACCACTGGCTCGATTCCACGCACATCACTTTCGGCGTGGTCACGCTCGGCGCGACGCGCGGCGGCGCCAAGCTCGAGG
>JBQTJQ010000011.1:0-2428 GCA_052386975.1 Gammaproteobacteria bacterium | reverse complement strand
CCTGCTCACCGGCGGCAGCCAGGAGCGGCTGATGCGCGCCCTGTTCCAGCAGGCCGAGGAGACGCCCCTGCTCAACGCGCTGGTCGCGGCCTACCGCGCCGGCGGCACGCTGATCGCCGTCGGTGGCTCGAGCACCGCGCTGGCCTCGGCCATGATCGGCGGCGGCGGCTCGGACGAGGCGCTGATCTACGGCACCTCGCCCGATCCCTGGTACCGCGGCGTGGTGGTGCAGGAGGGCATCGGTTTGTTCCGCGAAGGGCTGATCGACCAGCATTTCACCTCGCGCCACCGGCTCGGGCGCCTGCTGGTGTCCTGCCTCGACGAGGGCGCCCGCTACGGCTTCGGCCTGCCCGAGGAAGCCGGGCTGGTGTCCACCGGCGGCGGCCATCGCATCCAGGCCATCGGCGCCAGCGGCATGGTGGTGCTCGACCTGCGCGAGACGACCTACACGCCGCAGCCGCACGGCTTCAGCGCCGAGAACGTGCAGCTGGTGCACCTGAAGCCCGGCGCGGCCTTCGACACCACCAGCGGGCTGATCTGCGAAGGCGGCCGGCCGGACGGGTTGCGCGTGGGCGACGTGCTGGCGCGGTTCGTGGCCGAGGCCACGCGCCTGCCGGACGATTTCCCGCAGGTGCAGTGCAGCGTTGATACGCTGGCGGTGGACGACACGACCGGGCAGGCGCGCTTTAACATCAGCGTGCACCGGCCGCTGGAGACCCGCCGGGCCATCCGCGAGCCGGACCTGCGCAAGGCAGCGAAGCGCTGAAGAGGATGCATGATGGGGTGGGGGACAGCATGAAAATTCTTCACACCGCGGTATTCGTCGGGCCGAACCGCTATCACGCCACGCGCGCGATCCGGCTCACGGTGGACTACGCGCGCCACCGCGACGGCGCGCCGCTGCGGCGCCGGCTGCCGGACCTGCTCGACAAGCTGGCCCGCTGGGACGCGGACGGCTGGCTGCCGAAGGACGGCGACGCCGGCCACATCCACGCCGCGCTGGCGCTGCAACTGCAGGTGCGCTCGGGCGCCGAGACCCGCTTCGCGGCGTGCCGGGCGGTGCCCAAGGAAGACGAGCACTGCCACGTGCTGTTCGGCTACGACGACGAGGAAGTGGGCCTGACCGCCGGCGGCCTGGCGCTCGACATCCTCGACCACATCGCCTTCGGCGATCGCGCCGCCCGCTCCTGGGCCGAGCTCGAGCAGGGCTACGACGATTTCCTCCACTTGGCCGAGAAGCGCGCGCTGGGGCCGTCGACGCGCTCGCTGATCCGCGCCGCCGAGGCGCGCGGCATCCCCTGGTTCCGGCTCAACAGCCAGTCGCTGATCCAGATGGGCCACGGCCGCTACCAGAAGCGCATCGAGGCCACGACCACCAGCGGCACCTCGATGATCGGCACCGAGATCGCCAAGGACAAGTCGCTGGCCTACAGGATCCTGTCGGACCTCGGCCTGCCGGTGGCGCAGCAGCGCCTGGTGTACGCGCTCAAGCGCGCCATCCAGGCGGCGGAAAAGATCGGCTACCCGGTGGTGGTCAAGCCGGTGGACGGCAACCACGGCCGCGGCGTGACGGTCGGCGTGAAGAACGAGGAGGAGCTGGAGGCCGCCTACGACGCCGCCAAGGAGCACAGCGACGGCGTGCTGGTCGAGGCCATGATCCGCGGCTACGACCACCGGCTGCTGGTGATCAACGGCAAGCTCGAGGCCGCGGCGCGGCGCATGCCGGGGCACGTGGTCGGCGACGGCCAGCACACGGTCAAGCAGCTGGTGGAAACGGTGAACCGCGACCCGCGCCGCGGCAACGGCCAAGAGAAGGAGCTGACCCAGATCCAGATGGACCCGCAGGCCGAGTCCTGCCTCGCCGACAAGGACTACAAGTGGAGCACGGTGCCGCCGAAGGGCGAGATGGTGCTGCTGCGGCGCACGGCGAACCTCTCCACCGGCGGCACCGCGATCGACGTGACCGACGTGATCCACCCCGACAACCGCGAGATGGCCGAGCGCGCCATCAAGGCCGTGGGCCTCGACATCGGCGGCGTGGATTTCCTGTCCGACGACATCTCGGTGTCGTACAAGAACAACGGCGCCGGCATTTGCGAGGTCCACGCCGGGCCCGGGTTCCGCATGCACGTGTCGCCGAGCGAGGGCAAGCCGCGCGACATCGCCGGCAAGGTGCTGGACATGATGTTCCCGCCCGGCACGCCGGCGCGGGTGCCGATCGCGGCGCTGACCGGCACCAACGGCAAGACCACCACGGCGCGCATGCTGGCGCACGTGCTGCGCATGTCGGGCCACCACGTCGGACTGACCACCACCGACGCCGTCTACATCAACGGCAACCTGACCATGAAGGGCGACTTCACCGGCCCCAAGGCCGCGGCCATGGTGCTGCGCGACCCGGACGTGGACATGGCGGTGCTCGAGACCG
>JBQTJQ010000010.1:0-9154 GCA_052386975.1 Gammaproteobacteria bacterium | reverse complement strand
CCAACGCCAACCTGCTCGACCAGATGCGCGCCACGGCTGGTTTCTCGTTCATCGTGGTCGTTTGGGCCGTGAACGGCGAGTGCGTTCGCATCGGTTTCTCGACGCAGTCGGTCTACAGCCCGGACTTCTTCGCCAACAAGCCGGCCAAGAAGTAGCGACGCGGGCGGTCAGGGCCCGACGCCCGAGGCCCTGATCGCCCAGTTGCCGCCGGTCGCGCCCTGCGAGGTCGCGATGATGCCGGTGGCCGACAGCCGGTCGTGCGTGCAGGCCCCGACGCCGAGGCCGGTGATGCGCGCGCGCACCACCGGATCGCCCCGGCAGTCGCGCGCCAGCGCCGGCGGGTCGATCGATTCCAGCTCCAGCGCGACGCAGCCGTCGCCGACCGTGCCGACCGGCGAGTTCGCGTCGACGTGCGCCGGCGTGACCAGCCAGACCAGCGCGCCGTCGGCGGCCCGCGACACGTCGGGCTGCAGGATGGTGTCGTTGTTCAGCTCGGCGGCGAGCTGCACGTCGCCGAGCTTGCCGACGTGGCGCCAGGTCCAGGTCGGCGCGGCGCCCGCCGGGTTGGTCGCGAACACCTGCGTCGTGGTGTTCGCGTAGTCGGCGGTGGTGCCGACGAAGGCCAGGCACTCGACGATCAGGTACAGCGTCTGGTCCTGCGCGTACAACGTGGGGTTGTTCAGCATCGCGCAATGCTGCAGCGGCAGCCCGGCCAGCTGGTCCATCCTCACGTTCGGCTGGTACGCGCCGTGCGTGCCGGTGACGCCGAGCACCGTTTCGGTCGCGGTGGCGAGGCCGGGCGGGCTCGCCGCCGCGCCGATGCGCACGTGCCAGCTGGTGCCGTATTTCGGGTTGTAGCCGGTGATCGGCCGCAGGAAGTAGCGCAGGTGCGCGCCGTACCAGGTGGTGACGCCGGCGCTGGTGATGGCAGCGAGCGAGGCGGTCTCGGAGCTGATGCGGCCGTCCTCGCCGCTGCCCTCCGGGTCGGCCAGGGCGACGTCCGGCCACAGGATCTGCTGGTACGCGAAACTCGCGCCGCCGTCGTCGCTGCGCGCCAGGTGGTTGCGCACCGCCGCCAGCTGCACGGTGTTGCCGCCCGGGTCCTGCCCCGGCACGACGTGCGGCCACGAGTAGGCCAGCCACACGCGTCCCGGCACCGCCGGATCCGCGTACACGGAGGGATCGGCGAAGCCCTTGAACGTGCCCAGGTTTGGGGACGGGCTGTCGCCCGACAGCGCCACCGCTGGGCAGCTGCCGCCCTGCGGGCAGCTCGCCTGCGCGACGTCGGGCACCACGCAGGCGCCGTCGTCATCGCCGCCGCAAGCGGCGAGGCACACCACCAGGCCAGGCAGGAATCGGCGGTCCATCGCTCCGTTCCGCGGGTGTATGGTGGCCATGCTATGCCACGCGCTCCCGTCGCGGAACCCACGCGCCGCCGGCTGTTGAAAGCGGGCGCTGCGCTGCCGGCGCTGTGGCTGCCGCGCGCGCTGGCGGTGCACGACTCCCAGGGTGCCGCGCAGCCCACCCCGGCTTGCGGCGAACAGACCGTGCCGCAGACCGCCGGCCCGTTCTACACGCCCGACTCGCCGGCGAAAATGAACTTCCGCGCCGACGACCCCGCGGGCCAGCCGCTCGACCTGCACGCCACCGTGCTCGACGCGCAGTGCCGGCCGCTCGAGAACGCCGTGGTCGACCTCTGGCACGCCGACAGCAAGGGCCGCTACGACAACGACGGCTTCCGCCTGCGCGGCCACCAGCGCGCCGACGCGCAGGGCGCGGTGAAATTCCAGACCGTGCTGCCGGCGGATTACGGCTGGCGCACGCGCCACTTCCACGTGCGCATCTTCCGTCCCGGCGGCGGGCGGTTGCTCACCACGCAGCTTTACTTCCCGGACGAGCCCGGCAACGCCGATGACGGCCTGTTCCGGCCCGAGTTGCTGCTGGCGCTGGCGAAGGGCGAGGTCCTGCAGGCGCGCTTCGCCTTCATCCTTTCCGCCTGAAGGCGTAGATCACCGCGCCGAGCGCCAATGCCGCGGCGGCGGCGGCGAGGTTCTTCCATCCCGCGCTGGCCAGCAGCGTCAGCGAGACAACCAGCGCCCCGAGCGGGATCAGCGGCCCGCCCGGCAGGCGCAGCGCGTCGGCGCGATCCGCGAAGCGCCGGCGCAGCACCAGCAGCGAGGCGGCGGTGCCGGTGTAGGCGAACAGCCGCGAGATCACCGACAGCAGCGCCAGCTGCACGAACGAACCGGACAACGCCAGCGGCAGCGCGATCGCAAGCTGCACCAGCAGCGCGAACGCCGGCGTGCGGTACCGCGGGTGAACGCCGGCGAACGCGGCCGGGCCGACGCCGTCGCGCGACATCGCATAGGCGTAGCGCGCGCCGAACAGGATGGTGTTGTTGTTGGTGCCGAGGATCGACAGCGCCGCGCCGATCGTCATCAGCCACGCGGCCGGGGCGCCGGCGAAGCCGGCGGCGGCCTCGGCCAGCGGCGACTTCGATGCGGCGATGCCGGGCAGGGTGCCGAGCGCGATCATCTGGATCACGACGTAGGTGATCGTGACGATCACGATCATGGTCAGCATCGCGAACGGCACGTTGCGCTGCGGGTCCTTGTACTCGCCGGCGGCGGCCGGCGTGTTCTCGAAGCCGGCGTAGGCGAACAACAGCAGCAGCGCGGCTTCGGTCAGCGCGGCGCCGGCCGGCGGCGTGCCGATGGCCAGGGCCGCCGACCAGTCCACGTACGCGACGCCGACGGCGGCGAAGAACACCAGCGGCAGCATCTTGCCGATCACCAGCACCACGCCGGTGCGCGCGCCGCTGCGCACGCCGATCAGGTTGAGCCCGGTCAGCACCAGCAGCGAGGCGGCCGCGATGGCCGCGCGCGGCAGGCCGTCGGCGGCCGGCGGCCACAGCGCCGCGACCGCCAGCGCCAGCGCATTGGCCAGCGCCGCCGCCGTGGACAGGCGCGTCAGCCAGGTCATCCAGCCGATCTCGAAGCCGACGAAGCCACCGAAGGCTTCGCGCGTGTACAGGTAGGCGCCGCCGGGCTGGTCGAAGTAGCTCGCCGCCTGCGCGTAGCACAGCACGATCAGCCCGACCGCGAAGCCGGCGAACAGGATGGCCCAGACGCTGGCCGGGCCGAGCAGCGCCGCCGCCGCCGCCGGCAAGAGATAAATGCCGCTGCCGATGACGTCGTTGATGGACAGGCCGACGATCTGCCAGCGCGACACCGCGCGCACCAGGGTGGGGGGTTCGCTCATGGCCTGGCTCGCGCGGCGGTCGCGCCTGAAGGCGCTCCTGCGAGCCGCGCGCGGACCTTGCCGAGCAGCGTGATGAGCTGCTTGAGCTCGTCGTTGTCGAGGTTGCCGAACATGCCGTCGGTCCAGGCTTCGTGGTCGCGCGCGAGCCGCGCGAACAGCGTTTCGCCGGCGCGCGTCATCTGCACCTCGTTGATGCGGCGGTCGGCCGGGCTCGGGCGCCGGCGCACCAGCCTGTCCTGCTCCATGCGGTCGAGCAGGCGCGTGATGTTGCCCTGCGAGGCCAGCAGCATGCGTGAAAGTTCTGTCGCGCCGGCGGCATGGCGCTCGCAGCGCGCGAGGTTGGCCAGCACGTCGAAACGCGACAGGGAGGTGCCGTGGGACTCGGCGAAGCGGCGGTTGACGTGCGCCTCGATGCGCTTGGCGCATTTGGTCAGCTGGATCCAGGCACGCAGCGCGTTCTTGCTGCGCGTGTCCGGGGCGCGTTTATCCGCCATCCGGCAGCACCGCGATGGCCTCGACCTCGACCTTTGCGCGATCCTCCATCAGCGCGACCACCTGCACCATCGCCATGGTCGGGTAGTGCTTGCCCATGAGCTCGCGGTACGCCGCGCCGAACTCGCGGGCGCGCGCGAGGTACTCGCGCTTGTCGGTCAGGTACCAGGTCAGGCGCGCAACGTGCTCGGGCTTGGCGCCGCCGGCCTTCAGCACGGCGACCAGGTTCTTCAGCGCCTGGCGGGTCTGCTCGATCAGGTCGTCGCTGTCGAACTGCTCTTTTTCGTTCCAGCCGATCTGGCCGGCGACGAACAGCAGGCGGCCCTCGGCGACGATGCCGTTGGCGTAGCCGCGCGGCCGCGGCCAGCCTTCAGGCTGGACGATGCGCACCGAGCACCTGCCTGGCGATGACGAGTTGTTGCACCTCGGAAGCGCCCTCGTAGATGCGCAGCGCGCGGATCTCGCGGTACAGCGCCTCGACCGGCACGCCGGTGGTGACGCCCAGGCCGCCGAACATCTGCACCGCCGCGTCGATCACGCGCTGCGCCGATTCGGTCGCGTGCAGCTTGGCCATCGAGGCCTCGCGGGTGACGCGTTCGGCGCCCCGGTCGCGGGTCCAGGCCGAGCGGTAGACCAGCAGCGCGCTGGCGTCGATGTCGAGCGCCATCTGCGCCAGCTGCGCCTGCACCAGCGGCAGCTCAGCCATGGCGGCGCCGAACAGCTCGCGCTTCGTCACGCGCGCCAGTGCTTCGTCGAGCGCGCGGCGGGCGAAGCCCAGCGCGGCGGCACCGACCGTGGTGCGGAACACGTCGAGCGTGGCCATCGCCACCTTGAAGCCTTCGCCGGCCTTGCCGACCAGCGCGGTTCTCGCCACGCGGCAGTCCTTGAACGACAGGCGCGCGAGCGGGTGGGGCGCGATGACCTCGATGCGCTCGGCAACCTTCAGGCCCGGATTGCCGGCATCGACGATGAACGCGCTGATGCCCTTGCTGCCGGCACCGCCGCTGCGCGCGAACACCACGTAGAAATCAGCGATGCCGCCGTTGGAGATGAAAGTCTTCTCGCCGTTGAGCACCCAGCCTTCGGCGTCGGCGCGCGCGGTCATGGCGAGCGCGGCGACGTCGGAGCCGGCCTTGGGCTCGGTCAGCGCGAAGGCGGCGATCTTCTTGCCGGCACGAACCGGCGCCAGGTAATCGCGCCGCTGCGCCGGGGTGCCGAACAGCGTGATCGGTCCGCTGCCCAGGCCCTGCATGGCGAAGGCGAAATCGGCGAGGCCGGAGTGGCGCGCCAACGTCTCGCGCACCAGCGCGAGCGTGCGCACGTCGGGCTTGCCGTTGTTCGGCGCGGCGTGCTCGAGCCAGCCGCCCTTGCCGAGTGCCTTGACCAGTCGGCGGCATTCATCGTCGACCAAGTCGTGGCTGCCCGCGACGTTGCGCCTGGCCCACTTCTCCAGCTTGCCGGCCAACTCGCGATGGCGCTTGTCGAAGAACGGCCAGTCCAGGAACGTGCGGTCCATCAGTCCCCCTTGAACTCGGGCGTGCGCCTGGCCACGAAGGCCTCGTAGGCGCGGCGGAAATCCTTCGTCTGCATGCAGATGGCCTGGGCCCTGGCCTCGGCCTCGATCGCCGCATCCACGCCCATGTTCCACTCGCGATGCAGCATCTTCTTGGTCATGGCGTGCGCAAACGTCGGCCCGCCGGCGAGCTGGCGCGCCAGCGCCTGGGCCTCGGCCAGCAGCGCCTCGGGCGCGATGAGCTTGTTGTAGAAGCCCCAGGCGAAACCCTCGTCCGCGCTCATGGCGCGGCCGGTGTAGAGCAGCTCGGCGGCGCGGCCCTGGCCGACGATGCGCGGCAGCAGCGCGCAGGCGCCCATGTCGGCACCGGACAGGCCGACGCGCACGAACAGGAAGGCGACGCGCGCGCGCGGAGTGGCGTAGCGCAGGTCGGAGGCCATCGCCAGGATCGCGCCGGCGCCGGCGCAGGCGCCGTCCACCGCGGCGACGATCGGCTGCGGGCAGGCCCGCATGGCCTTGACCAGCGCGCCGGTCATGCGCGTGAACTTCAGCAGCCCGGCCGGCTTCATCTTCGTCAGCGGGCCGATGATGTCGTGCACGTCGCCGCCGGAGCAGAAGTTGCCTTCGGCGCCGGTGATCACCACGACCTTCACGTCCCTGGCCTTCTTCAACGTCACGAAGGTGTCGGTCAACTCGCGGTAGGAATCGAAGGTCAGCGGGTTCTTGCGGGCCGGGTTGTTCAGCGTGACGGTGGCCACACCGTCACGCAGCGACCAGAGGAAGTGCCTGGGAGAAAAGGGGTCAGGTTCATTTATTCGCTTGAACGAACGTGCCATCGGACGGCGCCTCGATAAATGAACCTGACCCCTTTAAGTGGAGGGTAGTGTACAATAACTTTACGTGTAATGTATCTGGAGGGAGGCGATGAAGGTCGTGTGCCTGGGGGCGGGGCCGTCGGGCCTGTACCTGGCGATTTCGCTCAAGCTGCGCGACCCGTCGCATGACGTCACCGTGTACGAGCGCAACCAGCCGGGCGACACCTACGGCTGGGGCGTGGTGTTCTCCGACCAGACCCTGGAGAACCTCGCCGCCAACGACCCGGTCAGCGCCAAGGCGATGGCCGACGAGCTGATCCGCTGGGACTACATCGACGTCAAGATCCGCGGGCAGGTCGAGCGCTCGGGCGGGCACGGCTTCATCGGCATCGGCCGCCGGCGCATGCTCGAGATCCTGTCGCGGCGCGCCGCCGAGCTCGGCGTGAAGCAGCAGTACGCGACCGAGGTGCAGCTGGCCGACCTCGAGCGCTTCAAGGACGCCGACCTGGTCGTCGCCGCCGACGGCCTCAACTCCAGGGTGCGCAACGCCGACCTCGCCGGCTTCAAGGCCGACATCGAGATGCGGCCCAACAAGTTCGTCTGGCTAGGCACGCACCAGCGCTTCGACGACGCCTTCACCTTCATGTTCGAGCAGACCGAGCATGGCTGGATGTGGGCGCACGCCTACCAGTTCGACCAGGACACTTCGACTTTCATCGTCGAATGCCGTCCGGAGACGTATGACAAGGCGGGCTTCGACCGCATGTCGCACGACGAGAGCGCCGAGACCTGCCGGCGCATCTTCGAGAAGCACCTCGGTGGCCACAAGCTGCTGACCAACTCGAGGCACATCCGCGGCTCGGCCTGGATCAACTTCCCGCGCGTGCTGTGCCGCAACTGGGTCAAGGGCAATGTCGTGCTGATCGGCGATGCCGCCCACACCGCGCATTTCTCGATCGGCTCGGGCACCAAGCTCGGCTTCGAGGACGCCATCAGCCTGGCGCGTCACCTGCATTCCGGCGCGCCGCTGAAAGAGGCGCTGGCGACCTACCAGGCCGAGCGCGAAGTCGAGGCGCTGAAGCTGCAGAGCGCGGCGCGCAACTCGATGGGCTGGTTCGAGGAGATCGGCCGCTACCTCGATTACGGCGTCAAGCAGTTCACCTACGCGCTGCTCACCCGCAGCCAGCGCGTCAGCCACGAGAACCTGCGCCTGCGCGACAAGGCCTGGCTCGAGAGCGTCGAGCGCGCGTTCGCGGTGCAGGCGGGCGCCGGCGACCAACACGTCCCGCCCATGTTCACGCCCTTCAAGCTGCGTGGCATGACCCTGCCCAACCGCATCGTGGTCTCGCCGATGTCCATGTACAGCGCAGCCGAGGGCCTGCCCGACGACTGGCACCTGGTGCACTACGGCGCGCTGGCGCGCGGCGGGGCGGGGCTGGTCTACACCGAGATGACCGACGTCTCGCGCGAGGGCCGCATCTCGCCGGGCTGCGCCGGCCTGTGGAACGACGCGCAGGAGGCGGCCTGGAAGCGCATCGTCGAGTTCGTCCACGCGCACTCGCAGGCCAGGTTCTGCGTGCAGCTGGGCCACGCCGGGCCCAAGGCCTCGACCAGGGTCGGCTGGGAAGGCAACGACGTGCCGCTGGACTCGGGCAACTGGCAGCCGATCGGGCCCTCGGCCAAGGCCTATGCGAAGGCCAACCAGGTGCCGCGCGAAATGACCCGCGCCGACATGGATCGCGTGCGCGACGAGTACGTCGCCGCCGCGCGGCGCGCCGCGCGCGCCGGCTTCGACATGCTCGAGATGCACTATGCGCACGGGTATCTCATGTCGGCGTTCATCACGCCGCTGATGAACGCGCGCCGCGACGAATACGGCGGCAGCCTCGACAACCGCCTGCGCTATCCGCTGGAGGTGTTCAAGGCGGTGCGCGCGGCGTGGCCGCAGGACCGGCCCATCGCCGTGCGCATCTCGGCCAACGACTGGGTTGGCGACGAAGGCATCACGCCCGCCGAATCCGTGAAGATCGCCAGGGCCTTCAAGCAAGCCGGCGTCGACATCATGGACATCTCCGCCGGCCAGACCACGCCCGACGCGCGCCCGGTCTACGGGCGCATGTTCCAGACGCCGCTCTCCGACCAGGTCCGCAACGACGCGCGCATCGCCACCATGGCGGTGGGCAACATCTACGAGGTGGACCACGTCAACAGCATCCTGGCCTCGGGCCGCGCCGACCTCTGTTGCCTCGCGCGGCCGCACCTGATGGACCCGAACTGGGTGCTGCGCGCCGCGGCGGCGCAGGGCTATCGTGGCGAAGCCGTATTCGTGCCGCCGCAGTACCAGATGGGTTTCGACCAGATGCAGCGCAACCTCAAGCGCGCCGCCGAGATGGTCATCAATGTCTAGGCACGCGGTCGTCACCGGCGCCAGCCGCGGCATCGGCGCCGCCATCGTCCAGGCGCTCACCGCACAGGGCTTGCGCGTGACGCCGATGAGCCGCTCGAACGGCGTGGACGTCACCCAGCCCGAGCAGGTCGCGGCGGCCTTCGCCAAGGCGCGCGAGAAGGGCGGGCCGATCGACATCCTGGGCAACACCGCCGGCGCGGTGGAGTCCATGCCGTACTTGAAGATCGACCCGACGCAGTGGCGCGAGGCGCTGGCGGTCAACCTCGACGGCGTGCACTGGTGCACGCGCGCTGCGCTGCCCGACATGATCGAGCGCAACTGGGGCCGCATCGTCAACGTCGCCAGCGTCGCCGGCCTGCGCGGTTTTCCGTACGTCGCCGGCTACGTCGCGGCCAAGCACGCGGTGGTGGGGTTGACCCGCGCGCTGGCGCTCGAGTACGCCAGCAAGGGCATCACCGTGAACGCCGTCTGCCCGGGCTACACCGACACCGACATCGTGCGCAACGCGGTCGCGACCCTCGTGCGCAAGACCGGCCGCTCGGAGGCCGAGGCGCTGGCGCAGTTCACCAGTGCCAACGCCATGGGCCGGCTGGTCACGCCGGAGGAAGTGGCGCAGCGCGTGGCCTGGCTGTGCCTGCCCGACGCCGGCGGCATCAACGGCCAGGC
>JBQTJQ010000009.1:0-2832 GCA_052386975.1 Gammaproteobacteria bacterium | reverse complement strand
CCGGCGCCGAACACGTCGTGCTCGCTTTCCGAGCGCTGCAGGAACGGCGCCAGGCCGCCGTGACGGCGGATGGTCTCGAGCCGCGCGCGGCGGCCGGTCAGCATCTTGTGCGGGTAGGCCTGGTGGCCGACGTCCCACACCAGGCGGTCGTTGGGCGTGTCGAACACGCGGTGCAGCGCGATCGAGAGCTCCACCGTGCCCAGGTTCGCCGCGAAGTGCCCGCCGATGCGGCCGAGCGTCTCGATCAGGTAGCGCCGCATCTCGACCGCGAGCGCCGGCAGCTCCTCCGCGGGCAGGCGGCGCAGGTCTTCGGGCGTGTTGACGCGGCCGAGGAGGGCGTAGCCGGGGATGTCGGTCATGGGCCGCAAATTATACGCGCCGTTTCAAAGGTGACAGACACCTTTGAAGTTCAAAGGTGTCTGTCACCTTTGAAGCTCAGCGGTTGCGGCCTTCGATGTGATCCGCGAGCCAGAGCAGCGGGGCGGCCTTGCCGCCGAAGGGCTCGAGGGCGGCGCGTGCGCGGTCGAACAGCTCGCGCGCGCGGGCCTTGGCGGCCGGCATGCCCATCACCGAGGGATACGTCGGCTTGTTGCGGTTGTGGTCCTTGCCGGTGTTCTTGCCGGTCTGCAGCGTGTCGCCCTCGATGTCGAGGATGTCGTCCTGGATCTGGAAGGCCAGGCCGAGCGCCTTGCCATATTGATCCAGGGCGTCGAGGTGCGCGCTGTCGATCGGCGCGCCCGCGTAGCAGGCCATCAGCACGCTGGCGCGGATCAGCGCGCCGGTCTTGTGGATGTGCATGGCCTCGAGCTCGGCGACCGAGATCTGCTTGCCGGTCGACTGCAGGTCGATGGCCTGGCCGCCCGCCATGCCGCGGCTGCCCGAAGCGTCGGCCAGCAGTTCGATCATCTTCAGCCGCTGCGGCGGGTCGAGCCCGGCGCCGGCGTCGTGCGTCAGCGCGCAGAACGCCAGCGCCAGCATGGCGTCGCCGGCCAGGATGGCGAGCGCCTCGTCGAACTTGCGGTGCACCGTCGGCTGGCCGCGCCGCAGGTCGTCGTCGTCCATCGCCGGCAGGTCGTCGTGTACCAATGAATAGGCATGCACCAGCTCGACCGCGGCGGCGGCCGGGTCGAGCGCGCGCGGCGGCACGCCGAGCACCTCGCCGGTGGCGTAGATCAGCAACGGCCGCAGGCGCTTGCCGCCGCTGGCCGCGTAGCGCATGGCTTCGTGCAGGCGCGGCGGGTAGTGCGTCGCCGGCGGCAGCCAGTGGTCCAGGGCCTGGTCGAGGCGCTTGAGGTAGCCCGGCAGGCTCTCGGAGAAAGCCACGTCAGGCCGGCTTTCGCTCGTCCGGCGAGCCGTCGGCCAGCAGCTGCTTGACCTTGAGCTCGGCCTTGTCCAGCGACTGGCGGCACTGCCGGGTCAGCGCCACGCCGCGCTCGAACAGCTGCAGCGATTCCTCGAGCTTGAGCTCGCCGCGCTCGAGCTTGGCGACGAGGGCCTCGAGCTCGGCCAAGGCCGCTTCGAAGCGGGCGAGGTCGCTGTCAGCCTCGTTGGTCTTGGTCATTTCCGGGAAGCGGCGGCACGAAGGGCGCTTAGTGTAAACGGTTGCTTTGGCTGGCCCCATCCGTTAGGTTTCCGCCCGAATTTTCAACGCCTCTCGCCCTTTGGCCAAATACAGCGCGGAAGAAATCGAAGTCCTGTCAGGCCTGGATCCGGTGCGTCGCCGGCCGGGCATGTACACCGACACCAGCCGCCCCAACCACCTCGCCCAGGAAGTGGTCGACAACGCGGTGGACGAAGCACTGGCCGGCTATGCGAAGCAGGTCGATGTCATCGTGTTCGCCGACGGCTCGTGCCAGGTCAAGGACGACGGCCGCGGCATGCCGGTGGACGTGCATCCGGAGCACAAGGTCACCGGCGTCGAACTGATCCTGACGCGCCTGCACTCGGGTGCGAAGTTCAGCGACAAGACCTACAAGTTCTCCGGCGGCCTGCACGGCGTCGGCGTCTCGGTCGTGAACGCGCTGTCGAGCAAGCTCGAGGTCACGGTCTGGCGCGACGCCACCGAATACGCCATGACCTTCAAGGGCGGCGATCGCACCGGCCCGCTGAAGAAGGTCGGAGCGGCGCCGAAGTCGCGCACCGGCACCCTCGTCAAGTTCTGGCCCGACCCGAAGTACTTCGACACGCCCAAGTTCCTGCTGTCGCACCTGAAACAAGTCCTGCGCGCCAAGGCGGTGCTGTGCCCGGGCCTCAAGGTCACGCTCGAGGACGAGGCGACTAAAGAGAAGGTCAGCTGGGAGTACGAGAACGGCCTGGTCGAGTACCTCATGGAGGGCCTCAAGAGCGAGAAGGTGCTGTTGCCGCCGGAGCCGTTCACCGGCAAGTTCGAGTCCGAGCGCGAGACCGCCGAGTGGGCGCTGATCTGGGCGCCCGAGGGCGACAACGTGATCGGCGAGAGCTACGTCAACCTGATCCCGACCATCCAGGGCGGCACGCACGTCAACGGCCTGCGCACCGGCCTGACCGAGGCGATCCGCGAGTTCTGCGAGTTCCGCAACCTGCTTCCGCGCGGCATGAAGCTCGCGCCGGAGGACGCCTGGCAGAACTGCGCGCACGTGCTGTCGATCAAGATGCAGGATCCGCAGTTCGCCGGCCAGACCAAGGAGCGACTGGCCTCGCGCGACACCGCGACCTTCGTGCAGGGTGTGGTGCACGACGCCTTCGGCCTGTGGCTGAACCAGCACCCCGAGGGCGGCGAGCAGATCGCGCAGTACGTGATCGCCAACGCCACCCGGCGCATGAAGAACGCCAAGCTGGTCGAGCGCAAGAAGC
>JBQTJQ010000008.1:0-6341 GCA_052386975.1 Gammaproteobacteria bacterium | reverse complement strand
GTGTGCCCGCGCGCCTGCAAGCTGCACGACGGCGAGCAGGGCCTGTGCTTCGTGCGCGCCCGCGCCGGCGACGCGATCGTGCTGACCAGCTACGGCCGCTCGAGCGGCTTCTGCATCGACCCGATCGAGAAGAAACCGCTGAATCATTACCTGCCCGGCACGCCGATCCTTTCGTTCGGCACGGCGGGATGCAACCTGGCCTGCAAGTTTTGCGTCCCCGGCACCACCTGGATCGCGACCGCCGATGGGATGCGGCGAGTCCATGATCTATTTGAAGAATGCCCCGAAAAGATTCCTCTCGGCGAGGGGCGCGCTGGCATCCCGGGTCGACTTCAGGTGTGGGTGCGTGACGGCAAGGCAGCTTCCGTTTCCAAGGTTTTTGCGAGGCCATACTCAGGGGAGCTGGTTTCGATACGCGCGGCCTGCAACCCCACGCTTTTGGCGACGCCCGATCACAACGTTTTCGCAGTACATCGCTCGGACCCTCACACCACGCTGAAGGTCCCGGCTGCCGACTTGACGACCGATCACTATCTGGTTGTTCCGAGGCGTCACGCTGGGAATAACAACCCAGTGCTCGACACGGCAGAGTGGCTTGCCAAACTGGAGGTCCGTGCTCACGCAGCGCGGCCTCGACGCGTCGCTACTAGCCAGCTGGCCCATTTGCTACGGGTGGAAGCAACCTCCGGGCAGCTCGCCGCCGCGACCGGCTACCACCCCGCCTACCTGCGCAAACTGCGTGGACAACTCGCGCGTGGAATCCTGGTGGCAACCGAGAATGACCGCCCCGTCGTGCTCGTGAAGCGCGGCGCTCGAGTGCGATTCATGGGCGAAAAGGGAGACGGGATTCCCGCAAAGATCCCACTGAGTCCAGGCCTGGCATGGCTGCTCGGGCTTTTCTGTGCGGAAGGCACCCTGATCCCCCATCCGGATCGCCCGAACTCATGCGTCGTCTCCTTCTGCTTCGGCCGGCACGAGCAAGACCTCATCGCGCAGACCGCGCGCCTGCTGGTCGAACTCTTTAACGCGCGGCCTGTCATCGTCCCGCGGCGCACCACCATCACGGTCGAGTGCCGGCAGACGTCCCTGGCACGCCTGTTCGAGACGCTCTGTGGCCGTCATGCGTACGGCAAGCGCGTGCCTTCGTGTATCCGGGACGCTACGGAATCCGTGCTGCGTGCTTTCCTTGAGGGGTATTTCGCCGGGGATGGCCATCGCGACGCAACGCACGTCAAGGCTGGAACGGTCTCGGAGCAACTCGCATTGGGTATCTTTGAACTGGGCCTGCATCTGGGATTGCTACCCGCGTACAGCGAATACACGCCTCCACCGACAGGCGTGATAGAAGGGCGCACGGTTTCCCAGCGAAAGATCTACACCGTCTGCTTCCTGCTCAAGCGCTACGATCCGCGGCCAGACGATCACCCGGAGCGGTCTCGCAATCGCGATTCTGGCCGAAGCTTCCTGGTGCCGATCACCCGCATCGAGCGGCTTCCATACAACGGCGAGGTCTACAACCTCGAAGTGGATCATCCGGACCACTCTTATCTCGCCCCATTCCTGGCCATCGCGAACTGCCAAAATTGGGACATCTCGAAATCGCGCGAAGTCGACAAGCTGGCCGACGCCGCCAGCCCCGAGAAGCTCGCGCGCGTGGCCAAGCAGCTCGGCTGCAGCAGCATCGCCTTCACCTACAACGACCCGGTGGTGTTCCACGAATACGCCATCGACACCGCGCAGGCCTGCCACGAGCTCGGGCTCAAGGCGGTCAGCGTGACCGCCGGCTTCCAGTGCGCCGAGCCGCGCGCCGAGATGTACCGCTGGATGGACGCGGCCAACGTGGACCTGAAAGGCTTCACCGAGCGCTTCTACTGGAAGGTCTGCGGCGGCCATTTGCAGCCGGTGCTCGACACGCTGGTTTACCTCAAGCGCGAGACGAAGGTGTGGTTCGAGATCACCACGCTGCTGATCCCGGGCGAGAACGACTCCGACGCCGAGATCGAGGAAGAGACACAGTGGATCCTCTCGAACCTCGGGCCAGACGTGCCGCTGCATTTCACCGCCTTCCATCCGGACTGGAAGATGATGGACAAGCCGCCCACGCCGCCGCCCACGCTGACACGCGCGCGGGCCATCGCGCTCAAGAACGGTCTGCGATACGTCTACACCGGCAACGTCCACGACACCGACGGCGGCACCACCCAGTGCCACGGCTGCGGCGAGCGCCTGATCGTGCGCGACTGGTACCGGCTGCTGGAGTGGCGCCTGACCGACGACGGCCGCTGCAAGCAGTGCGGCGCGCCCTGCCCCGGCGTGTTCGCCGGTCCGCCGGGGAAATGGGGCGCGAAGCGTCAACCGGTCGTCATATCGTAGGGCGGCAATCCTTTGCCGCCATGTCGGCAAGGGATTGCCGACCTACGGGTCTATCTCGAACAGGCGCTCCAGCATGCGGGCGTCGTCGAAGTGCGTGCGGCCGACGAACGAGGTGGCGTGGCGGCCCCATTGGCGCATCGCGCCGGCGCTCTCGATGCCGGCCGGCCACAGCCAGGTGCGCTCCATGCGCTCGGTGCCGCAGGCGATGCCGTCCTCGCAGAACAGGCTGCGCGCGCCCTCGCCGTCGGGCAGCGACAGCAATTCGGCGTAGTCCACCTGGTCGTACTGCTGCGACTCGACCGCGGGCAGCTCGGCCAGCGGCACCAGCCGGCGCACGTAGTGCGTCGCCGATTGCACGCGGATCGCGAAGGGCCCGGCCGGAGCCTCTTGAGGGAACATCACCGGCTCCTGCCAGAAGCCGCCCTGCTCCTTGCGCGTGAGCGGCTTCGCAACGAAATAGTAGTGATAGCAGCCACAAGGATGGATGGTGTCGTACAACAGCGGCTTGCCATCGGTGTCGAGCGTCACGCGCCACACCAGGCCGTCGAGCGCGCCGGCGTAGAAATCCACCAGCTTCTGCCTCGGCCGCTCGGTGAACCAGGCGACGTAGACCAGCTGCACCAGCACCTGGTCGCCGAAGCGCGTGTACGACGGCAGGAAATAAGTGACCGGCCGCGCCAGGTCGAGCGCGGGCTCGCCGTCGCGCAGCACCGGCGCGCCGAGCCTGTCGTAGCCGCCGCCGGTCTCGACCAGCCAGTTCGGCGCGTGCGCCTCGGCCAGCGCCTGCCATTGCGCGGCGGTCAACACCGGAATCCCGAGCGCGTCCTTCTGCGCGGAGAACGTAGGCGCGCCGACCGCCTGCACGCCGGCGCGCTGCCACAGCGTGAGCGACCCCGGCGAGTCGAGCGATGCGTGGGGCCTGGCGTAATCCTCGGCGACGTCCTCGTTGAAGTCGCTGATGCCCAGGTTCAGGAACGGCACCACGACCGGGTACACGCCGATGACCCGCTTGAACAGCGAGTAGTCGTCCGGCACCGCGGCTTTGGCGCGCAGCTGCGCGCGGCGCGCGGGGTCCTTCAGGTCGGCGGCCGCCCACTGCGCGCCGCAGCGATCCAGGTGCGCGAGCTCACCGCCCGGCTCGGCCCAGCCCAGGTTGCGCAGCTCGGGCTCGCGCGAGGCGAGGTCGAGCCGGCGCAGGCGCTCGACCCAGGCGTCGAACGCCGGCCCGTCGGCGGCCTCGGCCGCGAACGAGGCGAGGAAGCGGTCGCTGCGCAGGTACGGGAAACCGTCGATGCGATGCGCGCCGCCGTTGCGCGCGTCGACCGAGTCCACCTTGTCGTCGAGCCCGAGGAAGTTGGCGCGGCACTCGGCCGCTTCGGGGAGGACCGGCGGCAGCGTGGCGCAGGCCGCGAGTGTCATCCCGACGAGCGCAGCGAGGAGGGATCTGGCTTTCAACGGCAAGATTCCTCGCTGCGCTCGGAATGACACGAAGTCGGCAAGGGATTGCCGACCTACTCTCTTCCGCATTTCAGGTTCGCGGACACCGCCACGTCCATCAGCTTGGGATTCGGCAGCTTGAGCTTGCGCATCAGCGTCGCGTACTCGTCAGCCGACTTCACCTGCAGCCGCGGGTTGTGGCGCTTTTCCTCGCCGATGGTGGACACGGTCCAGCCCTTGTAGTCGTGTGCCGGATAGACCAGCGTTTGGTCCGGCAGTTTCAGCAATTTGTTGAACAGCGAGTCGTACGCGGCGTACGGGTCGCCGTTCTGGAAGTCGGTGCGGCCGGTGCCGCGGATCAGCAGCGCATCACCGGTGAACACGCGGTCGTCCATCACCAGGCTGAACGATTCGTCGGTGTGGCCCGGCGTGTACATCGCGCGCAGCTTTACGCCGTCCACGCCGATCGCCTGCCCGTCCTTGAACTGCGCCGACACGCACTCGGCCTTGGTGCGCTCGCCCATCCAGGTCACGCAGTGCGTGGCGCCGCGCAGCTCGCCGAGCGCGGTGATGTGGTCGGCGTGCGTGTGCGTGTCGATCGCGATGACGAGCCTGAGCCCGAGCTCGTCGACCAGCTGGAGGTACTGCGGCGTGTCTTCCTTGACCGGATCGATGATCAGCGCCTCGCCGCCCGGCCGCGAGGCCAGCAGATAGGTGTATGTGCTCGATTCGCTGTCGAACAACTGGCGGAACAGCATCAGCGCTCCCAGATCATCACGGCGTGGACCAGCATGCCCGCGGCCACGACCAGCATCAGCACGGCGAAGGTTTCCTGCAAGCGGGCGCCGGCGATGCGCGGCGCCAGGCGCCGGCCGCCGTACATGCCCGCCAGCGCGCCGGCCACGAACGGCAGCGCCGCAGCCCAGGCGATGGGCACGCCATGCGCCATCGCGCCGGCCACGCCGGCCGCGGCGATCAGCGCAATGGCAAAGAGCGAGGTGGCGATGGCCGAGTGCATGGACAGGCCGCTGGCCAGGCGCAGCGACGGCACGATCACGAAGCCGCCGCCCACGCCGAGCAGGCCGGCGAGGAATCCGGTGACGCCGCCGATCAGCGCGATCACCCAGGTGGTGGTGTAGCCCCAGATGATGCGGCCGCGCTCGTTGAGCTTGATCAGGCGGCCGCCGTCGGCGGCGCCGTCACCCGACACCGTGGCGCGCACGATCGCCGCCTCGCCCGGCTTCCTGATCGCCTGGTGCAGCATGCGCGCGGCCACCACCACCAGCACCACCGCGAACAAGGCGGTGAGGATCGGCAACGGCAGCGCGGCCGCGGCACTGATGCCCAGCGGCGCGGTGATCACGGCCATCACGCCCATCAGCACGGCCGCGCGCCGGCGCACGTAGGTCACGTCCCAGGCCACGACGGTGCCGAACGCGGCCGACGCGCACACCGCCAGCAGCGCGACCGGCGCGGCCTGCGGCAGCGTCCAGCCCATGCCCGCCATCAGCAGCGGCACGGCCAGGATCGAGCCGCCGGCGCCGGTGAGGCCCAGCACGGCGCCGACGATCAGGCCAAGGAGAAGGGTCAACACGGGCCGTATAGTAATGGCCGGAGCACATTCATGACCTTGACCGACGTCCTTGCGCCCCTGGCCGGTGGTGTGCTGATCGGCCTGGCCTCGCTGCTGCTGTATCTCGCGCTCGGCCGCATCGCCGGCGTCTCCGGCATCGCCTACGCCGGCATCTGGGGCGCGCCGGGCGAGCGCACCTGGCGCTGGGTCTTCCTCGCCGGGCTCGTCGCCGGCGGCTGGTTCGCCGCGCTCGGCGTCGGGATGCTGAGCGCGCCGGCGTTGACCGGTAACGGTGTGGCGCTCGCCCTCGCTTCGGGACTGATCGTCGGTTTCGGCACGCGCATGGGCGGCGGCTGTACCAGCGGCCACGGCGTCTGCGGCCTGGCGCGCCTGTCGTCGCGCTCGCTGGTCGCCGTGGCCGTGTTCATGGCGCTCGGCATGCTGACCGCGACGCTGCTGCGCCCGCTGCTCGCATGAATCGCGAACTCGCCATCCCCGCCGTCGCCGGCCTGCTGTTCGGCGCCGGACTCGTCGTCTCCGACATGGCCAACTTCCAGCGCGTGCTCGGCTTCCTGACGCTCGGGCCGAACTGGGATGCCGCTTTGTTATTCGTGATGATCGGCGCCCTGGCCGTCACGCTGCCGGGCTTCGCGCTGGCGCGCCGTCGCGGCCGGCCGCTGTTTGCCGAGTCGTTCGCGAACCCGGCGGCGACCGCGATCGACCGGCGCCTGCTCGTCGGCGCGGCCATCTTCGGCCTGGGCTGGGGACTGCAGGGTTACTGCCCGGGCCCGGCCGTGGTCGCGGCGGGGCTCGGCCAGTGGCCGGCGCTGCTGTTCCTGCCGGCGATGTTCGCCGGCGCGTGGCTGGCGGACCGGATCCGCGGCGTATGATCGCGCCATGTCCGCCCGCTCCCTTGCCGCCGCGCTGCTCGCCCTGGGGGTCGTGATGTCGGTGGACG
>JBQTJQ010000007.1:0-7554 GCA_052386975.1 Gammaproteobacteria bacterium | reverse complement strand
ACCTCGAAGCTGCGGTTGAGCAGGTTGTAGGGATTCTGGATCGAGGCGACGCGCGGCAAGCCGCGCTCGCGCGCCAGCCGCAGGTATTCGGCCAGGCCCCAGGGCGTTTCGTTCGACACGCCGACGTGACGCGCCTTGCCCTGCTTGACCAGGTCGGCCAGCGCGTCGAGCGTCTCCTCGATGGGCACCGCATCCTCGCCATCGCGGTGCTCGTAGCCCAGGCGGCCGAAGAAATTGGTGGTGCGGTCGGGCCAGTGCACCTGGTAGAGGTCGACGTAGTCGGTCTGCAGGCGGCGCAGGCTGGCCTCGAGCGCCTGGCCGACCTGCGCGCGCGACGGGTGCGGCCCGCCGCGCAGCCACGGCATGTCGGACGGGCCGGTGACCTTGGTCGCGACGATGACGCGATCGCGCCGGCCGCGCGCCTTGAGCCAGCTGCCGAGGTACTGCTCGGTGCGGCCCTGGGTCTCGGCCTTCGGCGGCACCGGGTACATCTCGGCTGCGTCGATGAAGTTCACGCCCTCGCCCACGGCAAGGTCGAGCTGCTCATGGGCCTCGGCCTCGGTATTCTGCTCGCCCCAGGTCATGGTGCCGAGCCCGGCCACGCTGACCTCGAGCCCGGTGCGGCCGAGCGGGCGGCGCTTCACTTGCGGATCCCCGCGGCGAGGCGCTCGAGCGCCGGCGCCAGCACCTGCTCCATCGCTTCGGCCATCTGCTCACCCGGCACCACCAGCGTGTCCGGCCGCGAGCGCCAGGCGCCGCGCAGCTCCGCCAGCAGTTCGTCGAAGCCTGCCCTGAGCGCAGTCGAAGGGTCCACCGGCAGGCGGCCGCGCGGGTTGACGTGGATCACCAGCAGGCTCTCCTCGGGTTTCGGGACCTCCTGCAGCGTGAACGGGTTCGAGGTGTCCACCAGCGGCACGCGCTGGAAGTTCACGTCGGTGCGCGAGAACTGCGGCGCGACGTAGTGCGCGTAGTCCGGCATGCGGCGCAGGATGGTGCGCAGCACCTGCTCGGCGTCGTAGCCGCGCTCGTCGGTGTCGCGGCGGATCTTCTGGATCCACTCGAGGTTCACCGTCGGCGTCATGCCGACCAGCAGGTCGACGTGGCCGGCGATGTCGTGCTCGTCGGAGACCACGCCGCCGTGCAGGCCTTCGTAGAACAGCACTTGCGTGCCGGACGGCAGCGGCGCCCACGGCGTGAACGTGCCCACGGGGAAGCCCGAGGCCTGGGCCTCGGCCTCGGTGTGCAGGTAGCGGCGCACGGTGCCGCCGCCCGTCGCGCCGAAGTCGCGGAACAGCGCCTCGAGCCGGTCCCACAGGTTCGCGGCGGGTCCGAAGTGCGAGAAGTTCTCGCCGCGGATGCGGGCGCGCTCGAGCACCGCGCGCATCTGCTCGCGGTCGTAGGCGTGGAAGCTGTCGCCGTCGACGAACGCCGCCTGCAGGCCGAGCTGCGCGAACATCTTCTGGAACAGCGGGCGCGTGCTGCTGGTGCCGGCGCCCGAGGAGCCGGTCACCGCGACGATCGGATGCCTAGCCGACACGCCGGTAGGCCAGGTCGAACACCTCGTGGCCGAGCTTGATGCCGCGCTGCTCGAAGCGCGTCAGCGGCCGCTCGGGCGGGCGCGGCACGAAGCCGGCGGCGCCGGCGAGGTTCTGGAGCAGCGGCTCGGCGTCGAGCGTGGCGCGCATGTGCGCGGCGTACTCGGCCCAGTCGGTGGCCAGCTTCAGCACGCCGCGCGGCGCGAGGCGCGAGGCGGCGAGCCGGGCGAACGCCGGCTGCACCAGGCGGCGCTTGTGGTGGCGCTTCTTCGGCCACGGATCGGGAAAGTAGACGACGATCTCGTCGAGGCAGCGCTCGGGCAGCCAGTCGCGCAGTACCTCGACCGCATCAAAGCAGGCCACGCGCAGGTTGGCGAGATTCGCGGCCTGCGCGCGGTTCATCACGCGGCCGACACCCGGACGATGCACTTCGACGCCGAGGAAGCTCTTGTCCGGCTCCGCGCCGGCGCGCGCGAGCAGGTGGTCGCCGTTGCCGAAGCCGATCTCGAGCACCAGCGGCGCCGGCGGCGGCGCCGCGCCCTGCTCGAAACCGAACTTCGGCCACAGCTCCTCGAGCGCGCGCTTCTGCGCCGGCGTCATGCGGCCTTCGCGCCGCACGAATGAGCGGATCTCGCGCCGATGCGAAATGGGGGTCAGACCACCATTTCCCTCGGGATTTCGCGGCATCACGACTTTCGCTCCATCCACAGTGCCGTGGCCAGCTCGTCGTGCCGGCCGGTGGCCTTGAGGCCCGCGATCACGCCGGCGACCTCGGCCGGCTTGTTCTGGCTCATCTTGAACTTCACTTCGAGCCGCTCGATCGGCATGCGGAAGGCGACGATGCCCTTGAGCAGCCCGCCCATCTTCTTCTCGGCGATCGCCGGCAGCGCCGGCGGCTCGAAGCGCGCGGCCAGGCGCTCGACTGCGGCGCGCGTGCCGGCGGCGTCGAGTTCCAACGGCCGCCCGGTCACGTGCACCGCCGCGTAGTTCCAGGTCGGCACGTTGTCCACCGGATCGCGATACCAGCCGCGCGACACGAACGCGTGCGGGCCCTGGAACACGGCGACCGTCGCCCCCGCGGCGAACGCCTGCCAGTGCGGATTGGGCCGCGCCACGTGGCCGAGCAGCGCGTCGCCGTCGAGCAGCAGCGGCAGGTGCGTGACGTGCACGCCGGCGGCGCCGCCGGTCACGAGGATCGCGAACGGGAAGTCCGCGATCAGCTGGCGCGCGGTTGCGTCGTCGCCTTCGAAATGGCGTGGGATGTAAACGGTCACTTCAGAACGGCAGGCCGGAAGCCGGCGACGAGGCGCTGGCGTAGCGCCGCCGCGGCATGCGGCCGGCCAGGAACGCCTCGCGCCCGGCGATGATCGCGTGCTTCATGGCCGAGGCCATCAGCACCGGGTCTTTCGCCTCGGCGATCGCGGTGTTCATCAGCACGCCGTCGCAGCCCAGCTCCATCGCGATCGCCGCGTCGGACGCCGTGCCCACGCCCGCATCCACCAGGATCGGCACCTTGGCGTTCTCGACGATGGTCAGGATGTTGTAGCGGTTCTGGATGCCGAGGCCCGAGCCGATCGGCGCGGCCAGCGGCATTACGGCAACGCAACCGATTTCCTCGAGGCGGCGCGCCGCGAGTGGATCGTCGGTGCAGTAGACCATCACCTGGAAGCCGTCCTTCACCAGCGTTTCCGCCGCCGCCAGCGTCGCCGGCATGTCGGGATAGAGCGTCTTCGGGTCGCCGAGCACCTCGAGCTTGCACAGCGCATGGCCGTCGAGCAGCTCGCGCGCCAGCCGGCAGGTGCGCACCGCGTCGTCGGCGGTGTAGCAGCCGGCGGTGTTCGGCAGGATCGTGAATTGCTTCGGCGGCAGCACCTCGAGCAGGTTCGGCTGCGACTTGTCCTGGCCACCCTCTTTTGAAAAGAAGGGGGTGCGGCGGATCGCCACCGTCACGATCTGCGCGCCGCTGGCCTCGATCGCGCGGCGCGTCTCGTCGTGGTCCTTGTACTTGCCGGTGCCGACCAGCAGGCGCGAGGCGTAGGCGCGGCCCGCGATCGTCAGCGGCGCGTCCTTCAGCTTCTCGGGCGCATTCATGTCAGCCGCCCCCGATCGCCTGCACGATCTCGAGGCGGTCGCCGTCGGCGAGCCGCGTGGCGGGCCAGGCGCTGCGCGGCACGATCGCGCCGTTGAGCTCGATCGCCACGCGGCGGTCGCCGAGCTGGAGCTGCTCGATCAGGTGCGGCAGCGCCAGCCGCTCGGCGGCGTCGCGAGGCTGTCCGTTGACGACGATCTGCATGGCTCGGCCTGGAACTTGGAGCGGGCGATGGGAATCGAACCCACGTTAGTAGCTTGGGAAGCTACAGTTCTACCATTGAACTACGCCCGCGCGGGCCGGCAGTTTACACTGACGGCCCTTTCGTCCCCCACCCCTCGCACCTCCGGAAATGGCCAGACCCTTCAAGATCTTCCTCGCAATCATCGGCGGCCTCGTCGCACTGGTGGTGCTCGCCGTCGTCGTGGTGTCGCTGGTGTTCAACCCCAACGACTACAAGGGCGACGCGGCGAAGGCGGCCCGCGACCAGACCGGCCGCGAGCTCGACATCAAGGGCGACATCAAGCTGACGTTCTACCCGTGGCTCGGCGCCAGGATCGAGGACGTGCAGCTCGAGAACCGCGAGGGCTTCGGCCCCGGGCCGATGATGAAGGTCTCGGAGATGAACGTCGGCGTGCGACTGATGCCGCTGCTGTTCAAGAAGCGCGTCGAGGTGGCGAAGGTCCGCATCGACGGGCTGGCGCTGAACCTCGAGAAGAAAGCCGACGGCACCAACAACTGGGAGGACATCGGCGACGATCAGGAGCGCAGGAAGGCGCAGAAGGAGGCCGACGAGGAGAAGGCGAAGGAGGCGGCGAAGAAGCCGCGGCCGCCCCAGGGCCAGCCGATGGCGGTCTACGTCGGCGGCGTCGACATCACCAACGTGGCGTTCTCGTACAAGGACGCGCAGACCGGCGAGGCCTACGCGATCGACAAGCTGTCGCTGCAGACCGGCCCGATCGAGAAAGGCCGCCCGCTCGACGTGGTGATCGCGTTCATCGTCAACTCGGCCAAGCCGCAGCTCGAGTCCGACGTGAAGATCGCCTTCACCGCGCTGACCGACGTCGCGCCCGAAGTGACCGAGATCAAGGACATCCGCGTCGACACCGAGTCGCGCGGCCCGGCGGTCCCCGGGGGCAAGCAGGCGGCCACGCTGCGCGGCGAGGCGCGCCACGACCACGGCCTCGGCAGCTTCTCGTTCCGCGACGGCGTGCTGACGGCGGGCGCGCTCACCCTCAACGCCGTGGTCGAAGTCGCCGGCCTCAACACCGAAGTGCCGGCACTGTCCGGCAGGATCTCGACCAACACCTTCAACCCCAAGGACGTGGCCGCCAGCTTCGGCGTGGTGCTGCCGCCGACCGCCGATCCCGGGGCGCTGACGGCGGCCAGCTTCGCCGCCGGCGTCGCCGGCGACCCGAAGAACGTGAAGCTCAACGGCGTCACGCTGAAGCTCGACCAGACCACCGCGACCGGCGGGCTGGTGGTGCGCAACCTGTCGGACCCGCAGATCGACCTTGCGCTGAAGGCCGACACCTTCGACGCCGACCGCTACATGGCGCCGCCCATCGACAGCGCGCCCGCGCAGGACGGCGCGAGCGGCGACTTCAAGAACACGCCGATCCCGGTCGAGATCCTCGACAGCGTCAACGCCACCGGCACCATCGACCTCGCCTCGCTGAAGCTCAAGGGCGTCAACTTCAGCGACATCCACATCACGCTGGACGCGCCCAAGGGCCAGCCCAAGCTGCAGGAAATGACCGCGTTGCTGTACGGCGGCAGGATCACGCAGAGCGCGCGCTTCACGCACAACAGTCCGGTGAAGTACGACATGAAAGTCGGGCTCGACGCGGTGAACTCCGCGCCGCTGCTGAAGGACATGCTCGGCAAGAGCCTGCTGTCCGGCCTCGGCAACTTCGACCTGACGCTGAACTCCGGCGGCGAGACCGTCGGCGCGTTCCTGGCGGCGATGAACGGCGGCGTCGGCGCGAGCTTCAGGAACGGCGCGATCGAGGGCTTCAACCTCGACCAGACGCTGGGCAACGCCAAGGCCATGCTGAAGGGCGAGCCGGCGCCGGCCGCGGCGGCCGACCAGCCCAAGCGCACCGAGTTCAAGGACCTCAGCGCCGCCGGCAAGATCGTCGACGGCGTGCTCGACACCGACAAGCTCGACATCAAGGGCTCGTGGTACCAGCTCGGCGGCGACGGCCGCATCAACCTGGTCGAGCAGACCGTGAACTACACGTTGTTGCCGAGCATGTCGGGCGACAAGCACAAGGACTTGAAGGGCGTGAAGGTGCCGGTCGCCATCACCGGCAGTTGGTACGCGCCGAAGGTCAAGGTGGACCTGAAGGGCATGCTGAAGGGCCAGGCCAGGGAAGAGATCAAGCAGCAGGAAGAGAAGGTCAAGGAAAAGGCCAGGAGCAAGCTCGACGATTTCCTGAAGAAGCAGCTCGCGCCCAAGCCGGCTCCGCCGCCACCGCCGCCGCCCGAAGAGCCGAAGACCGAAGCCCCGCCGCCTGGCACGTGACGTTCGCTTCCCGCCTGATGCGCTGGCACCGCAAGCACGGGCGCCACGACCTGCCCTGGCAGCGGCCGCGCACGGCGTACCGCGTCTGGATCGCGGAAGTGATGCTGCAGCAGACCCAGGTCGCGACCGTCATTCCTTACTACCAGCGCTTCCTCGCCCGCTTCCGGGACGTGGCCGCGGTTGCCCGCGCGCCACGCGATGCGGTGCTGGCGCTGTGGTCGGGGCTGGGCTACTACGCCCGCGCCCGCAACCTGCACCAGGCCGCGCAGCAGATCGTGGCGCGCCACGGCGGCGAGTTCCCGCACGGGTTTGACGCGGTTGCGGAACTCCCCGGCATCGGCCGCTCCACCGCGGGCGCGATCCTGGCGCAGGCTTTCGGCGCGCGGCATCCCATCCTCGAGGGCAATGCGCGGCGCGTGTTCGCGCGCCACGCGGGAATTTCCGGCTGGCCCGGGGAGCCACGGGTCGCGGCCAGGCTGTGGGCCATCGCCGAGGCGCGCCTGCCGAAGGCGCGCATGGCCGACTACACGCAGGCCCTGATGGACCTCGGCGCCACGCTGTGCACCGCGCGCGCACCGCAGTGCCATCGCTGCCCGGTTTCCGCCGACTGCGTGGCCCTGAAGCGCGGCGCGGTGGCGCGCCTGCCGTCGCCCAAGCCGCGCCGCGCGCGGCCGCGACGCATCGCCCAGCTGCTGCTGATCGAGAACACGCGCGGCGAACTGTTGCTCGAGCGCCGGCCCGACCGCGGCATCTGGGGCGGACTGTGGTGCCCGCCGCTGGTGTCGGGGCGCGCGCCGGGCACGCGCGTGCTCGCGCGCCTGCCGGTCATCCGGCACTCCTTTACGCACTACGACCTCGAGCTGCAGCCGGTGCGCGTGCGCGCGGCGCGGCGCGCCGGCGACTGGGTTAAGCTGCGCGCCCTTTCGCGCTACGGCCTGCCCGCGCCGGTGCGCAAGCTCCTCTTGTCATTCCCGCGAAAGCGGGAATCCAGTTCCCGGTAGGCCGACATGACTCGAATGGTTACGTGCGTGAAGCTCGGCAAGTAAGCCGAAGGCCTCGATCGCCCGCCTTACCCCGGCCCGCTCGGCCAGCGCATCTTCGACAACGTGTCGAAGCAGGCCTGGACCGAGTGGGTGGCGCACCAGACCCGGCTGATCAACGAGTACAAGCTCGCGCTGGCCGAGCCCACGGCCCGCAAGTTCCTGGCCGGCGAGATGGAGAAGTACTTCTTCGGCGGTGAACTCGCCCAGACCGGCTACGTCCCGCCGAAAGCGTAGGAGCGCCTTCAGGCGCGACTCAGGCCAACACGAGCCACACGGCCACGCCCGCCATCAGCGCGGCGGAGACCCGGTTCTACAACTGGCCCTGGCCGCGGCGCACCAGCAACTCGCTCAGCCTGCGTC
>JBQTJQ010000006.1:0-3249 GCA_052386975.1 Gammaproteobacteria bacterium | reverse complement strand
AACGTGTTCGCGCACGAGCTGATGCTGCGCAACACGCTGCGGCTGACGCCCGAAGACGTGTTCGAGGCGGTGGCGATGGTGCACCGCCGCTGCCGCGGCGCCTACGCCTGCGTCGCCGTCGTCAACGGCTACGGCATCGTCGGCTTTCGCGACCCGTTCGGCATCCGGCCGATCTGCTACGGCCGGCGCACCGGTCCCAAGGGCGTCGAGTTCATGATCGCCTCGGAGAGCGTGGCGCTGCAGGCGCTGGGCTTCGAGCTGATCGCCGACCTGCAGCCGGGCGAGGCGATCTACATCACCACCGACCATCGCGTGCACGTGCGCCAGTGCGCGGCCAACCCGATCCATTCACCGTGCATCTTCGAGTTCGTCTACCTGGCGCGCCCGGACTCGGTGATCGACGACGTTTACGTCTACAAGGCCCGCCTGCGCATGGGCGAGGCCCTGGCCCGCAAGATCGAGCGCGAGTGGCAGAACCACGGCATCGACGTGGTGATCCCGATCCCCGACACCAGCCGCGTCGCCGGCGCGGCGATGGCGCAGAAACTCGGCGTGCCGTACCGCGAAGCCTTCATCAAGAACCGCTACATCGGCCGCACCTTCATCATGCCGGGCCAGCAGCTGCGCAAGAAGTCGGTGCGCCAGAAGCTCAATCCGATCGACATCGAGTTCAAGGGCAAGAACGTGCTGCTGGTGGACGACTCGATCGTGCGCGGCACCACCAGCAAGGAAATCATCCAGATGGCGCGCGACGCCGGCGCCGAGAAGGTGTATTTCGCCTCGGCCGCGCCGCCGGTGCGCTACCCGAACGTCTACGGCATCGACATGCCGACCTCCAGCGAGCTGGTGGCGCACGGCCGCACCGTCGAGCAGCTGGAGAAGCTGCTCGGCGCCGACCGCCTGATCTTCCAGGACCTGGCCGACCTCGAGGAAGCGGTGCGCGTCGGCAACCCGAACCTCAAGCAGTTCGACACCTCGGTGTTCACCGGCAAGTACGTCACCCAGGACATCGACGACGCCTACCTGAACCAGCTCGAGCTGTTCCGCTCGGACGCGGCCAAGGAAGCGCGCAAGCGCGCGAGCTCCACGGTCATCGACCTGCATAACGCGGCGAACCGCTGAGCCGCGGGGCCCGTCGTGGGCGGATTCCTGTTCCTCATCGCCCTGGTCGGGCTGATCCTCTGGGTCTTCCTGCTGCTGATCCGCCGCCGCGTGAAATCGCGGCTGGAAGCGGCCGGGCATGAACTGCCGGCCGAGCTGAAGGCCGCGCTGCAGGCGCGCGCTGCCCCTTCGCGACCCGGCGCGGGTGTGGCCCCGGTGGCGGCATCGATGCCGCGCCCGACGCTGGCGCCGGCCGCGGCGCCGCACTTCCTGCTGATCTACGACCTCGCGCCCGACTACCTGCAGCGCCGCGCGCAGTTCCGCGACGAGCACCTGGCGCTGGCATGGAAGGCGGCCGACGGAGGCGAGCTGGTGCTGGGCGGCGCGCTCGAGGAGCCGACCGAGCAAACCTTCCTGCTGTTCAAGGGCTCGCGCGACGCGGCCTTGCGCTTCGCCGCCGCCGATCCCTACGTGAAGAACGGCCTGGTCAAGGCCTTCAAGGTCAGGCAGTGGCTCACGGTCGCCGGCGCTTCGGCAGCGAACCCGCTGCGGCCGAAGTCGTGAGCCCGCTGTTGTGGGGCCGCGGTCGCTGAAGTAAGCTTGCGGCGCGCCGATTTGGACCTGCTTGCGGGCGCGTAACAAATACAGCTAAAGGGTGCGGAAAGCCCGTTTAGCGCAAGCTGGCGGGCTTTTTCCGTTGGGGCGGCCGATGAAGAAGAAGGCAAAGTGGGGCGAGGCAACGCGCAGCATCCGCTCGGCGCAGGCGCGCACCAACGCGCGCGAGCATTCGCCGGCGATCTTCGCGACCTCGAGCTTCGTCTACGACTCGGCCGAGCAGGCCGCCGCCGTGTTCGCCGACCAGGAGCCCGGCTACATCTACTCGCGCTTCACCAACCCGACGGTCGAGGCCTTCGAGCGGCGCCTGGCGGAGCGGGAGGGCGCGCGTGCCTGCGTGGCGACCGCCAGCGGCATGGCCGCCGAGATGGCGCTGCTGTTGACGCTGCTCAAGAGCGGCGACCACGTGGTCGCCTCGCGCACGCTGTTCGGCAGCACGCTGTCGCTGTTCAACAACTACTTCGTCAAGTTCGGCGTCGAGTTCAGTTACGTCGACCCCGTCGACCTGGCCGCGTGGCGCGGCGCGCTGCGCCCGAACACCCGGCTGCTGTTCGCCGAGACACCGACCAACCCGCTGTGCGAGGTTGTGGACATCGCCGGGCTGGCCGCGCTGGCGCATCGCGCCGGCGCGCTGCTGTGCATCGACAACTGCTTCCTGACGCCGGCGCTGCAGAAACCGCTCGAACTCGGCGCCGACTTCGTGATCCATTCAGCCACCAAGTACCTGGACGGGCAGGGCCGCTGCGTCGGCGGCGCCGTGGTCGGCGACGCGCAACGCGTCGGCAAGGACCTGTTCGCCTTCATGCGCACCGCCGGGCCGTGCCTGTCGCCGTTCAATGCCTGGGTGTTCCTGAAGGGGCTCGAGACCCTGAACCTGCGCATGCAGGCGCACAGCGCGAATGCGCTGGCGCTGGCGCGCTGGCTGTCGCGGCAGAAAGGCGTGGCGCGGGTCTACTACACCGGCCTGACGGACCATCCGCAGCACCGGCTGGCCAAGCGCCAGCAGCGCGGGCACGGCGGCATCGTGGCGTTCGACCTCAAGGGCGGCAAGCGCGCCGCGTTCAGGCTGATCAACGGCACGCGCATGCTGTCGGTCACCGCGAACCTGGGCGATACCCGTACCACCATCACGCATCCGGCGACGACCACGCATCACCGCATCGGGGCACAGGCGCGCGCCCGTGCCGGCATCGGCGACGGGCTGGTGCGCATCGCCGTGGGCCTCGAGGACGTCGCGGACGTCATCGCCGACCTTGGACCGGGACTTCGGTAGCAACGGCCTTGGCCGCGACCGCGTCCTAGCGCAGGCGCTGGGCCGCCATCGCCTCGTAGTGGGGCAGCGCCGCGTCGGCGATCTGCTGCAGCCCGGCCGGTAGCGCGACCGGATCGGCTGGGGGCGCTTCGAAGCCGGTCGAGCGCTCGACCGCCGCCAACCACGCCGGCGCCCAGACACCCTCGGTGGCATGCCATCCGGCAGGCCAGCACAGCATCGCGGCGGCGTATTCGATGCCCAGCGCCCCCCACACGCCTGAC
>JBQTJQ010000005.1:0-8164 GCA_052386975.1 Gammaproteobacteria bacterium | reverse complement strand
AGCGTTTCGGCATCGCCGCCCCGGACCTCGAGCGCCCCGCCGGCCAGCGCGGCGTTCTGCCCGGCCCCCTCGAGCAACACCGGTGACAGATCGATGCCCTTGCCGCGCGCGCCGGCGCGCGCGGCGGTCACGGCGACCACGCCGGTGCCCGTGGCGACGTCGAGCACCGCCTCGCCGGGCTTCACGCCGGCGAACTCGACCAGGTGCGCGGCGGCGGGCGTGGTGAAGGACTGCAGCGGCAGGAACGAAGCCCAGGCCTCGCGTTGGGCGGCCTTGAAACTGGCCAGAGGATCGTCGTCGGCCACTTAGTCCTGGTACCCCGGGCTCTCGCGATCGAGCTTGCGCAACAGCCCCGGCCACGCCAGGTTGCCCATCATCCCCTTGGTCACGAGCTTCACGTTCTGGCGCACGCCCGACACGATCTTGGGCGAAACGTGCATCAGCTTGTCGCCCTGGCCGTTGCCGGCCAGCGCCGCGCACTGGATCTCGCAGGTGCGCTGGAAGGTGAACATCAGCAGGAACGCGTCGGCAATGCTGTCACCCACCGTCAGCAGCCCGTGGTTGCGCAACATGAGGAACATATTGTCTCCGAGGTCGCGCACCAGGCGCGGCTTCTCGTCGTCGAGCAGCGCGATGCCCTCGTAGTCGTGGTAACCGAGCGACGCGAGCACGAGCGTGCTCTGCTGCGAGATCGGCAGCACGCCGGCCTTCTGCGCCGACACCGCGACACCGGCGACGGTGTGCACGTGCAGCACGCATTTCGCGTCCTCGCGCGCGCCGTGGATCGCGCTGTGGATGACGAAGCCCGCCGGGTTCACCGGGAACGGCGACTCGGACAGCTTGTTGCACTTGTCATCGACCTTCACCAGCGACGAGGCGGTGATCTCGTCGAACATCATCCCGTACGGATTGATCAGGAAATGGTGCTCGGGTCCGGGAACGCGCGCCGAGACGTGGGTGAACACCAGGTCGTCCCAGCCGTGCAGCGCGATCAGGCGGTAACACGCGGCCAGGTCGACGCGCAGCTGCCATTCCTCTTTCGAGACCTTGTCCTTGAGGCTCTTCACGCGGATGTCGTCGGGCATGGCGTTCCTACGCAGCGTCGTAACCGGACTTGAGGGCCTGCCAGTCTACGCCCTCGAAATGGAAGCGACTGTTGGCTGCCTTGAACTTGTCGAGCGAGCGCTTGAAGCGCGCCAGGTTCCCGGCCTGCCAGGCGCCCGAGGGCAGCAGCCGCGCCTTGTCGAAATCGATCAGGTGGAAACCGCCGCGCTCGTCCTTGAGCACGTTGCGGGCGTTGATGTCCTCGTGGCACACGCCGGCGTCGTGGAAGCTGCGCAGGATCTTGCCCAGCACCAGCCACTGCAGCGGCTGCATCGGCGCGCGCATCAGCGCGTCGGCCAGCGGCTCGGCGGCGAGGCGCTCGGTGATCAGGTCGCCGCGATACACCGGCCCGCGCCGCCGGACGTGGGCCGCGACCGGCCGCGGCACCGGCAGTCCGCGCGCGTGCAGGTCGGCGGTGAGCCGGATCTCGCGCCACGGCCGGGCCGATTCGATGCCGAGCCACAGGTAGGAGTCCTCGACCAGCTGGGCGACGCGGCCGCCGCGCCTGTAGTGGCGCAGGGCCCAGCTCTCGCCGTCCTTGCCGCCCTTCACGAACATCACCGCGCCGCGGCCGGGCGCGGTACCCTCGACGCGCCCTTCAGCCTTCCAGTAGTCCGGGTCGAACAGCTCGGCGCGCGGCAGCGCCAGCGCGCGGGGCTCGTACAGCACGTAGTGAGGCCCCGAGCGCCACTGCTTCACTGCCAGACGACCGCTTGTTTCCTGGCGTACCAGGCGTCGAGCAGGCCGCCGTAGGTGGACTCGATCACGTTGCGCTTGACCTTCATGGTCGGCGTGACGAAACCCTTTTCCACCGTCCAGGCGTCCTTCACCACCGCGATGAAGTCCATCTGCTCGTGCGGATCGAGCATGGCGTTGACCTTGTCCAGGTGCTCGGCCAGCGACTGGGCCAGCGCCTCGCGGCGCGCGCCGTCACGCGCCTCGAGCATCGCGTCCGCCGACAGCATGATCAGCGCGCAGGGCTGGCCCTGGTTGGCGCCGGCCACGCAGCAGGCCTCGACCTTGGGGTGCGTGACGAGCTTGTCCTCGATCGGCGCCGGGGCCACGTACTTGCCCTTGGAGGTCTTGAACAGGTCCTTCACGCGGCCGGTGATCTTCAGCGAGTCGTCCTTGTCGATGACGCCCTTGTCGCCGGTCTTGAGCCAGCCGTCCGTGCCCAGGACCTCGTGGGTTTTCTCCGGCTCCTTGAAGTAGCCCAGCATCGTGCCCGGGCTGCGGCACTGCACCTCACCCGTATCGGGATCGATGCGGTGCTCCATGCCGGGGTACGGCGGGCCGACGTAGCCCGGACGCGTCTGGCCGACCAGGTTGGAGTGCGACATGCCGAAGTTCTCGGTCATGCCGTAGGCCTCCACGATCTCCAGGCCGATGGACTTGAACCACTCCAGCAGAGCGGGCGGCATCGGTGCCGCGCCGCCGATGGCGAGGCGGCACTGGTCGAGCCCGAGGCCCCGCAGGATCTTGCGGCGCACCAGCCAGCCGACGATGGGGGCGCGCAGCAGCTTGTCGAGCTTCTCGCGCGGCATCTTCGCCAGCACGCCCTGCTGGAACTTGACCCACAATCGCGGCACCGAAACGAAGAACGTCGGCCGCGCGGCCTGCAGGTCGCGGGCGAAGGTGTCGAGCGACTCGGCGAAGAACACCCGGAAGCCGCAGGCCAGCGAGAAATTCTCGACGGCGTTGCGCTCGGCCACGTGCGACAGCGGCAGGTAGGACAGCATGCGGTCCGCGGCCGAGCCGTCGACGCGGCGCAGGCCGCAGAGCGCGGCGGCGGCCATGGTCTCGAACGAATGCATCACGCCCTTGGGCATCCCCGTGGTGCCGGAGGTGTAGATGATCGTGGCCAGCTCGCTGCCCGGGCGCACCGGAGCGCCGGCGAGCGGCGCGACTTTCGCGGCCAGCTCCTCCCATTTCGCCACCGTCGGGTCGGCCAGCAGGCTGGCCGGCGACAGCGAGCAGCAGAACGCCGGCAGGCCCCTGGGCACGCCGGACTTCATCGACTCCCAGTCGTCGAGCTTGCCGACGAAGATGGCCTTGGCCTCGGAATGCTCGAGGATCTGGCGCACGGTCTCGCCGGTCAGCGTCGGGTACAGCGGCACGCTGACGTAGCCCGCCATCCAGATGGCGTAGTCGCACATCAGCCAGTGCGCGCAGTTCTTGGACAGCAGCGCAACGTTGGCGCCCTTCGGGATGCCCAGCGACTGCAGGTACGCGGCGATGCGTCGCGCCTCCGCCACCGCCTGCCCCCAGGTCCAGTCCCGGGTGGCCCCGCCGCCCAGCGGCTGGGTCAGGTAGATCTCGTCGGCCCGGGCCTTCTCCCAGTGGTAAAGGCGTTGCAGGGGCAGCTGGTCGGGTGTCATGGCTCCTCCGTCGCGGAGCGTTTATCCTACGGCCATAATGAAGCCCGCGGTGCGGGAGTTGTCAGGCCGGGGAGCCTGTCTCATGGAAATGGTCGGTCAAATCATCACCGCCGGGGCGCGCGCCCCGGCGGGCAAGGCAGCGTGGCGGCGTGCCATCGAGAAGTACCGCACGCCCTCCAACATCCGCGCCCTGGTGCAGGTCGCGGACACCTTCGTCCCCTACGTCCTGTTGTGGGCGGCGATGTGGTGGTCGACGCACTACGCCAGCTGGTGGCTGACCCTGCCCCTGGCGGTGATCGCCGGGCTGTTCCTGGTGCGCGTCTTCATCATCTTCCACGACTGCGGGCACGGCTCGTTCTTCCGCTCGCGCGCCGCCAACGACACCCTCGGCATCGTCGCCGGCTTCCTGACGTTCACGCCCTACTACCAGTGGCGCTGGGAGCACGCGGTGCACCACAGCACCTCCGGCCACCTCGACAAGCGCGGCACCGGCGACATCTGGACCATGACGGTGCAGGAGTACCTCGAGGCCGGCCGCTGGCGGCGCTTCGCCTACGTGCTGGCGCGCAACCCGTTCGTGCTGTTCTTCGTGGGGCCGATGTACATGTTCGTGATCCACCAGCGCTGGCCGCGCGCCGGCGCCGGCGAGCGCGCCCGCCAGTCGGTGTGGTGGACCAACCTCGCCCTGCTGCTGATGAGCCTGGGCCTGATCTGGCTGTACGGCCTGGTTCCCTGGCTGGTGATCCAGTTCGTCGCGATCGGCGTGGCCGGCGCCATGGGCGTGTGGATGTTCTACGTCCAGCACCAGTTCGAGGGCGTCTACTGGGAGCGCGGCGAGCAGTGGGACTACGCGCAGGCCGCGCTCAAGGGCAGCAGCTACTACAAGCTGCCGGCGATCCTGCAGTGGATCAGCGGCAACATCGGCTTCCACCACATCCACCACCTGTCCTCGCGCATCCCGAACTACTACCTGCAGCGCTGCCACGAGGCCGAGCCGATGTTCCAGCAGGTCAAGCCGCTGACGCTGTGGGCCAGCTTCAAGACGGCGAACCTGCGGCTGTGGGACGAGGGCCAGAAGAAGCTGGGCGGCTCCCGCCGGCTGCGCGAGATCCGCCGGCAGCAGAACAAGAAAGCCGAGCCGCCGGCGCCCGCCGGCGCCGCCTTGCCGACGAAGTCCTCCATCACCGCCTTCTGCAGCAACTTGGGCGGCAGCAGGCCCTGCGACAGCACGAAGTCGTTGAAGGCCTTGCGGTCGAACTTGTCGCGCAGGGCGATCTGCGCGCGCTGGCGGGTTTCCAGCAAGCGCTGGTAGCCGTAGAAGTACGAGGTGGCCTGGCCGGGCGCGCGGAAGGTGTAGCGGTCCACTTCCTGCTGCGACATGCCCTCCGACAGCCCGACCTCCTCCATCAGGAAGCTCTTGACCTGCCCCGGCGCCATCTGGCCGAGGTTGACCATGGGGTCGAGGAAGGCGCGCGCCGCCCGCTGCAGGCGGAACTGCAGCGTGAACAGCTGCGCCTCGGGCGGCAGGTAGGGCTGCACCTCGGCCTCGGAATACAGGCCCCAGCCCTCGACGTTGACGCTGTTGAACGCGAACACCGCGCGTGCCGTCGAGATGCCCTTCTCGACCATGGCCGAGAACTGCAGCTCGTGGCCCGGACGCGCCTCGTGCGCGGTCAGGCTCCAGGAGCCGGCCTCGTGCGTGAAGTCGTCCATCTTCAGGCCCTCGCGGCCCTCCTTGCCCGGCACCACCAGTGGCAGCACGAACTCGCCGTACTCGCCGGTGTTGCCGATCAGCCGCGGCGGCCGCATGTTCGGCGCCGGCGTCATCGCCGACTCGGCCTCGCTCGCCAGCCGGATCACCGCCTTGCGTTCCGGCAGCGTCACGATCTTCTCGCGGCGGATGATGTCCTCGAGCGCGGTGTTGCGCTGCTCGAACAACGGCAGGATCGCCGGTCCGGTGACCTGCTTCGCCTTGAGCGCGCGGATCACGTCGCGATAGTCGCTGGACTTGAGCTTCTGCTCCTTCGCCACTCGCGTGGCGACAATCGCCATCTGGGTCTGGATCTCGTTGAACGCCACCAGCGCGTCCTGCATCAGGGCCTCGGGCGGCACGTCCACGCCGAACTGCTTCAGCGCGTCGGCGTAGAGCACCGGCGGCAGGCGGTGGTCGGTGCGGGCCTGCGGCAGGACGACGTCCTTGACCCAGGCGTCATAGGCCTCGAGCTGGCCGGCCAGCGCGGCGTGCGCCTCCTGCCAGCCCTGCAGGCCGCTCTTCTCGAACAGGTCCTTGATGCCCGCCACCAGGCGCGGCGTGTCGGCCAGGTTCTGCTCGACCTCTTCCTTGAGCGGGCGCAGCAGCTTCTTGTTCGACAGCTTCTCCTCGATGCGGTCGCGCGCCAGCTCGGCGATCGGCTGGGTCTTCGGCTCGAGGCCGGCATAGCGCTTCAGGCGCGTCACCGCCAGCGCCTGGCGCTCCTTCGAAACGCGGGGGTCGAGCAGGCCGCGGATGCCGCTGAACGCCAGGCGCGACACCGCGAAGTACGGCAGCGTCATGTCGTTCTGCAGGTCGTTGCTGTGCTGGTTGTCCTCGACCGACTGGATCAGGATCTCGATGTCCTGGCGCACGGTCGCGTCCTGGGTCCTGGCCAGGCGCGCTTTGAGGTCCTTGAGCACGGCCTTGCTGACGTCGCGCCCGCGCTCGTACACCTTCGGCTTGAGGTCGGCGACCTGGTCGTCGTAGCCCTCGACGCCGAGCTGGCTGGCGGACTCGGGCGAGAACTTCACCAGCGCCTCGAGCACGACCATGGCGTGCTCGTTGCTCTCCTTGACCCAGGCCGGGGTCTCGGCGGCGCCGGCGGTGGTGGCGGCGATCAGGGACAGGAACAGGATCTTCGCAATGGCGCGCATGGGGATTCCCTCGTGGTTTGAGGGCAGGATGCGCCGGACTTCAAAAAGGTTGCAAGCAGGACGCGGACGGCGTGGGCTACGGGCTGGACACCACCGCGCTCGACTGAGGCGGCTGCGCCCGCCGGAACTGGATCTTACGGCTCAGCACCTTGAGCGTGTCCCCACGCTCGGCCTCCGCATCGATGACAAAAGCACCCGAAGCGTCGGCGGTGGCGTGAAAGCCGCGGCCGGTTCGCGGATTGCTGACTTCGACGATGGCGCCCGGGTCGGTCGTGCCGCTCACGCGCAGCGTGCCGGAGTGCGGCACGGGCGTGGTGGGCACGCCGGCGCGGAACTCCGGGTTGCCGGCGACGTTGCTGACGACCAGCGCGTAGCGATCGTCCTCCGCCCGTTGCCAGTGGAAGTACGGCGTGTCGACCGGCGTGACCGGCCACAGCCACCAGATGACGGCGCTCACGGCGGCGATGCCGGTGAACGTCAGGAGAAGCGGGCGCAGGTCGTTCATGTGTCCTCAGAACTTTACGGGAATCGGCGTCGGGCCAGGATCGCCGGCCATCCTGCTGCTCATGACGGTGAGCGCGTCGTCGGCCAGCGGCACCGCGTTGTTGGCCTTGAACACCACGTCCACGAAGTGCGTGCGCGGACCGCGATAGATCGCCAGCGGCGTGATGAAGGCCTGCTCCCCGCGCAGGTCGATCGTCGCGGCGAAGATCCCGGCAAATGTGGAGCTTGGAGTGCCGCCGCGGTCGAAGGCGGACTTCACGGTCAAATCAAACGGCGTTTCGGTTTCGGCCAGCACGGCGATGCGCACGTAGCCGTTGACACCAACGGCACCGGACGGGTCGGTGAGCGGCTTGCCCGGGACGACGGACAATGTCACGTTTTTGAGCGCGGCCGGATCGATGTCCAAGCCCTGCGTGCGCGCCTTCAGCGCCTCGCTGGCGCGGATTTGCGCCGGCGTATGGAACACGCCGTCCACCGCGTAGTAGTCCGAATTGTTGTAGATCATCAAGTGGGTCGGCTCGGAGATGTCGCGGCCGCCGAAAGCGATGCCATCGTGTTCAGCGCCGACTGTCCCCGTGTAGACGACCTGGATGCGCAGGTCGCGCGCGTTGACCGGAATGGGTTGTTCACTGAAATCGAAGGTGAATTCGGCGGCGTCCTTCTCGAGGGTGACCGCAAGCTTCGCCGCGGACTGCGAGATCTGTTCCGCGCCGGCGAAGTACTGCTCGAGCGAGCAGAACACGGGATTCACAACTGCGCCCGTGTCGATCCGCACGGCGAAGTCGCCGGAAAGATCCGACTGATAGCACCCGTTCAGCGTGTACTTGGCAACCGCGACCAATGTCCCGCCTTCCATCTTCTGCGGCACGCGTTCACCGCTCGGCTTCACGCCGTCTGGCGAGGCGTTGCGGAGCTTGAGCTTCAGCTTGCCGAAGCCCTGGCCCGCCGCATTGGTCGTCGCGTGGTCGATGACGCCGTAGACCCCCTCTTCCGGCAGATCGATGCCGATGCGACCGCGGAAGAAGTAGTTGATCAGGCCGGTGCTGTAGGCGGCGGCGCGGGGGAGCAAGCGCTGCGCTGCGAATTCATGGTTAACGCTGTTCAGCGTGAACACGGGGGCGTGCGTAAACTCCAACACTTCTCCGTCATCGAGCGCCACGGCGTGGTAAACGATTGACAGGGTGCTCGTAGCTGGATTCGGAGCGTTGAACCCGGATACGTAGTAATCGCGGATCGGGGTCTCCACGAAGCTGATGTCTCCGGCCATGGGA
>JBQTJQ010000004.1:0-3947 GCA_052386975.1 Gammaproteobacteria bacterium | reverse complement strand
GCCTGCACCACCTCGCTGGGCGAGGCGCGCGGCTACTTCGTCAACCTGCTCAACGCCTCGGGCGCCATCGGCGTCAGCGGCGCCTGCGGCGGCTCGCGCTCGTCCACCTTCGTCGGCGGCGGCCTGCCGCCCTCGCCGGTGCTCGCCACCGTGCCGATCGACGGCGAGGTGCGCACGGTCGTGATCGGCGCGGTGCAGAAGACCGGCCAGCCGAGCTCGCCGATCCAGTCGCAGCGCGTGCGCCCCCCGATCGCCTCGGACCGCAAGCCGATCTACTGGTTCAAGTCGACCGGCGACAAGTAACTCGCGGAGCCGCTTCACCGGGGCGGGTGGGGAACCAAAATTACCACCCGCCTCTTGTTTTGCTAGCGGGAGTTCGCCACCTGTGTGGCGCGGCGCCGACAACAATAAAAAAATGCGCGGCTACACCCTCGTCGAGCTGCTGGCCGTGCTGGGCATCCTCGGCATCGTCGCCACGGCCGCGGTGCCCTCGCTCGGCGACCTCGCGCGCAACGAGCGCCGCACCGCGATGGTCAACCGCCTGACCGCGACGCTGCTGCTGGCGCGCAGCGAGTCGCTCAAGCGCGGCGGGCGCCCGCTGGTGATCTGCGGCGTGGCCGATCGCGACGGCGACGGCAGCCTGGCGCCGGACGAGCTGCGCTGCACCGGCTACGACTGGAGCTACGGCTGGATGCTGGCCGCCTGGGACGACGCCGACGCCAATGGCAGCGTCGCGCCCGCGGAAACCACGCCGCTGCGCGTGTTCCAGACCGAGGCCGGCGGCCGGCTGACCGTGACCGCGGGCAACTTCACGGTCATGCCGCCGCTGCGCCCGGCCGGCACGCTGCTGTTCAAGTCGTTCGGGCGGCGCACCAGCAACGGCACCATCACGGTCTGCGATTCGCGCGGACCGGCGGAGGCCCGCGGCGTGATCGTGTCCTCGCTCGGGCGGGCGCGGGTCTCGAAGCGGCGCGCGGACGGCACGCCGCTACGGTGCCCGCCGCGGCCCTAACCTGCTTTCTTGTCCGCCTCGCGCTTGCGCAGCGCCTGCGGCAGGGCGAACACGATGTGCTCGGTCCGGCCGGGCAGCTCGGTGGCGGCGCGGCCGCCCATCTGCTTGAGGCGCTCGATCACCTGCTGCACCAGCACCTCGGGCGCCGAGGCGCCGGCGGTCAGGCCGACCGCCTTCTTGCCCGCCAGCCATTCCTGCCGGATGTCCTCCGGCCCGTCGATCAGGTAGGCCGGCACGCCCTTCTGCTCCGACAGCTCGCGCAGGCGGTTGCTGTTGGAGCTGTTGCGCGACCCGACCACCAGCAGCACGTCGCAGCGCCCGGCCAGCTCGCGCACCGCGTCCTGGCGGTTCTGCGTGGCGTAGCAGATGTCGTCCTTGCGCGGGCCGCGGATCTCCGGGAAGCGGGCGCGCAGCGCGTCGATCACGCGCGAGGTGTCGTCCACCGACAGCGTGGTCTGCGTGACGTAGGCCATGTGCCGGGGCTTGGTCGCCGGCAGCGTGGCCACGTCCTCCGGTTTCTCGACCAGGTAGATCCTGCCGCCCTGCGACTCGTCGAACTGGCCCATGGTGCCTTCGACCTCGGGATGCCCGGCGTGGCCGATCAGCACCACCTCGCGGCCTTCGCGGGAGTAGTGCTTGACCTCGATGTGGACCTTGGTCACCAGCGGGCAGGTCGCGTCGAACACGGTCAGGTGCCGCGCGTCGGCCTGGCGGCGCACGTCCTGCGACACGCCGTGCGCCGAGAAGATGCAGGTGGCGCCCTCCGGGATCTCGTCGACCTCGTCCACGAACACGGCGCCCATCTGCTTGAGGCGCTCGACCACGAAGCGGTTGTGCACCACCTCGTGGCGCACGTAGATCGGCGCGCCCAGCGTCTCGAGCGCGCGCTCGACGATCTCGATGGCGCGGTCCACGCCGGCGCAGAAGCCACGCGGATTGGCGAGCAGGATTTCCATGGCCTCAGCCGCCGGCCGCGGCCGCCTGTTTCGCGCGGCGCGACTCGAGCACCATGTCCAGCAGCACCAGGCCGGCGCCGATCGAGATGGCGATGTCGGCGACGTTGAACGCGGCGAAGTGCCAGCTGCCCCAGTAGAAGTCGAGGAAGTCGACCACGAAGCCGCGCGTGGCGCGGTCGATGACGTTGCCGAGCGCGCCGCCGAGGATCAGTCCCAGCGCCGCCGCGAACACCGACTGGCCGCGCGGGTTCTGGCGCATCCACCACAGGATGCCGATGCTGACCGCCACGCCCAGCCCGATGAAGAACACCCGCGGCGCGCCGCTCAGCATCGAGAACGCCGCGCCGGTGTTGTGCATGTGGGTCAGGTTGAAGTACGGCATCACCGGCAGCACGTCGGTATAGCCGATGTGGCGCACGACCAGCTGCTTGGTGACCTGGTCCAGCAGCATCACCGCCGCCGAGAGCCACAGCCAGTAGACGTTCTTGTATTGAAAAGCCACTAGATGAACCTGCGTGTTTCGCCCGCGCCCGCTACGTTTTCCACGCAGCGGGCGCACAGCGTCGGGTGGTCCTTATTTTCCCCCACCTCGGGCCGCCGGTGCCAGCAGCGTTCGCACTTGGGCGCGGCCGAGGCCCCGGCCTCGACCCACACCGTGCCGCCGTCGAGCGCCGCCGCCAGCGCCGCGGCCGGCCTGGCGCCGGCAGGTTTCACCTCGGCGCGCGAGGTGATGAACCAGAAGCGCAGCTCCTCGCCCGGCGCCTTGAGCGCCGCCAGCAGCGGCTCCTCGGCGTACAGCGTTACTTCGGCTGCCAGCGACTGGCCAATCTCGCCCTTGACCCGCAGGTCTTCGAGGATCTTCGCCACCGCCAGGCGCACGGCGCGCAGCGCCGCCCAGTCGAGGCCGCTGGCGGCGCCGCCGGCGGGAAACTTGTGCCAGGCCTGCGAGAACACCGAGGGCCTGCGGTCGCCCGGCAGCTCGCGCCAGATCTCGTCCGCGGTGAACGACAGCACCGGCGCGATCCAGCGCACCAGCGCCTCGGCGATGTGGAACAGCGCGGTCTGAGCCGAGCGCCGCGGCAGGCTCTTCGCACCCGTGGTGTACAGGCGGTCCTTGAGGATGTCGAGGTACAGCCCGCCGAGGTCCACCGCGTAGTTGTGGACCTTCTGGTAGACGACGTGGAACTGCGCCGCCGCGTAAGCGCTGGTGATCTCGTCCTGCAGCGCGCGCGCGGACTCCAGCGCCCAGCGGTCGATCGCCACCATCTGCCCGACCGGCACGCTGTCCTCCGCCGGATCGAATCCGTTCAGGCTGCCGAGCAGGTAACGCACGGTGTTGCGGATGCGCCGGTAGGCGTCCGCCATGCGCTTGAGCAAGTTGTCGGAGATCGCGATCTCGCCGCTGTAGTCGCTGGCCGCGACCCACAGGCGCATCACGTCGGCGCCGAGGGTCTTGAGCACCTGCTGCGGCGCGATGACGTTGCCCAGCGACTTGGACATCTTGCGGCCCTGCTCGTCCACGGTGAAGCCGTGGGTCAGCACCGCCTTGAACGGCGAGCGGGCGTGCATGGCACTCGCGGTGAGCAGCGAGGACATGAACCAGCCGCGATGCTGGTCGGAGCCCTCGAGGTACATGTCGGCAACCGGCGCGCGGCCGTCCTTCATCGCCTCGGGCGCGGTGGTGGCGAACGCGCACTGGTGCGCCACGCCCGAGTCGAACCAGACATCGAGCGTGTCGGTGAGCTTGTCGTAGCGCGCGGCCTCGGCGCCGAGCCAGTCGGCGGCGGTCGAGCCGAACCAGGCCTCGATGCCTTCCTCCTGCACGTTGTCGGCGACCCGGCGCAGCAGGGCCGGCGTGTCCGGGTGCAGCGTCTGCTTTTCCTTGTCGACGAACAGCGCCAGCGGCACGCCCCAGTAGCGCTGGCGCGAGATGCACCAGTCCGGGCGGCCCGCGACCATCTCGGCGATGCGCGCCTCGC
>JBQTJQ010000003.1:0-26844 GCA_052386975.1 Gammaproteobacteria bacterium | reverse complement strand
CGCTGTACGCCGCCAAGCAGGCGGGGCGCAACCGCGTGGCCTAGCTTATCCTGCTGCTCGACCCGGTTTGCGGGCGCGAACTCGCAGGAAACGCATGATCCGTCCGGCCCTGTGCCTGTGCGCCGCGCTGCTCGCCGCGTGCGGCCAGGAGTCGCCACCCGCCGCGCCGGCGGCTTCCGCGAGCACCGCGACGCCCGCGGATCCCCGGCTGGCGAAGCTCTACGCGCAGACCTGCAAGGCCTGCCATTCCCTGCCGGGCACCGGTGCGCCGCTGGCCGGTGACCGCGCCGCCTGGGCGCCGCGCGTCGCCCAAGGCATGCCGGTATTGATCGAGCGCACGATCGGCGGCTACAAGGGCATGCCGCCGCTCGGCGGCTGCATGGACTGCGCCGAGAAGGAATACGAGGCCCTGATCCGCTTCATGGCCGCGCTCGATGCGGCGGCGCCCTGACGCATGAAGCGGCGCGAATTCCTCGCCTCGGCACTGGGCCTCGCCACCTCGAAGCTGCTGGCCGGCTGCGACGACCGCGGCGCGTCGAACCTGCCGCAGGCGCCGGCGGCGACCACCGGCCCGGACGGCAGGCGCCGCCTGCCCTGGCAGAACTGGTCCGGCTTCCAGCATTGCCTGCCGGCCGAACGGCTCGCGCCGGAATCGCTGGATGAACTCGTCGACCTCGTGCGCACCGCGCCTGCGCCGGTCCGGCCGGTCGGCGCCGGTCATTCGTTCGCGCCGCTGGTGCCCACCGACGGCACCATCGTCTCACTGCGCAACTTCGAGGGACTGCTGTCGCACGACGCCACGCGCATGACGGCGACCTTCGGCGCCGGCACGCGGCTCGGCGACGTCGGCGAGCCGCTGTCCGCCGCCGGCCAGGCGCTGTTCAACATGCCGGACATCGACCAGCAGTCGCTGGCCGGCGCCATCGCCACCGGCACGCACGGCACCGGGGCGAAGCTGGGCGCGCTGCACTCCTGCCTGGACGCGTTGACCTTGGTGACGCCGCGCGGCGAAGTCATCGAGTGCAGCCGCGAGCGGCACGCCGAGGTGTTCGACGCGGCGCGCGTCTCGCTCGGCGCGCTGGGCGTCGTCACGCAGGTGACGCTGCGCAACCTGCCGACGCACCTGCTCAAGCGCCGGGTCTGGCTCGAGCCGGCCGAGGACCTGATCGGGCAGTTCGACGCGCTCGCGGCGAAGCACCACAGCTTCGAGATGTACCTGATCCCCCATTGCAGCCAGGCCGTCGCCATCACCATCGACCCGACCCCCTCACCGGTGCGGCCGCGCGGCGCGGAGCAGGACAACGACGCCGTGATGGACATGAAGCGCCTGCGCGACTGGACCTCGTGGTCGCCGCGCCTGCGGCGCTGGCTGCTGGACCGCGCCACGCAGGACTTCGAGCCCGAGGAATCGGTGGACGTGTGGCACCGCGCCTTCCCGTCGAGCCGCGCGGTGCGCTTCAACGAGATGGAGTACCACCTGCCGCGCGAGCAACTGCTGCCGGCACTGCGCCAGGTGCGCGACACCATCGAGACCCGGCATCCCGACGTGTTCTTCCCGATCGAGGTGCGCGTGGTCAAGGGCGACGACGCCTGGCTCAGCCCGTTCCACGGCCACGAGGCCTCCGGCTCGATCGCCGTGCACCACTACCACCTCGAGGATCCGCGGCCGTGCTTCGCCGACGTCGAGCGCCTCTACCAGCCGCTCGGCGGGCGCCCGCACTGGGGCAAGCTCCACACGCTCGGCGCGACCGAGCTCGCGGCGCGCTATCCGCGCTGGCAGGACTTCCTGCGCGTGCGGCGCGAGCTCGATCCCCAGGGGCGCATGCTGAACCCGCACCTCGCCCAGCTGTTCGGCGCATGACGATCCCTTTTTCTGGCACGCGCCGCGCGCTGCTGGCCGCGGCCGTCGCCGTGCCGGTGGTGCTGCTCGCCCTAGCCCGGCCGTCGCGCCGCGGCGGCGCGCACGACGCCTATTACCTCGGCCTGCAGGACGCGCTGCGCCAGGCCGGGCTGTTCCGGCCCACGCTGGTCATCGACCGCACCCGGCTCGCGCACAACCTCGACGCGCTCAAGGCGCGGCTGCCGATGAACAAGAAGTTCCGCATCGTGGCGAAATCGCTGCCGAGCCTGCCGCTGATCGAGGCGGTGCGCGCGCACATGGGCACCGACCGGCTGATGGTGTTCCACCAGCCGCACCTGAACTTCATCGCCGAGCGCATGCCGGATGCACAGCTGCTGCTCGGCAAGCCGCTGCCCGCCGGCGCCGCCGGCCGCTTCTTCGCCACGCGCCGCCCCGGCGCGTTCCGCCCGGACCGCCAGGTCGAGTGGCTGATCGACACGCCGCAGCGCCTGGTCGAATACCGCGAGCTGGCCTCGACCGCGGCTGCCGGCGGCACGCTGCGCCTCAACCTCGAAATCGACGTCGGGCTGCACCGTGGCGGCTTCCGCACCGCGCGCGAAGTCGCCGACGCCATCACCGCGATCCGCGACGACCCCGCGCTCGAGTTCTCCGGCCTGATGGGCTACGAGGCGCACGCGGCGAAGATGCCCGATGCGCTCGGTGGCGTGCGCGGCGCGCTGGGCAAGGCCATGGCGTTCTACGCCGAGTGCGTCGGCGCGGCGCGCGAAGTGCTCGGCAAGGATTTCGCGCCGGAGGCGCTGACGCTGAACGCCGGCGGCAGCAACACCTACGCCTATTACGACGAGTCGGCGCCGTGCAACGAGCTGGCGATCGGCTCGGGCCTGGTCAAGCCGACCGATTTCGACACCCCCGGCCTCGCCGCCCACGTGCCGGCGAGCTTCATCGCCACGCCCGTGCTCAAGGCCCTCGACCGCACCGAGATTCCGGGCCTCGAGCCGCTTGCCGGGCTGTTCCGCGCCTGGGACCCGAACACCGCGCGCGCGTTCTATATCTACGGCGGCTACTGGCTGGCGCGCCCGGAATCGCCGCCGGGGCTGCAGCGCAACGCGATCTGGGGCCACTCGACCAACCAGGACCTGCTGAACGGATCCGTCGAGGTGAAGCTCGGCGTGGGCGACCTGGTGTTCCTGCGCCCGCACCAGAGCGAGGCGGTTTTCCTGCAGTTCGGCGACCTCGCGGTCTACGACGGCGGCCGCATCGTCGAGAGCTGGCCAGCGCTGCCGGAGGCCGGCTAGGCGGAAAACACTTCGAACGGCCCGCCCCTCTCGAGCGCGCGCCGGTAAGCCGGGCGCGTCCGCACCCGCGCGAGCCAGTCCTTGAGCTTCGGGAATTCGTCGAGGCCGGCGCGCGCCGCCGCCGCTTCGACCGGGAAGCTCAGCTGCACGTCGGCGGCGCTGAGCTCCTCGCCGGCGAACCACGGGCCGCGCGCCAGCTCGCCTTCGATAAAGGCCAGATGCTGGTGCAGCTGCGGGTCGAGATAACCCTGGTTGACCCTGGCGACGATCGCCTTCACCACCGGCTTGACGAAGAACGGCACGCGCACGGTCTTGAGGCGCGCGAACACCAGTTTCATCACCAGCAGCGGCATCAGCGAGCCTTCCGCGTAGTGCAGCCAGTAGCGGTAGCGCTCGCGCGCCGGCGAGCCGGCGGGCGGCGCCAGCCGCCCGGCGCCGTAGCGCTCCACCAGGTACTCGAGGATCGCGCCCGACTCGGCCAGCGTCAGCTCGCCGTCAGTGATGACCGGCGACTTGCCGAGCGGATGGACCGCCTTCAGCGACTCCGGCGCCCACATCGTCCGGGCGTCGCGCTCGTAGCGCCTTACCTCGTAGGGGACGCCGAGCTCCTCGAGCAGCCACAGCACGCGCTGCGAGCGCGAGTTGTTGAGGTGATGGACCGTCACCATGCGCGCAGCGTCACTTCAGCAAGCCCTTGAGCTGGTCCTTGGCCTTGTCCTCGAGCTTGCCGCGCTGTGCCTTGACGTATTCCTGCGTCGCTGCCTTGACCGTGGCATCCACCACCGGCCGCATGACCTGGTTGGCGATGTCGGCGGCCGCGGCGCCGCCCTGTTTCGCGCCGAGGTTCTTCAGCACGATCGGCGGGATTTCCACTGTCTTGTCGAGGTCGAATGCCGGCGCCAGCGCGCGCGCCTGGGCGTTTTCGAAGCGGAACTCGTCGATGATCATCCTGGTTTCGCCGCCGCCCGACTTGTCCGCCGTCGTGGTTCCCCCGCCGGCCCCGCGCGCCACGCCCTTGACGTGGTCGAGGATGGCCTTGAGGTTGTTGCGGCCGGCCGGGTTGAACTCGGCCAGCAATCTGGGCCCGTCGACGACGACCGACTTGATGCGCACCACGTCGGAGCCCAGCGACTTGGGGTCGATGACGATCTCGATCTTGCCGAGGTCGAAGGCCTCGCCGTCCGAGTAACCCTGCGGGTTGCCGATGGAGAGGTCGCTGAGGCGGCCCTGGCCGCTGAACACCGAGACGCTGGCGCTGCCGAGCGCCACCTCGGTGCCAGTCAGCCGCGGCCCCTGGGTCTCGACGGCGGTCTCGATCAGCCGGCCGAGCCGGCCCAGCACCACCGCGGCAGCGATGCCGACCACCACTACGATGGCGCCGCCGACGATCAGCAGTCGCTTGCTCATGGGGCACCTCCGGCGCGCGCGAGGCCCGTAGTGTAAGCGGCTGCGCTACATTGACGCCCGTGACCACCAAGCTGCTGTCCATCCTGACGCTGTGCCTCGCGACCTCGGTAGCGCGCGCAGAGACCCATCGCTACTCCATCCTGTTCCAGGGCGAAGCGCGCGGCACCCAGGCCACGACCGTCGCGCCGGACGGGCGCACCCGCGTGGAGTACAGCTACCGCAACAATGGCCGCGGCCCGGACACGCGCGAGGAAATCACGCTCGCGCGCGACGGCACGCAGCTCGCGCACGTCGTCACCGGCACCTCGACCTTCGGCGCGCCGATGGACGAGGCCTACGCCCGCGACGGCGCCAGGGCGCGCTGGCACAGCAATGCCGATCGCGGCGAGGCCGCGGTCACCGGCGCGGCGGCGTACTACCCGGTCAGCGAGATCTCGCCGCAGCTCGACGCCCTGCTGGTGCGCGCGCTGCTGGTGCGCGCCGATCGCCGCTTGCCGGTGCTGCCCGCCGGCGCAGCCTCGGTTGCGCGCCTGCGCGAAGCGACGCTCGTGGACGACGGCAAGCGCCAGAGCGTGGTGCTGTACGCGCTCACCGGGCTGGACTACGACCCGAGCTACGTCTGGCTGACGCCGCCGCCCGAGTCGCGCCTGTTCGCCGCGATCGAGCCTGGCTGGAACCAGGTCGTCGCCGCCGGCTGGGAGCGGCACGGCGACCGCCTCGAGCGCGAGCAGCTCGAGGCGCAGGCCGCGCAGCTGGCGAGCCTCACCGAAAAGACCACGCACCGCCTGCCCGAGCCGATCGCGATCCGCAACGCCCGCGTGTTCGACTCCGAGCACGCGCGCCTCGGCCCGCTCGCCGACGTCTACGTCAGTCGCGGCCGCATCGCTGCCGTGTACGAGGCCGGCTCGAAGGCCGAGGGCGCCGCCACCGTGATCGACGCCGGCGGCCGCGTGCTGCTGCCTGGATTGTTCGACATGCACGTACACCTGGGGCCGTGGGAAGGCGGCCTGCACCTCGCCGGCGGCATCACCAGCGTGCGCGACATGGGCAACGACAACGGCATGCTGCCGCGGCTCGCCGCGCAGATCGACGCGGGCGGCGCGCTCGGGCCGCGAGTGGTTTCCGCCGGCTTCATCGAGGGGGCGAGCGAGCACCGCGCCAGCGGCGGTTTCACCGTCGCCAGCCTCGACGACATCCGCCGCGCCATCGACTGGTACGCGCAGCGCGGCTACGCGCAGGTCAAGCTGTACAACTCGTTCCGGCGCGAGTGGGTGGCCGAGACCGCCGCCTACGCCCACCGCCGCGGCTTGCGGGTCAGCGGCCACGTGCCGGCGTTCATGCGCGCCGAGGAAGTCGTGGCCATGGGCTACGACGAGCTGCAGCACATGAACCAGTTGTTCCTGAACTTCCTGTCCAGGCCCGATACCGACGCCCGCACGCTGGCGCGCTTCTACCTGATCGCCGAGAACGCGCACGCGCTGGACCTCGACAGCCGCCGCGTGCGCAAGTTCGTCGAGCTGCTGAAATCCCGCGGCACGGTGGTCGACCCGACGCTGGGCACGTTCGCGTTCCTGGCCTACCGCCAGGGCGAGGTCAACCCGCCGTTCGCCGCCGTGATCGACCACCTGCCGGCCGCGGTGCAACGCGCGCAGCGCACCAACTCGCTGGACGTCACGGACGCCAACGTCGCCCGTTACCGCGCCTCGTACGACAAGATGGTGCAGTTCGCCGGCGTGCTGCATCGCGCCGGCGTGCCGCTGGTGGCGGGCACCGACGACACGCCCGGCTTCGTGCTGCACTCGGAACTCGAGCTGTACGTGCGCGCCGGCATCCCGCCGGCCGAGGCGCTGCGCATCGCCACCTGGAACGGCGCGAAGTACACGCGCACGCTCGACCGGCTCGGATCGATCACGCCGGGCAAGCTGGCCGACCTGGTGCTGGTGGACGGCGATCCGACGGTGGACATCGGCGACCTGCGCCGCATCGGCCTGGTGATGAAGGACGGGGTGGTCTACTACCCGTCCGAGATCTACCCCGAGCTTGGAGTCAAGCCGTTCGCGCCGCCGGTGGCGGCGCGCGCGGCCACGCCCAGACTCATTTCCGGGGGGCGGGCCGCGCGACCACGGCGGCCACCACCATGCTGACCTTCTTGCCGGTGGGCACGTGCAGGAATTCGTTCGGCCCGTGGGCGTTGGAGTGCGGCCCAAGCACGCCGGTGATCAGGAACTGCGCCTGCGGGAATTTCTCGCCGAGCATGCCCATGAACGGGATGCTGCCGCCCTCGCCCATGTAGGCCGCGGGCCGCCCGAAGTAGCGCGTCGAGGCGGTGGCGACGGCCTGCTCGAGCCACGGCGACAGCTGCGGCGCGTTCCAGCCGGTGCCCGACTTGTCGGTGTGCATGGTGACCCTGGCCCCGTACGGCGGGTTTTTCTCGAGCAGCTTCTTCAGCGCCGCCGCGGCTTTCTTGCCGTCGAGCGTTGGCGGCAGTCGCAGGCTCAGCTTCACCGTGGTTTGCGGGTGCAGCACATTGCCGGCCTGGGCCAGCGGCGGCATGCCGTCGACCCCGGTGATGGCCAGCGCCGGCCGCCAGGTGCGGTTCAGCACCAGCTCCGCCAGGTCCTTCGTGACCGGCGCCATGCCGTCCACGAACGGGAACTCGCTGTAGATGGCCTTGCCCAGCACCTTGGTCAACGCCCTGGCCTGCTTCACGCGCTGCGGCGGAACCTTGACGTAGAAATCTTTCGGCTTGATGCGGCCGGTCTTCTCGTCCTCGAGCCGCGACAGCACCTGGCGCAGGACCCGGAACGACGAGGCGACCACGCCCGACGCCGCGCCGGAGTGCACGCCTTCCTGCAGTACCTCGACGCGCAGGTTGCCGCCGGCCAGGCCACGCAGGCTGGTGGTGAGCCACAGCTGGTCGTAGTTGCCGCAGCCCGAGTCGAGGCAGATCACCAGCGTCGGCTTGCCGATGCGGGCCTTGAGGTGGTCGACGTAGAACGGCAGGTCATAGCTGCCCGACTCCTCGCAGGCCTCGATCATCACCACGCAGCGCGCGCGCGGCAGCTGCTGTTCCTGCAACGCCAGCAGCGCCGCCAGCGCGCCGAAGATCGCGTAGCCGTCGTCGGCGCCGCCGCGGCCGTACAGGCGGTCGCCCTTGCGCACCGGCGTCCACGGCCCCAGGCCGTCGGCCCAGCCGCTGAATTCGGGTTGCTTGTCGAGGTGGCCGTACAGGATGACGGTGTCGTCGGCCGGCCCGCCGTTCGCCGCGGGGACATCGATGTAGATCAGCGGCGTGCGGCCCTTCAGGCGCACCACCTCGAGCGTCGCGCCGCGCAGCGACGGCAGCTTGCTGCGCGCCCAGCCCTCCATCAGCTTGACCGCGTCGTCCATGTAGCCGTGCTCGGCCCACTGCGGGTCGAACATCGGCGACTTGTTCGGGATGCGGATGTACTCGGTGATGCGGGGGACGATTTCGTCCTCCCACAGCGTCTCGACGAAGCGGGTCAGGGGTGCGGAGTCCATGCGGCAGTCTACCGTCCCGCGTGGGCGCCGACTTATAGTGTTTCGTCGAACCGGGGGGTCTCATGGGGATGCGCGGCTCGGGCCATGGCACCGTTGCGGCGCTGGGCGCCGTCGCGCTGCTGTGCGCCCTGCCCGCGACCGCCCTGAACCCCGACCTCGCCATCACCCAGTACAGCCACCGTGCCTGGCGCCCGGGCGCGGAGGGCGCGCTGCCGCAGAGCTCGGTCTATTCCATCCAGCAGTCCCGCGACGGCTACCTGTGGCTGGCGACGCAGGAAGGCCTGGCGCGCTTCGACGGCGTGCGCTTCACCGTGTTCGACTCCAAGAACACGGATCAACTCCGCCACAGCGACGTCTGGACCTTGCTCGAGGACGTCGACGGCAGCCTGTGGATCGGCACCCGCGGCGGCGGCCTGACCCGCATGAAGGACGGCCTGTTCGTGAACTTCGGCCGCGAGCAGGGCCTGTCGAGCGACGCGGTGCAGGCCCTGTGGCAGACGCCCGACGGCAGCCTGTGGATCGGCACCCGCGGCGGCGGCCTGAACCGCTTCAAGGATGGCGGCGTCACGGTGCTGACCACCAAGGACGGCCTGGCCAGCGACAACGTCTACGCGGTGCGCGCCGACCGCGACGGCACCCTGTGGATCGGCACCGACGGTGGCGGCATCAACCTGTTGCGCGATGGCGCGATCCGCTCGATCACGACCCGGCAGGGCCTGTCGAGCGACACGGTCTACACCTTCCTCGAGGACCGTGACGGCAGTTTCTGGATCGGCACCGGCGCGGGCCTGGACCACTACCGCGGCGGGCGCATCACCCGGTACGGCGTGCGCGACGGGCTCAGCAGCGCCACGGTCCGCTCGCTGCACCGCGACCGCGACGGCAGCCTGTGGATCGGCACCGACAGCGGCGGGCTCAATCGCTTCAAGGACGGCCGTTTCACCGCCTTCACCACGAAGCAGGGCCTGACCCACGACAGCATCACCGCGATCTACGAGGACCGCGAGGGCGCCCTGTGGATCGGCACCGACGGCGGCGGGCTCAACCGCTTCACCGACAGCAAGTTCATCAGCTATTCCACCCAGGAAGGTCTGCCCAGCGACGACGCGCGGGTCGTGCTCGAGGGGCCCGACGGCGCGATGTGGGTCGGGACCTGGGGCGGACTGGCGCGCTACGCCGGCGGCCGCTTCACCACGTACACCACGCGCGAGGGCCTGTCCGGCAACGCCGTGCCGTCGCTGGCGTTCTCCCGCGACGGCGCGCTGTGGATCGGCACCTACGGCGCCGGGCTCAACCGCCTGAAGGATGGCCGCATCACGCACTACGGCAAGGCCCAGGGCCTGTCGCACGACACGGTGTGGGCGCTGCTCGAAGACAGCCAGGGCGTGCTGTGGGTCGGCACGCGCTCGGGCGGCCTCAACCGCCTCGAGGACGGCCGCTTCCGCGCCTACACCACCGCCGACGGCCTGCCCAGCAACGACGTGCGCTACCTGGTCGAGTCGCGCGACGGCGGGCTGTGGATCGGCACGCTCGGCGGCGGACTGGTCCGCTTCAAGGACGGCCTGTTCACGACCTGGTCGAAGAAGGACGGGCTGTCGAGCGACCTGGTGTTCACCGTGCACGAGGATGCCGACGGCGCGGTCTGGATCGGCACCAACGGCGGCGGGCTGAACCGCTTCAAGGACGGCCAGTTCACCACGTACACGTCGCGCGACGGCCTGCCCAACGACGTCATCTACGAAGTCCTCGACGACAGCCGCGGCGACATGTGGCTCAGCACCAACCGCGGCATCGCCCGCATCGCCAAGAAGGACCTCGAGGCGTTCGCGGCCGGACGCCTGCGCACCCTCGCGCCCAGGGTGTTCGGCGTGGCCGACGGCATGCGCAGCGCCGAGTGCAGCGGCTCGCACCAGCCGTCCGGCTGGAAATCGCGCGACGGGCGGCTATGGTTCCCGACCATCGCCGGCCTCACCAGCGTGGATCCCAGCCGCATGCCGATGAACCCGCTGCCGCCGCCGGTGGCGATCGAGGAGTTCCACGTCAACGAGCAGGAGATGCCGGTCGGCGAGCCGGTCACGCTGCAACCGGGGCGCAGCCGGCTCGACTTCCGCTTCACTGCGCTGTCGCTGCTGGCGCCCGAGCGCGTTCAGTTCCGCTACAAGCTCGCCGGCTACGACGACGACTGGGTGCAGGCCGGCTCCGGTCGCGTCGCCAGCTACACCAACCTGCCGCCGGGGCGTTACGCCTTCCACGTCACCGCCAGCAACAACGACGGCGTGTGGAACGAGGCCGGCGCGACGCAGGAATTCCGCCTGAAGCCATACTTCTACCAGCGCCGGGCGTTCTACGGCGTCTACCTGCTGGCGCTGGTGCTGGCGGTGGCGATCGGCTGGCGCCTGCAGCGCCGCCGCGTGCGCCAGCTGCAGGCCCGCGAGCGCGAGCTGCTGCAGTTGGTGCGCGAGCGCCGCATCGCCGAGGACGCGCTGACCGCGGCCAACCGCGCGCTCGAGCGGCGCGTGTCCGAGCTGGCACGCGCCCAGGCCGAGCGCGCGGGCGTCGCCTACGTCGGCGCGCCGCCGCCGCCGCGCCACAGCTCGCAGGAAATCGACAAGCTCGTGGCCGACTTCAACACCATGCTGGAGCAGCTGGCCGAGCGCGAGGGCGAGCTGCAGGACGCGCGCGACGCGCTGGCACAGGAGGTCGGCGAGAAGACGCGCGCCAACCAGGACCTCGAGCAGGCGCTGATGCGACTGCGGCTGACCCAGGCGCAGCTGGTGCAGAGCGAGAAGATGGCGTCGCTCGGCTCGCTGGTCGCGGGCGTCGCGCACGAAATCAACACGCCGGTCGGCGTCGGCGTGACGGCAGCGTCGACCCTGCAGGAAGGGGCCGAGCGCCTGCAGCGGCTGCACGCCGAGGGCACGCTCACGCGCGGCGAGCTCGAGCGCTTCATCGGCGTGACCGGCGAATCGACCACGGTCCTGATGACCAACCTGCAGCGCGCCGCCGAGCTGATCCGCAGCTTCAAGCAGGTGGCGGTGGACCAGTCGAGCGGCGAGCGCCGCCGCTTCCGCCTCAAGGCCTACATCGACGAGGTGCTGCTGAGCCTGGCGCCGCGGCTGAACCATTCGGACCACGCCGTCACCGTCGACAGCCCGGCCGAGCTGGAGCTCGATTCATACCCGGGCGCGCTGGCGCAGGTCCTGACCAACCTGGTCACCAACTCGCTGGTGCACGCATTCCCGCACGGCCGCCGCGGCCAGATCGCCATCAGCGCGCGCGAGGAAGCCGGCGGCGTGCTGCTGCGCTACTCCGACAACGGTGTCGGCATCGACGCGGAAACGCTGAAGCGGATCTACGACCCGTTCTTCACCACCCGCCGTGGCGCCGGCGGCAGCGGGCTCGGCATGCACATCGTCTACAACCTGGTGACGCAGCGCCTCGGCGGCACCATCGACGCGAGCAGCACCCTCGGGCAAGGCGCGACCTTCGAAGTGCGCTTCCCGCAGGAAGCCGCGCGCGCGGCGGCGTGATCATTTCGCGGCGGGCTTCGCGGCGGGCTTCGCGGCAGTGCCGGACAGGCGGAAGATCATGGACTCGAGGAAGGTCTTGTAGAAGCGCAGCTGGCAGCCCTCGGAGCGCTGCTCGAGCCGCGTGCCGCTGACCTTCAGCGCCAGCACCTGCGACTGCGCGATGACGGACATGGTGCTGCGCTGGTTCGGCAGCACGCCCGATTCGCCGTAGCAGTCGCCTTTCTCCATCCGGTGCAGCGCGCGGCCCATGCGCCGCACTTCCGCGGTGCCGACCACGACGATGTAGAACGCGTTCTCGATCTCGCCTTCCTGCACGATCACCGAGCCGGCGGCGTGGTTCGTCAGCGTGCTGGCGTTCAGCACCTCCTCGACCTCGGCCTCGCTGAAGCGGTCGAAGAACCGCAGCGTGCGCAGCGAATGGCTGTTCTCGCGCCGCGCCTGCTGGCGCTCCTGCACGCGCAGCGCATCGAACAGCCGCGCCAGCTCGCCCGCCAGGTCCTTGCCGGACTGGAAGCGGTCGCGCGCGCGCTTCTGCAGCAGGTTGGCCACGACGCCGCACACGCCCGGCGGCACGTCGCGCCGCATCTCCTCGACGCGCGGCGCCGGCGTGTTGGCGATCCTGGCAAACAGCTGCTTGAGGTCCGGCGCCCGGTACAGCGGATGCCCGGTCAGCAGCTGGTACATCACCGCGCCCAGCGCGTACAGGTCGGACGCGGCGGTCAGCGGCTCCATCCGCACCTGCTCGGGCGACATGTACAGCGGCGAGCCGAGCAGGCTCTGCGACAGCGCGAAGCCGCTGGCGGTGTCGGTGTTGATCTCGGCGATCGAGAAGTCCATCAGCTTCGGCACGCCGCCGCCGGTCAGCATGATGTTGCTGGGCTTGACGTCTCGGTGCAGGATGCCGCGCGCGTGCGAGTAATCCAGCGCGCCGGCGCACTTGAACACGATCTCGAGCACGCGCTCCACCGGCAGCCGCGGCCCGTCCGGGTCGCAATGCGCCAGCAGCGTCTGGCCGTCGACGAACTCCATGACCAGGTAGAACAGCTCGCCTTCGACGCCGGCGTCGAACAGCGAGACGATGTTGGGGTGCTGCAGCATGCCGGTGGCGCGGGCCTCGGCGAAGAACGCCTGGCCTTCCTCGGAGTCCTCCGGCGCCACCCCACCCTGGCCCTGGTGGCGGGCGAGCTTGATGGCGACGTCGCGGCGCACGAACGGGTCGTAGCTCTTGTAGACCACGCCGCCCGCGCCGCGGCCCAGCTCGCTGCGGATCAGGTACTTGCCGATGCGGTCCGGCACGCGGTCCACCATCCGGCGCTTGCGCTCGGCGGTGGAGACCATGAACGTGGCCTCGAAGCTCTTGGGGTCGGCGGGCTTGGGCACGATGCCGGCGGTTCCGGAACGAGGGGCGCGAGAATTCTGACACGCCGACTTGCCGGGCGCGCCGCCAGCGCCTAGGCTGTGCGCGCGCAAGAGGAGCCAGGGCCGCCGCCAGAGCGGCCGACGATGACATGACCAGCACCACGCCGCCGGGCAAGAAGCCGGCGCCGATCACTAGCGACGACGCCTGGGAGCGGTTGACCCGCACCGCGCGCTTCGCCCAGGAAGGGCGCGACTTCGACGACCCGGGCGACACCGACGCCCTGCTGACCGGCCGGCGCCAGGACGCCGTGCACGTCACCAACACCTACCAGCGCACCGAGATGCTCGACCTGGTCAACGCCTCGCTGGCCGCGGCGCCCGATCGCGCCGACCTGTGGATGATGCGCTTCGAGGCCTTGCGTGCCTGTGGCCTCAAGCAGGAGTTCCTCGAAAGCCTGGTGCTGGGCTGGAAGAACGGCAAGGTCATCCGCCAGCTCGACTGGGCCGTGCTGCAGCAGATGTGGGGCGAGCTCGCGCCGGGCGAGCCGCTGCCGGAGATCATCCAGGTCCCCGGCGTCACGGCGGCGGCGCCCAAGGCCATCGCCCAGTCCACTCCGGCCGGCACCGCGCGCATCCGCCGTTTCCACGACATCGCGCTCAAGATCGCGGAGCGCGAGCTGACGATCCTGGGCAAGGCCTATGCGGTGCTGTGCGCGCGGCCCGGGTTCGTCGAAGACTTCGCGCGCAAGGTCGCGCCGCTGCTGCGCCGGCCGACCCCGCTGCAGCTGGCCGAGGGCCTGTCGAAGGGTGCCGGCGAGCACGTCCGCATCTTCCTCAAGCGCGAGGACCAGCGAACGGTGTCGGCCGAGTTCGACCACGCCGCCGGCCAGTGCTACGTCGCGCAGCAGCTCGGCCGCGCGGCGGTGATCACCGCCAACGACGTCGACGCGCACGCGCTGGCCGTCGCCGAGATGGCGCCGCACTTCAAGCTCAAGTGCACGGTGGTGGTGCGCGCCGCCGACCTGCAGAACAAGGCCGAGCTGGTCGCGAAACTCAAGGAACGCGGCGCGCAGGTCGAGGCCATGAACGAGGCCGCCATGCTGGGCGACGATCCGCGCGAGGCCGCGGTGCGGCTGTGGCAGAAATCCGCCGGCGCGGCGCACCTGGTGCTGAGCTTCGGCACCGCTCCGCCGCCCTACCCGCAGATGGCCGCGACCTTCCAGTCGCTGCTCGGCCGCGAAACCGAGCTGCAGTTCCGCGCCGTCGCCGGCGCCGACCGCGCCCGCACCATGGTCGCGGCGGTGGAAAGCGAGGCCGATTCGCTCGGCTTCATGCTGCCGCAGCTCGGGCGCAAGGATGTGGAGCTGATCTACGCCGAGCCCGAGCCGGGCGGCATCGGCTCGTGGCGCGCCAGCACGCGCCTGCGCGCCTACAACGGCGCGATCCGCGAGCACACGCTGCTGTTCGGCACCGGCCGCATCGAGCACGTCGCGCTGGCCGACGCCACCGCCCTCGCCGCGCGGCAGCGCCTGCAAAGCGAGAACATCGCGGTGAGCCTGGAGGATGCGCGCGCCGTCGCGCTGACCCTGCTGATGGCGCAGCGCGACAAGGCCCCGCGCGACTTCATCGTGCTGGTCGGCTGACCTCACCCCGGCGCGGGTGACGGGCGTCACGCCCGCGTCGCCCAACCCCGGTCTACACTGGGCTCCCCGGGGGCATGGGGAGAAGCGAACCTGCAGTCCGACAAGTACCGGCGCACCCTGAAGCGCGGCGAAGCCTTGTTCAAGGAAGGCGACCACGGCGACTGCGCCTACGTCATCGAGACCGGCCAACTCGAGGTGTTCCGCACCAAGCGCGGCAGGCGCACGCTGCTGGCGCTGCTCGGGCCCGGCGAGATCGTCGGCGAGATGGCGGTCATCGACCACGGCCCGCGCACCGCCTCCGCGGTCGCCAAGAAAGGCACGCGCCTGCGCCAGATCACGCGCGACCTGCTCGAGAACAAGGTCGACGCCGCCGACCCGCTGGTCCGCGTGATGCTGCGGCTGATCCTGCAGCGCTACCGCTCCACCGTCGCCGGCAAGCGCAGCGGCGGCGGGCGCGCCGACAGCGCCCGCAAGGCGGCGCTGTCGCGGGTGAAGTTCGCCCAGGAAATCGAGCACGGGCTCGAGCGCGAGCAGTTCCTGCTGCACTACCAGCCGATCGTCAGCCTCGACGGCCTCAAGATCGTCGGCTTCGAGGCCCTGGTGCGCTGGAACCACCCGACCCGCGGCATGGTGCCGCCGTCGGAGTTCGTGCCGGTGCTGGAGGAATCCGAGCTGATCCAGCGCCTCGGACGCTGGGTGCTGAAGGCGGCCTGCGCCGCGGTGAAGCGGCTCAACGCCCGCGCCGGCGGCGGCGCCCCGCTGTACATGTGCGTGAACCTGTCCGGCCGCGAACTGGTCAACCCGACCGTCATCGACAACATCCAGGAGGCCCTGCGCTCGACCGGCGTGCCGGCCAAGTCGCTGCACATCGAGATCACCGAGAGCGCGCTGGTGAGCAACCTCGAGTTCGCGGTCAGCGTCATCAACCGATGCCGCGCCCTCGGCGTGGCGGTCGCGGTGGACGACTTCGGCACCGGCTACTCCTCGCTGAACTACCTGCGCCACTTCGCCGTGGACACGCTGAAGATCGACCGCTCGTTCGTGCGGCCGGTGCACACCGAAGAGGACAACCGCAAGATCCTGCGCACCATCCGCGACCTCGCCCATGCGCTGAACATGACCATCGTCGCCGAGGGCGTCGAGGACCTCGGCCAGATGCGCATGCTGCGCGACCTCGGCCTCGAGTGCGCGCAGGGCTACCTGTTCTCGCGGCCGGCCGGCGAGAACGAGGCGGCGGTCATGCTGGGCTCGTCCTGGCCCTGGGCGTTCGAGCGCAAGCTGGTGCAGCGCCGGGAGGAGCGCAAGGAGGAGCGCCCGCTGATGCTGACGCGCCTGAATCCGCTCATACCCCGCGCGCATTGAGCGACCGCACCGCGCGGGCGCACTTACAATGGGGCGATGCCCGCCCCGATCCATGACGCCGTAACCGCCGTGCTGCTGCACGGCGACCAGCTGTACCTGGTCGAGCGCAACCCGGCGCTGCCGGCGTTCTCCGGCTACCACGCCTTTCCCGGAGGCAAGGTTGATCGCGGCGACAGCGACGATCCGCTGGCGCATGGCCTGTTCGACGGCCACCCGGCGCGGCTGGTGCGCGCGCTGGCGCGCGAGCTGAAGGAAGAGCTCGACTTCGACCTGTACGGCGCCGCCGAGCGCGGCGACGTCACCGAGCTGGTGAACCTCGGCGAGATCACCACGCCGGCGTTCGCGGCGCTGCGCTTCCGCACCTGGTTCTTCAAGCTCGTGCTGCGCGAGCGGCCCGCATTCACGCTGGACACCGGCGAAGCCGTCACGGCCGCGTGGCAGCCGGTGGCCGAATGGTCGCGCCGCTTCGGCACCGGCAAGCTGCTGATCGCACCGCCGACGAGGCTGGCGATCGAGGCCCTCCAGGGCGATCTGTCGCTGCGCGAGCTGCCGCCGATCGCGCCGCCCGGCTTCGACGAGGCGCGCGACCTGGTGTGGATCGAACCCCTGGCCGGGCTGCGCATCCTGCTGGTGCGCTCGAACACGCTGCCGCCGGCAACCCACACCAACGTGTTCTGGATCGGCGGCAACGGCGCACCGCGCGTGCTGGTCGACCCCTCGCCCGCCGACCGCGACGAGTTCGACAAGCTGTGCCGCACGCTCGACCAGTTCGGCGTCGACCTGGTGTTCCTGACCCACCACCACCCGGACCACCGCGAGCACGCCGACGAGATCGCGCGCCGCTATCGCGTGCCGATCGGCATGTCGGCCGACACGCGCTCACGCCTGGTCGGCAAGGCGCCGGGCTTCTTCGACCAGCTCGACGTGCGGATTTTTTCGGAGGGCGACGAGCTGACGCGCTGGCAGGACGAGCCGGTGCGCCTGCTCGCCGTGCCGGGGCACGACGAGGGCCAGCTGGCGCCGATGCCGGAGTCGCGCACCTGGTGCATCGTCGGCGACCTGATCCAGGGCATCGGCACGGTGGTGATCGCGCCGCCCGAAGGCAACATGCGCAAGTACTTCGCCTCGCTGCGGCGCGTGATCGAGCTGGATCCGGCGGTGATCATCCCCTCGCACGGACTCGCGCTCGGCGGCACGCACTTCCTGCAGTCGGCGCTGCGCCACCGCCAGGAGCGCGAGGCGCAGATCCGCACGCGCCACGAGGCCGGCCAGGACGAGGACCAGATCCTCGCCGAGGTCTACCAGGGCATCGACCCGCGCCTGCTGCCGCTGGCGCGCATCAACATCCGCAGCCACATGGCCAAGCTGCGCGAGGACGGGCTGATCTCGTAGTCAAAGGTGTCAGACACCTTTGAAATCAGCGGAGCTCGAGGCGAAGCTCGGTCTTGCCCTGGCGAACCTGCTCGACTTTCACCGGCATGTAGTCGCGCCCCGGCGCCAGCCAGAACCTGATGGTCTTCTTCTTGTCGTCGACGCGCTGCACCAGCACCGCGTCGAACTTGCCCGCCGGCACCTCGACCGATTCGCGGCCGGTGATGGCGAAGCGGTAGGTGCGGATGCGGCGCTCGTCCACCATCGCGTACTCCGCGGTCACGGCGCCGGGCTCGCTGTCCAGGTGCTCGAGCACCCACAGCCGCACGGCCTGCTGGATACCGAAGCGGTCCTGCACGTTGGCCGGGACTTCGCGCACCTGCTTCTTCGTGCGCACCTTGCCGGGCTCGAACTCGAGCGTGAAGCTGTCGTCGCCCTTGGGGTCCTCGAACTCGAAGCGTTTCGGCACCACGCGCCCGCCCTGCACGCAGAAATCGGAGGTCTCGCGCGGCTTGCCGTAGAACATGCGCACCAGCCCGACCGGGTCGGTCAGCGATTCGTAGCGATAGCAGTCGGTCCCGCCCTGCTGCTTGAGCGTGATGGTGGCGCTGCCCAGGCCCATGCCGCGCCAGGCCACGGCGTACTTCAGGTCCAGCTCGGGCAGCTTCGGCTCGGCCGCGAGGGCGCCGGCGCTCACCAGCAACAACGCGACTGCGGATGCCGCGCGCATCAAAGAAACTCCGCCTCGAGGTCGGCCAGCGTCAGCGGCGCGGCCAGCGGCCGACCACGGAAGCGCACCGCGCCGCCGGCGAGCTCGAGCTCGCCGCGGGCCATCCACGCCAGCGCCTGCGGGTAGATCTTCACTTCGACGTCCTGCATTACGCGGTCGGCCAGGGTCCGCTCATTATCCTGCGGCCGCACGCTGAATTGGCCCTGAATCGCGACCGGGCCGCCGTCCAGCTGCTCGGTGACGAAATGCACGCTCGCGCCGTGCTCCGTGTCGCCGGCCTCCAGCACGCGCCGGTGCGTCCGCAACCCGGGGTACTTCGGCAACAAGGACGGGTGGATGTTCACCAGCCGGCCGGCCAGCCGGCGGATCGCCGGGTCGCCGAGCACGCGCATGAACCCGGCCATGGCGACGACGTCGGGGCGCAGCTTCTCGATCTCGGCGACCAGGGCGGCGTCGAAGTCGGCGCGCTGGGCGTAGGCGGCGTGCGGCACGACCACGGCCGGCACTCCGGCCGCCCGCGCCCGCTCGAGCCCCGCCGCGTCGGCGCGGTTGCTGATCACGCCGGCGATCGTCGCCGGCAGCCTGCGCGCCGCGACCGCGTCGAGAATCGCCCGCAGGTTGCGGCCCTGGCCCGAGATCAGGACCACGATGCGCGGCGCGCTCACGGCAGCTTCAGGTGTACTGGACGAACGGATGGCCGGCGATGATCTCGCCCAGCACCCACGGCGCCAGGCCGGCGTCGCGCAGGTGCTGCTGCGCGCGCGCGGCGTCGGCGCGCGGCACCGCGAGGATGAAGCCCACGCCGCAGTTGAAGGTGCGCCGCATCTCGGCCTCGGCGACGCCGCCTTCCTGCTGCAGCCAGTCGAACACCGCCGGCCGCTGCCAGCTGGCGGTGTCCACGCTCGCGCCGCAGCCCTTCGGGAACATGCGCGGCAGGTTCTCGGTGATGCCGCCGCCGGTGATGTGCGCCATGCCTTTCACGCGCACCTGCCCGAGCAGGTCGAGCATCGGCTTCACGTAAATGCGCGTCGGCGCCAGCAGCGCGTCGCCCAGCGTGCCCTTGCCGAGCTTCTTCGACAGCTTGTGGCGGCCGCGCGCGACGATCTTGCGGATCAGCGAATAGCCGTTGGAATGCGGGCCGGACGACGGCAGCCCGATCAGGACGTCACCCGTGGCGAGGCGCGAGCCATCGATGATCGCGCCCTCCTCGACCACGCCGACGGCGAAGCCGGCCAGGTCGAAGTCGCCCTTCGCATACATGCCCGGCATCTCGGCGGTCTCGCCGCCGACCAGCGCGCAGCCCGACTGGCGGCAGCCCTCGGCGATGCCGCGGATCACCGCGGCCGCGACCTTGCTGTCGAGCTTGCCGGTGGCGTAGTAGTCGAGGAAGAACAGCGGCTCGGCGCCCGAGACGAGAATGTCGTTCACACACATCGCCACGAGGTCGATGCCGAGGCCGTCGTAACGCCTGGCCTCGATCGCGAGCTTGAGCTTGGTGCCGACGCCGTCGGTCCCGGACACCAGGATCGGCGTCTTGTACTTCTGCGGGATGCGCACCAGCGCGCCGAAACCGCCGACGCCGCCGACCACCTCGGGCCGCAGCGTCGGCTTGACGATCGCGCCGATGTCGTCGACCAGCGCATCGCCCGCGTCGATGTCGACGCCGGCGTCGCGATACGTCAGCGGGCGGGGACGCACGCCTTTTCCCGGAAAAGGTGTGCGTCCCCTTTTTTTCGTCGTCGGCATTTGGAAACGGGCGGTCGCGCGGGAGCGCTATGGTATCGTAGCCGCGCCCGAAAAATCCCCACTTTTTCATGCGCCTACCTTCTGCCCTGGCCTCAGCCGTGGTCCTTGCCGGAGTGCTGCTCGCCAGCGCCGGAGCGGCCACGGCCGCGACCGTGCGCGGGCTGTACGAAGCCAGCATCCCGGTGCGGGACCAGAACGCCGGCGCGCGCGAGCTGGCCCTGCAGCAGGCCTTCGAGCAGGTGCTGGTCCGCGTGGTCGGCAGCCGCGAGCTGCCGCCGGCCGCGCTGGATCTCGTGCCGCGCGCCAACGGCTTCGTCCAGGGTTACGGGTACGAGACCGTCGGTCCCGGCAAGGAGCTGCGCCTGCGCGCGCAGTTCGACGCGCGCGCGATCGAGGCCGCGCTGCGCGCCCAGGGCCTGTCGGTGTGGAGCGCCAATCGCCCCGCCCACGTCGCCTGGATCGCGATCAGCGACCTGACCCACCGCAGCGTGCTCGATGCCGCTTCCGCCGACACGCGCGCGCCCGCGGTCATCGCCACGGCCGAGGCGCGCGGCCTGCCGCTGACGCTGCCGGTGCTCGACGCCGGCGAGCGCAAGCGCGTGACGTTCAACGAACTGTGGAGCGGCCAGTACGCCGGCGCCGAGGCCGCATCCAACCGCTACAACGCCCGGATGATCGTGATCGGCCGCGTCGGCCGCGAGGGCGGCCAGTGGATGGGCCGCTGGACCCTGCTGGCCGGCGACGGCGACGGCGCCGGCGAGGACTGGGTCAGCACCGGCGGCACGCTCGACCTGGCGCTCGAGGCCGGGCTCCACGACCTCGCCGACCGCCAGGCCCAGCGCTTCGCGGTCCAGACCGGCTGGGCGCGCGAGCTGCAGCGGCGCGTGTCGGGCGTCGAGACGCTCGGCGATTACGGCCGCGCCCTGAACTACCTGCGCGGCCTCGGCCCGGTGCGCAACGCGCAGGTGCAGGCGGTGGAGCCCGGCACGCTGACGCTGCAGCTGCGCGTCGAAGGCGACCCGGAGACGCTGACGCGCGTGATCGCGGCCGGCCGCGTGCTGCGGCCGCGCGAGGGCGTGAACCGCTTCGACCTGTCGTATGAGCTGGTCCACTAAGCTCGCGCTCGCGGCCGTCGCCGCGCTGCTGGCCCTGCTGTATTTCCTCGGGCCGGTGCTGATGCCGTTCGCGGTGTCGGCGGGACTGGCCTACGTCGCCGACCCGCTGGTGGACCGGCTGCAGGCGCGCATGTCGCGCACGCTGGCCGTGGTGCTGGTGTTCGTCGTGCTCAGCGCCGTAGTCCTGCCGGTGCTGATCCTGCTGGTGCCGCTGCTGGTGGACCAGGTGCGCTCGTTCATCGAGCACGTGCCCGATTACCTCGAGTGGATCCAGAACAAGGGCCTGCCCGCCCTCGGCATCGAGCTGCCGGCGGAGCTGCGCCTCGACTACGACACCGTCAAGCGCGTGGTCGCCGACAACCTGCCGCAGGCCGGCGGCGTCGCGCGCGACCTGCTCGGCACGCTGTCGCGCTCGGGCGGCGCGTTCCTCGCCTTCACCGCCAACCTGCTGCTGATCCCGGTGGTGACGTTCTACCTGCTGCGCGACTGGGACCACCTCGTCGCGTGGGTGGACGAGGCCATCCCGCTGCGCTACCGCGAGACCGTGCGCGTGCTGTCGCGCGAATCGGATGCGGTGCTGTCCGGCTTCCTGCGCGGCCAGCTGCTGGTGATGCTGTCGCTGGCGGTGCTCTACAGCGCCGGCCTGTGGCTGGTCGGCGTGAACCTGGCGCTGCTGATCGGCATCGGCGCGGGCCTGGTCAGCTTCGTGCCTTACCTCGGCTTCATCGCCGGCCTGGCGGCCGCGAGCATCGCCGTGCTGTTCCAGATGGACGGGCTGATGCCGCTGCTGTGGGTGCTGGTGGTGTTCGGCATCGGCCAGCTGGTCGAGAGCACGCTGCTCACGCCGACGCTGGTCGGCGACCGCATCGGCCTGCACCCGGTGGCGGTGATCTTCGCGGTGATGGCCGGCGGCCAGCTGTTCGGGTTCACCGGCGTGCTGCTGGCGCTGCCGGCGGCCGCGGTGCTCGCGGTGCTGCTGCGCCACGCGCTGGCGCGCTGGCGCGAGAGCGAGCTCTACGGCCAGCCGTGAAGGGCCTGCAGCTGCCGCTGGGCGTCCAGCTTCCCGATACCGCCAGCTTCGAGACCTACTTCGCCGGCCCCAACGCCGAGGCCGTGGCCGCGCTGCGCGCGGCCACCGGCGACACGGCGCCGCCGCTGGTGCTGCTGTTCGGGCCCGCGGGCACCGGCAAGTCCCACCTGCTGCAGGCACTGACGCGCGCCGCTGCGCGGACGCTGGCCTGCGCCTACGCGCCGCTGCGCGAGCTCGCGGCCGACGGCGCCGGCGCCGCCGACACGCTCGACGGGCTGGAGCGCTCGCAGCTGGTGTGCCTCGACGACGTCGATGCCGTGCTGGACCGGGCCGACTGGCCGCTGGCGCTGCTGCGCCTGCTCGATGCGCTGCGCGCCCACGGCGGCCGCGCCGTGGTCTCGGCGCCTGCCGCGCCGGAGCGCCTCGCGCTGGAACTGCCGGACCTGCGCACGCGACTCGCCGCCGCCGCGGTATACGGCCTCAAGCCGCTGTCGGACCACGATCGCACCGGCCTGCTGCTCGAGCGCGCCCGCGCGCGCGGGCTCGACCTGCCGGAGGACGCGGCGCGCCATCTTCTCTCGCGCCTGCCGCGCAACGCCGGCAGCCTGGTCGACGCCATCGACCGCCTCGACCGCGCCCTGCTGTCCGCGCAGCGGCGGCTGACACTCTCGTTCGTGCAGCAGTGGCTCAAAGATCCTTGAGTTGAGTTGTATTGCGGGTCGGGGGCTTGTCTCCGCGAATGGCTCGCTCGATGCCGCCCTGCTCGCCTCGCCTTGGCTCGGCTTCGCGACGGGCGGCACCCCTCGCTGCGCTCGGGGCTCCGTCTCGCTGCGCTTTTAGTTCGCTTCGACAAGGCCCCCGACCCGCTGCTGATCGCTCAGCTCAGTGACGAGCGTTCGGCTCGGGACCGGTGTGCCCGGATCGCGCAAGTGACACGGGCGCAGCCCGTGTCATCCCGAGGAGCGTAGCGACGAGGGATCTTGCTTTCGAAACAAGATTCCTCGCTGCGCTCGGAATGACACTGATGAAGCGAGACGGGCACACCGGTCCCGAGAAAACGCCAGCGGTCAGCCGGCGCGAGCCGCCTCGATCGAGCGCGCGCGGACGTAGAGCAGCAGCGCGATGAATTCGAGCGCGCCGACGACGGCGAGCGCGAGCGCCACGGGGCGGCGCTCGGCGTGCGTCGAGGCTTCCATCAGGAACGCGCCGACGTAGAACACGATCAGCATGCTGGACCAGGCGTAGGTATACGGCCGGCCGAGCCACAGGCCGCGTGCCGGCGCCAGCAGCGGCAGCGCCAGCAGCGCGCCGGTGAAGCCGGCCACGGCCGGCAGCGCGATGAGCAGCATCGCGTGCGCGACCAGCGTCGCGATGCGCAAGCGCGCGCTGAGCATCGGGACAGCGGTCATGGCAGCATTGTTGCCCATGTTCGACCTCGACGCGCTGCTGCTGTTCATCGTCGCCGGCCTGGTGCTGAACTTCACGCCGGGCCCCGACCTGCTCTACATCACCGCGCGCAGCCTCGGCCAGGGCTGGCGCGCCGGCGCGGCCTCGGCCTTCGGCATCGGCGCCGGGTGCCTCGTGCACACCGCCGCTGCGGCGCTCGGCATCAGCGTGTTGCTGAAGGCCTCGCCGCTCGCCTACGACGTCATCCGCCTCGCCGGCGCGGCTTACCTGGTCTGGCTCGGCGTGCAGGCGCTGCGCCAGCGGGCCGTGCCGCAAGGCGTGACAGCGCTGCCGCCCGATGCGCTGCGCAGGGTGTTCTGGCAGGGCTTCGTCACCAACGTGCTGAACCCGAAGGTCGCGCTGTACTTCCTCGCCTTCCTGCCGCAGGTCGCCGATCCGGCGCGCGGCGCCTTCGCGCTGCAGGTGCTGGTGCTCGGCCTGATCTTCATCTTCAACGGCCTGTGGGTGTGCCTGCTGGTGGCGCGCTCGGCGGCGGCGATGGCCGACTGGGCGCACCGGCGTGCCGGCGCGATGAGCTGGATCCAGCGCGGCAGCGGCGCGCTGCTGGTAGGTTTGGGGCTGCATCTTGCTTTGGATGGGGCGATCAACGGGAGACCGGCATGAGCACCAATGAAGACCTGATTCGGCGCTTCTACTCGGCGTTCCAGCAGCGCGACGCCGCCACCATGGCCGCGTGCTACGCGCCCGACGTGCAGTTTTCCGATCCGGTGTTCACCGACTTGCGCGGCGCCGACGCCGGCAACATGTGGAAGATGCTGTGCGAGCGCGGCAAGGACTTGAAGGTCGAGTTCCGCGACTTGCGCGCCGACGCGGCCACCGGCTCGGCGCACTGGGAGGCCTGGTACACGTTCAGCGCCAGCGGCCGCAAGGTGCACAACGTCATCGACGCCGCCTTCGAGTTCCGTGACGGCAAGATCGTGAGGCACACCGATCGCTTCGACCTCTACCGCTGGGCGCGCCAGGCGCTGGGGCCGGCGGGACTGCTGCTGGGCTGGACCCCGATGCTCCAGAACAGGGTCCGCGCGATGGCGGCCAAGGGCCTCCAGGACTGGAACGCGCGGCGCTAGAAGCGGGCCAGCAGGCCGAGCGAGCCGATCCAGCGCTCGTAAGAGAGTTTCCCGACCGTGGTCTGGGCGCGCAGCGCCTGTAGGTCGAGCGACAGGTCGGGCGTCAGCGCCACGTTGAGTCCCGCCGTGCCAATCAAGGCTTCGGCTTCGACGCGAAACGCCCACCAGTCGTTGCCGAAAGCCGCATCCGCCTCGATCACGTCGGCGATCGGTTCCAGGTAGAGGTGCTCGCGCTTGGGACTGATGACGCCCTCGCCCCGCGCCGTGATGGCGAACTGGCCGTCGTCCCGGCGCACGCCGCCGTAAAGGGTCGTGCTCGACGCCACGCGCCAGTCCAGGTCCAGGGAGTAAGAAGTCGTGTCGAGGTCGAAAGCCCGGCCGTCCGCCGTGCGTCGCTCCTGCGCCGCCTCGAGGCGCCATTGCAACGCGGTGGTCAGCGGCGCGGCCAGCGAAACGCCCGCGCGCAGGTCGCCGCCGTCGCGGATGGCGCTGCCGTAGTCGCGCAGGCCGATCGCCAGCGACGCGCCGAGCACCGGCGTGTGGAAACCCTTGCCCGGCTTGTGCAAGCCGCGCACCCGCAACGAGCCACGCACGTTCGACAGGTCGGCGATGTCGTCGTACTGGTCGGTGGCCAGGTTCCCGCGCAGCTGCACGGCGCTGTACAGGCCGAAGCGCTGCTCCCAGGTGGCGCTGGCGCCGGCGAAAACCGCGACGCTGTCGCGCGTGTCGTGATCGTCGCCGGCGTTGCCCAGGTTGCTGTCGTAGCCGGCGCCCAGCTCGCCGCCGTAGCTCCAGCTCCCCGCCGCGGCTTGTCCCATGATCAGCAACAGCACCATCAACAGCAGCGCGCGGCTCATGCTGCAACTCTAGCGGCTCACCAGCGGTACAGCAGGCCGGCCGAGCCGACCCAGCGCTCGTAGGTGAAGGCGTCCATACGCGCCTCGGCACGCAGCACCTGCGCGTCCAGCGACAGCGACGGCGACAGCGAAACGTTGAAACCAAGCGTGACGATGCTCGTGCGGCCATCGACGCGAAACGCCCACCAGTCCTCGCCGAACGCCGGGTCGGCGTCGATGGCGCTGGCGCGGGGCTCGAGGTACAGGTGCTGGTCCTTGGGGCTGACGATGCCGAAGCCCGGTGCGCTCACGGTGAAGTCGCCGTCGTCCACGCGCACGCCGGCGTAGACCGTCCGCTCGTTGTCGAGGCGCCAGTCGACGTCCAGCGAGTACGAGGAGACCTCGAGGTCGAAGGCGCGGCCGCGCGTGGCCTCGCGCCACGATTGCGCCGCCTGGGCCCGCGCGACCACGCGCGTGGTCACGGGGACCCTGGCGGACAGGCCGGCGCGGTAGTCGAAGCCGCTGCGGATGTCGCTGGCCGCGTGGCGCGCGCCGGCGCCGGCGAAGGCGCCGAGCACCGGCGTGGAGAAACTCCGCCCCGGTTTGTGCAGGATGTCCAGGCGCACCGCGTAGCGCGCGTTGGTGAGCTGCTCAAGCCCCAGCCACTGCTCCAGCGCCACGCTGTATCGCGCCAGCAGCGCCGTGTGGGTGTCGTACCTGCGCTCCCACGTCGCGCTGGTGGCCCCGTGCAGGAACCCGGAGCCCTGGCGCTCGTGCTCCGTGCCGGAGTTTCCGGCGTTGGTGTCATGGCCGGCGAAGAGTTCGCCGCCATAGGTCCAGGTTTCCGCCGCGACGGCCATCGGCAGGCTGGCGACAAGCGCGGCGAGCCAGGCTGCGGCGCACCTCATTCCCTCGCGCCTTCGAGAATCCAGTTCAGGAACAGGTCGTAGTTGGCGCGATCGACCGGGTCGCCGTCCGCGGTCGTGATGTCGAAGCCGGCCAGCGTGCCGCCGGCGTGATGCTGCCCCGAGGGCTTGAGCAGCAGCCGGCTGTTCTCCGGATCATCGAAGGTCACCAGCGAGCGCACGGTGTCGTACACATCGCGGTTCGGCCCTGGCGTGTAGAGCACCGGTGGCCGCGGGCTGCCGCCATCGGTGTGGCAGCCGGTGCAGCCGGCGCTGGTCAGCACCGGCGCGATGTGCGTCGTGAAGCTCAGGCTCGACGGCGCGGGGTTCATGCCGGCGTCGATCGTGACGGTGACCGTGTCCGGCTCGCTCGCGATACCGTCGAGCGTGACGATCAGCTGGATCTGGTACGGCCCGTCGACGAAGGCGTTGTTCAAGGTCGCCAGCGCCGTATCCGCGTCCGCCAGCGATGCATTGGCGCCGACCGGCTGCGACGCGATCGTCCAGGCGTAGGTCGCCGCGAACAGGCTCGCCGCGCCGGAAACGTTGACCGGCGGGAATGTGGTGGTGCGATCCGGGCCCGCCTTCGCGATCGGGC
>JBQTJQ010000002.1:0-1847 GCA_052386975.1 Gammaproteobacteria bacterium | reverse complement strand
CTAGTCCGCGCGCTCGGCCTTCTTGCGCTCGTGCTCTTTCAGGAACTTCTTGCGCACGCGCACGAACTTGGGCGTGATCTCGACCAGCTCGTCGTCGTTGATGAACTCGAGCGCCTGCTCCAGCGTGAGCCGGATCGGCGGCGTCATGATCAGCTTCTCGTCCGAGCCTGCCGCGCGCACGTTGGTCAGCTTCTTGCCCTTGAGCGGGTTGACCACGAGGTCGTTGTCGCGCGAGTGGATGCCGACGATCTGGCCCTCGTAGACCTGGTCGCCGTGCTCGACCAGCAGGCGGCCGCGGTCCTGCAGGTTGAACAGCGAGTACTGCAGGCACATGCCCTGCTCGTTGGCGATCATCACGCCGTTGTGGCGCAGGCCGACGTCGCTCTCGACCTTCTCGCCGTAGTGGTCGAAGTTGTGGAACACCAGGCCGGTGCCCGAGGTCATGGACATGAACTCGGTCTGGAAACCGATCAGGCCGCGCGTCGGGATCGAGTACTCGAGGCGCACGCGCCCCTTGCCGTCCGGCACCATGTTCTTCATGTGGCCGCCGCGCGTGGCCAGCGCCTCGATCACGGCGCCCTGTGAGCTCGACTCGACGTCGGCGACGAGCTGTTCATAGGGCTCGCACAGCACGCCATCCACGGTCTTCTCGATGACCTCGGGGCGCGACACCGCGACCTCGTAGCCTTCGCGGCGCATGTTCTCGAGCAGGATGCCCAGGTGCAGCAGGCCGCGGCCGGACACGCGGAAGGTGTCGCCGCCGCCCTCGCCCGGCTGCACGCGCAGCGCGACGTTGGTCTTGAGCTCGCGCTCGAGGCGCTCGTGGATCTGGCGGCTGGTGACGTACTTGCCGTCCTTGCCCGCGAACGGCGACTTGTTGACCTCGAAGGTCATGGTCATGGTCGGCTCGTCGACCTGCAGCGTCGGCAGGGCGGACGCGTCCTTGGCGTCGCAGACGGTCTCGGAGATGCCGAGGTCCTCGATGCCGGTCAGCGCGACGATGTCGCCGGCCTGCGCTTCGGGCACCTCGATCTTGTCCAGGCCCATGAAGCCCAGCACCTGCAGCACGCGGCCCTGGCGCGAATGGCCTTCGCGGTCGATCACCGAGACCTGCATGTTGGTCTTGACCTTGCCGCGCTTGATGCGGCCGGTGCCGATGACGCCGACGTAGCTCGAGTACGCCAGCGAGGTGATCTGCATCTGGAACGCGCCGTCCACGTCCACGTTCGGCGCCTTGACCTTGTCCACGATGGTCTGGAACAGGTGTTCCATGGTGCCTTCGCGCAGGTCGGGATTGTCGCCGGCGTAGCCGTGCAGCGCGCTGGCGTAGACGATCGGGAAGTCGAGCTGCGTGTCGTTGGCGCCGAGGCGGTCGAACAGGTCGAACACCTGGTCCACCACCCAGTTGGCGCGCGCGCCCGGGCGGCCGATCTTGTTAACAACCAAGATGGGGTTCAGGCCCATATTGAAAGCTTTTTGGGTTACAAAGCGCGTCTGCGGCATCGGGCCGTCGGCGGCGTCCACCAGCAGCAGCACCGAGTCCACCATCGACAGCACGCGCTCGACCTCGCCGCCGAAGTCGGCGTGGCCCGGGGTGTCGACGATGTTGATGCGGTAGTCGGTGTTGGTGCGCTGGTCGAGCCAGCGGATCGCGGTGTTCTTGGCCAGGATGGTGATGCCGCGCTCGCGCTCGAGGTCGTTGGAATCCATGATCCGCTCGCCCAGGTGCTCGCGCTTGTCGAGCGTCTGGCTCTGGCGCAGCAGCTTGTCGACCAGCGTGGTCTTGCCGTGGTCGACGTGGGCGATGATGGCGATGTTGCGAAGATTTTGGATCATTGGAATCAACG
>JBQTJQ010000001.1:0-15335 GCA_052386975.1 Gammaproteobacteria bacterium | reverse complement strand
GCGCTCATCACACGCCACGCCGGCCTTGTCCAGGCCCAGGTCCTTGGTGTACGGCTTGCGGCCGACCGCGACGATCAGCTTGTCGAACTCCTCTTTCTGCGCCTTGCCGTCATGCTCGAACTCGACGGTGACGCCGGCCTTGCCGGCCTTGGCGCCGGTGACCTTGGCGCCGAGCCTGATGTCGAGGCCCTGTTTGGTCAACTGGCGCAGCGCTTCCTTGGCGACCTGCTGGTCCACCATCGGCAGGAAGTTCGGCAGTGCCTCGAGCACCACGGTCCTGGCGCCGAGGCGCGACCAGACGCTGCCGAGCTCCACGCCGATCACGCCGGCGCCGATCACGCCGAGGCGCTTGGGCACCTCGCTGAATTCCAGCGCCCCCCACGAATCCACGACCTGCTTGCCGTCGAACGGCGCGACGCGCAGGTTCACCGGCTCCGAGCCGGTGGCGATGATGATGGTCTTGGCGGTCAGGGTCTGCTTCTTGCCGTCGTGGCCGGTGACCTCGACCTGGTCGTTGCCCAGCAGCTTGCCGGTGCCGAACAGGCCGGTGACCTTGTTCGCCGTGAACAGCGTCTTGATGCCGGAGGTCAGCGCGCGCGACACGGTGTCCTTGCGCTTGAGCATCTGGGCCAGGTCGAGCCTGATGTCGCCGACCTTGAGGCCGTGCGCGGCGAACTCGTGGTGCGCCCGATGCCAGAGCTCGGAGGACTCGAGCAGGGCCTTGGACGGGATGCAGCCGGCATTGAGGCAGGTGCCGCCGAAGGCCGGCGTGTTGTCGCGGTTCAGCCAGGAGTCGATGCAGGCGGCCTTCATGCCGAGCTGGGCCGCCCGGATCGCTGCGGGATATCCCGCCGGGCCGCCGCCGACGACTACCACGTCATAGGTTTCGCTCATGTCCTTCCCCTTTTTGGCGGCGCTCTTGTAAAGGGAACCCCGGAAAATAACGGGGGCCGGACAGTGTCCGGCCCCCGGTTCCGACCCGCCCCGCGCCTAGAGCTGCAGCAGCAGCCGCGCCGGGTCTTCCAGGCCTTCCTTGATGGTGCGCAGGAACAGCACCGCCTCGCGGCCGTCGATGATGCGGTGGTCGTAGGTCAGCGCGATGTACATCATCGGCCGGATCACGATCTCGCCGTTGACCACCATCGGCCGCTCGTTGATGGCGTGCATGCCCAGGATGGCGCTCTGCGGCGGGTTGATGATCGGCGTGGAGATCAGCGAGCCGAAGGTGCCGCCGTTGGTGATGGTGAACGTGCCGCCGGTCATGTCCTCGATCGACAGCTTGTTGTCGCGCGCCTTCTGGCCGTAGGCGACGATGGACTTCTCGATGTCGGCCATCGACAGCTGGTCGCAGTCGCGCACCACCGGCACCACCAGGCCGCGCGGCGTGGAGACCGCGATGCCGATGTCGTAGTAGCCGTGGTAGATGATGTCGCTGCCGTCGACCGAGGCGTTGACCACCGGGAACTTCTTCAGCGCCTCGACCGCCGCCTTGGCGAAGAACGACATGAAGCCGAGCTTCACGCCGTGCGCCTTCTCGAAGCTCTCCTTGTATTTGGCGCGCAGCTCCATCACCGCCTTGAGGTCGACCTCGTTGAACGAGGTCAGCATGGCCGCGGTGTTCTGCGCGTCGATCAGTCGCTCGGCAATGCGCGCGCGGATGCGCGTCATCGCCACGCGCTGCTCCTCGCGTGCGCCGGCGATCGCTGGACGCGGCATCGGCGCGTCGGCTTTCGCCGCGGGAGCGGCCGCCGGCTTGCCGAGCTGTTGCTTCACATCCTCGGTGGTCAGCCGGCCGCCCTTGCCCGAGCCGGTCATGCCGTCGCCCGACACGCCCGCCTCGGCCAGCATCTTGCGCACCGCCGGGCCGGAAGCCGAAGCGCCGGCGCTCGCAGGAGCGCCTTTGGCCGCGATGGTCGCGGCTGAAGCCGCTCCGACCGGAGCAGGCGCGGCTGCAGCCGCGGCTCCCGCCTCCATGATCGCCAGCACATCGCCGGCCTTGACCGTCGCCCCCGTCGTCACGCGCACTTCCTTGAGCACGCCGTCCGACGTCGCCGGCACCTCGAGCATGACCTTGTCGGTCTCGAGGTCCACGAGGTTCTCCTCGCGGTTGACGCGTTCGCCCGCCTTCTTGTGCCAGGAGGCCACGGTCGCGGAGGACACGGACTCCGGCAGGTTGGGGACGCGGATTTCGATGCTCATGTGCTTTTTCCTTAGGGGATGACGCGGTCTTTTTCGCGCTTGCCGGCGATCAGCGCCTGCTTCACCAGCTCTTCCTGCTCCTTCTGGTGCACCTTGAGGTATCCGACGGCCGTCGTCGAGGTGCCCTTGCGGCTGACGTAGATCAGCTCGTGCTTCTCGGAAATGTACGCCAGCAGCTTGTGCTTGATCTGGTACCACGCGCCCTGGTTCTCGGGCTCTTCCTGGCACCAGACGACTTCGGTGGCGTTCGGGTACTTCGCCAGGGTCTCGCTGAACCCATCGCGCGGGAACGGATACAGCTGCTCGATGCGCACCAGCGCGACGTGGTCGAGCTTCTGAGAGTTCCGCGCGGCTAGCAGGTCGAAATAGACCTTGCCCGAGCAGAACACGATGCGCCTGACCTTCTTCGCGTCGTGCGGCGCGGACTCGCCGATCACCGTCTCGAAGCGGCCCTTGGTGAGGTCGTCGAGCGAGGACACCGACATCGGGTGGCGCAGCAGGCTCTTGGGCGTCATCACCACCAGCGGCAGGCGCAGGCTGCGCTTCATCTGCCGGCGCAGCATGTGGAACATCTGCGCGGGCGTGGACGGCACGCACACCTGCATGTTGTCCTGCGCACACAGCTGCAGGTACCGCTCGAGGCGCGCCGACGAGTGCTCGGGCCCCTGCCCTTCGTAGCCGTGGGGCAGGAACAGCGTGAGGCCGCACAGGCGGCCCCACTTGGCCTGGCCGGCGGCGATGAACTGGTCGATGACGACCTGCGCGCCGTTGGCGAAGTCGCCGAACTGGCCTTCCCAGATCACCAGCGAGTCGGGGTCGGTCGTGCTGTAGCCGTACTCGAAGCCCATCACGCCTTCCTCGGACAGCAGCGTGTCGTTGACGATGAACGCGTACTTGCCGGCGGCGATGTGGCGCAGCGGCGTCACGCTGTTACCGGTCTTGGCGTCGTGCAGCGTGGCGTGGCGGTGGAAGAAGGTCCCGCGGCGCGCGTCCTGGCCCGACAGCCGCACGTTGAAGCCTTCGTTGACCAGCGTGGCGTAGGCCATGGTCTCGGCGAAGCCCCAGTCCATCGGCAGCGACCCTTCGCCCATCTTGCGGCGGTCCTCGAGGATCTTGACCAGGCGCGCGTGCGGCGTGAAGCCGTCCGGCAGCTTGAGCAGCTTGTCGTTCAGCATGCGCAGCGAATCCAGCGGCACCGTGGTGTCCGCCGGCGTGGCCCAGGTGCCCTTCTTGTAGTTGCCCCAGTTGACCGTGTGCTTGTTGCCGACCAGGCCGAGCGTGGTGCGCACCGTGTTCTCGCCCTGGTCGAGCCCCTCGCGGTAGGCCCGGGTGAACTGTTCGGGCTCTTCCTTGCCGACCGTGCCTTCTTCGGCCAGCTTGCGGCCGTAGATCTGGAACGTGGTCGGGTGCTTCTTGATCGCCTCGTACATGACCGGCGAGGTCACCGACGGCTCGTCGGCCTCGTTGTGGCCGAGCCGGCGGTAGCAGCACAGGTCGATGATGACGTCCTTGTGGAACTCGTTGCGGAAATCCATCGCCAGTTTGGTGACGAACACCACCGCTTCCGGGTCGTCGCCGTTGACGTGGAACACCGGCGCCTCGACCACTTTCGCGAGATCCGTGCAGTAGCGGCTGGTGCGGGCCTCGTGGTTCGGCCGCGCCTCGATCGGGTTGGGCGTGGTGAAGCCGATCTGGTTGTTCACCACGATGTGCAGCGTGCCGCCGGTGCCGTAGCCCTTGGACTGCGACAGCTGGATGGTCTCGAAGCACACTCCTTGCCCGGCGAAGGCGGCGTCGCCGTGGATCAGCACCGGCACGACGCGCTGGCCGGCCTCGTCGCCGCGCCGCGTCTGCCGCGCCTTGACCGAGCCCTCGACCACCGGGTTGACGATCTCGAGGTGCGAGGGATTGAACGCCAGCACCATGTGGATGCGCTTGCCGGCGATGTCGACGTCGGTCGAGAAACCCATGTGGTACTTGACGTCTCCCGCGCTGGTCATCGGGTCGATGGCGTACTTGCCCTCGAACTCGTCGAACAGGTCCTTCGGCGCCTTGCCGAGGGCGTTGACCAGCACGTTGAGGCGGCCGCGGTGGGCCATGCCGATGATGAGTTCCTCGACGTCGCGCTCGGCGCAGGAGCGCATGACCTGGTCGAGGGCCGGGATCAGCGAGTCGCCGCCCTCGAGCGAGAAGCGCTTCTGGCCGACGTACTTGTTGTGCAGGTAGCGCTCCAGGCCCTCGGCCGCGGCCAGCAGCTTGAGCGTGTCGCGCTTGTGCTCCGGGGACAGGCGCGGCTGGAACACCGGCACTTCCATGCGGTTCTGGACCCAGCGCTTCTCGGCGGTCTCGGTGATGTGCATGTACTCGACGCCGATGGTGTCCGTGTACACCGCCTTCACGATGCGCACGATCTCGCGCAGCTTGAGGTCGCCGACGCCGGCCAGCGTGCCGGTGTTGAAGCTGGTGTCGAGGTCGGCGTCGGACAGGTTGTGGTGCGACAGCTCGAGGTCCGGGATCTTCTGCGGCGGAGAGAGCCCGAGCGGGTCGAGCCGCGCCGCCTGGTGGCCGCGCACGCGGTAATAGTTGATCAGGCGCAGCACCGCGGCCTGCTTCTCGACCGCGTCCAGCGACAGCCCGCCGGCGGCGGCCGCGGCCCGCGGCATCTGCGCCAGCTTCTCGAAGCGTGCCACGACCTCGCTGTGGGCCTGCTCGCGCGGCCGGTTCTGGTCCTGGATCAGGCGGAAGTACGCGCGCCAGTCCTCGCTCACGGAGTCCGGGTCGTCGAGGAACCGCTCGTAGTAGGCCTCGATGTACGGCGCGTTGGAGCCGGTGATCGACGTCGACTCGATGAAGCTCTGGTACTTGCTGCCGGTCATGCGTTCCCCGTGCTACTTCTTCACGAGCTTGACCGGCGCCTGCCACCCGGCGGTCAGCTGCTTCAGGTACTCCCGGAATTCGTCCGACAGCTCGGCGTGCTGCAGCGCGTATTCGACGTTGGCCTTCAGGTAGCCGAGCTTGCTGCCGCAATCGTAGCGCACGCCCTCGAATTCGCAGGCCAGCACGGTCTGCTCCTGGATCAGCTGGCCGATGGCGTCGGTGAGCTGGATCTCGCCGCCCTTGCCGCGCCCGGTTTTCTCGAGCAGCTTGAAGATGCGCGGGGTCAGGATGTAGCGGCCGACCACGGCGAGGTTGGACGGCGCCTCTTCCCGCCGCGGCTTCTCGACGATGCGGCGGATTTCGCCGAGGCCCGGGCGGATGGCGTGGGCCTCGACCACGCCGTAGGAGCTGACCTCCTCCATCGGCACTTTCTCGACCGCGATCACGCTGGCGCCGTACTCGTGGTACGCCGCCTGCATCTGCGACAGGCATGGCTTGCGCCCGCCGTCGATCAGGTCGTCGGCCAGCAGCACGGCGAAATCCTCGTCGCCGATGGCCGGCTGGGCGCACAGCACGGCGTGGCCGAGCCCCAGGGCGCTGGCCTGGCGGATGAAGATGCGGGTCACGCCGGCCGGCAGCACGTCCTGCACGATGCGCAGCAGGTCGTCCTTGTTCTTCTGCGCCAGTTCGGTCTCGAGCTCATAGGCCTTGTCGAAGTGGTCCATGATCGAGTTCTTGCTGCGCCCGGTGATGAAAATCAGCTCCTGGGCGCCCGCGCTGATGGCTTCCTGCACCGCGTACTGGATCAGCGGCTTGTCCACGACCGGCAGCATTTCCTTCGGGCTGGCCTTGGTCGCGGGCAGGAAGCGCGTGCCCAAGCCGGCCACCGGGAATACCGCCTTGCGGATTCTCATTCAGTAAAAACCCTTAAAAACATTGCGTTACGGTACAATCTTAACGCAATCTGGTCACTAGCGCAGATGGCCGTTCAGGTGCGTCTTGCCGCTGTCGCGCCCGATGAGGGTGAAAGCATACCCCTCCCCCTCGGCGCCGTAGCGCAGCGCCGCCCGGCCCGGCAGGAACAGGGGCTGGCGGAACTGCACGGTCAGTTCGCGCGGCGCGCGTCCCAGCTGCGGCTGCACCAGCGCGCAACTGCGCGCCAGCGTCCACATGCCGTGGGCGATGTGGCGCTCGAAGCCCAGCAGCCTGGCGGTGAGCGGATACAGGTGGATCGGGTTCATGTCGCCGGCGATGCGGCCGTAGCGCCGGCCGATGTCCTCCGGCGCGTCGATCGAGGCGTATTCGGCCAGCCTGCTTTCCTCCTGCGGCGGCAGACCTTTCTTCTTCTTGTCGCCCGGACGGGCGATGCGGTGCAGCACCGTGGCCACCGAGGTCCACACGGTGCGGCCGGACGGATCGGTGCAAGTGGTCTGCAGGTCGAATTCGCGACCGCGCTCGGTGGTCTGGTCGGCGACAAGGCCGACGCTGATGCCCAGTTCCTCGTCGGCGGACAGTTCGCGCTCCTGCGTGATGCGGTTCTTCAGGTGCACCAGGCCGATCAGCGGCAGCGGGAATTGCGGCTGGGTCAACAGGTGCATCTGCAGGTTGACCGCGTGTACCTGCGGATACGGCATCGGCACCGCGCCGTCGGCGAAACCGCAGACCTCGCGGTAAGCCCGCAGCCGCGCCGCGTCGAAGCGCACCTTCGCCACGCTCGCGCTCAGGCGCGGCAGCTCGACCTCGGGCCTGGGCTTGCGGCGGATGCTGCCGAGGGCTTTCCAGCCCATCGAGCCCAGCTCGGGCATGCGGTCGAGGACGAGATTCATGGGAAACCTGTTGAAGCGGGCGGGACGCGGAATTTACTCCAAATCCGCCCTGCCTTTCAGCGCTTCGTCAGAAGAAGTAGCTCAGCGATACGCCCAGCGAGCTGACGTCGCTGGTGCCGAAGGAATCCGTCAACGGCGCCTCGAAGGTCGCGGCACGGTACTCGATGCCGACGCGGATTGGCTTGAAGCCGTCGTACTCCAGCCCGGCGCCCCAAGCGAAGCGGATGCCATCGTCCGAGTTTCCGAAGGATGTCGGCGTTGGCGTGCCGGCCTGGTAGACCACGCCCCCGAAGCGCTCGCGCGCGTGCCACTGCCAAAAGCCCGCCTTGCCCGCCACCGACCAGGTGTCCTTCACCGGCACCCGCGCGACCAGCTGCAGCGCATAGCCATCCAAGTCGATCGCGCCTCGTTGCTCGCCGGCCGCGAAGACCGCGCCGGAGCCATCATTCTGGCCGGAAAACGTCGCTTCGCCGAGGTCCGCGTAGCTGGCTTCCACGGCGAAGTAGCGCAGGAACTCCACGCCGGCCGTCAGCCGAAAGCCGGAACTGCGGCCGTCCTCGTCCGTCGACGCAAAAGTGGCGGGCTCGACGCGCTCGATGGTCCAGTCCTGGAATTCAGTGTAGTCGAGGCCGGCGCCCGCGTACCAGGCGAGATTCCAGCCCGGGTGCCAGAACGTCGTCGAGGCCGCGTCCGAGCACTCCGGGCACTCGTGCGCCGCAACCGGCTGTGCCAACGCCGCGAGCAATGCGGCAGCCACGACCACCCCCGGCTGGCTCATGTCATCCCCCGATTCACACAGATGTTACGAAAGCTTGCGCGTAATGACGAGTCGCACGGGCGCCTTGGCCTCGGCGCGGCTGACTTCAAGTGAGCCCTCGAGGTCGCCCGGCTGCGGCGTCGCGCTGCCGGTCTTCGAGATGCGCGCCACGAGCCGCCAGCGGTCCACGCTGGAGAGCTTGCGCGTCGGCATCGGGCTCATGCTGTCGTCCAGCGTGACGCGCGCTGGCAATCCCGATGCCGGCAGGCGCTGCACCGCCAGCGGCATCGGCGGCCCGGACGGATCCTGGGCATAGACATAGAGCACGGCGCCAGGTTGGACCTGCCCGGCGATTTCCGGCGCCACGCTCACGTCGATGTCGAGCGCCAGCGCCTTCGCTTGCGCCGTTGCGACGGGCGGCGGCGTCCTGATGCCGCTGCGCTCGCGCAACTGCGCCAGGCTGTGGTCGATCATCGAGCGCATGTCGGCCGGCAGGTCCTGCTGGCGCAGCCGCTCCCAGCGCGCGACGGCGGTGGCCGCGTCGCCGGCCTGCAGCGCGGCGATGCCGCCGTACCACAGGGCCTGGGGATGCCCCGGCGCCAGAGCCAGCGCCTGCTCGAAGCGCTCGGCGGGCGCGCCCGCCATGGTGCGATTCTGGGTAAAGGCGATCGCCTCGCCCTCCTCCACCAGCAAATCCGGGTCCTGGTGGCCGCGCAATTCGTTGGCCCTGGCGAAGGCGCGCACCGCGTCCTCGTAGCTGCCGCGCGTGCGGTAGCTGCGCGCCAGCCACACCCAGGACTCGAACTCCCCGGGCTCGTCCTCGACGCGCTCGCGCAGCCTGGCGATCGACTGGTTGACCGAAGCCTGGCGCGCGGCCTCGGGGTCGGTCCGGGCCAGCTCGACCAGCGCCTGCGTGCGCCAGCTGCCGGCGGCCGCGTACCACGCCAGGCCGAATGCCAGCAAAGCAAGCGCCGCAGCCAGCGGCACCCTGCGCGAGGGCGCGGCCGCGGGCTCGGGCTCGGCCGGGACCTCTGCGTCGCTGAGCAGCCGGGCCGCGAGCTCGCCGCGCGCCGCATCGGCGGCGTCGGCGGCCAGCACGCCGGCCGCGAGGTCGGCTTCGAGCTCCTGCAGGCGCGTGCGATACGCAGTGATGTTCGCAGCGCGGCGCTTGAGCGTGCGGCGTTGGGCGAACGCGGTCCACCACCACGGCGTGGCCAGCCCGCCGATCGCGAGCAGGGCCAGCAGCGTGCCCAGGAGCCAGATCATCGGGAATCTTCGTCCAGCAAGTCGCGCACGCGCTGCGGATCGGGCGCGGCGGGCGCCGCAGGCGCGCGCGAACGGCGGATGAAGAACACCGCCGCCGAGGCCGCGCCCAGCAGCACCGCGAACGGCCCGAACCACAGCAGCAGAGTCCTGCCCTTCACGTCCGGCCGGTAGCGCACGAAATCGCCGTAGCGCGCGGTGACGAACTCGAGGATCTCGGCGTCGGTCTTGCCGGCGGCGATCTGCGCGCGCACCTGCTCGCGCAGGTCGCCGGCCAGCGGCGCGTTGGATTCGGCGATCGACTGGTTCTGGCACACCAGGCAACGCAGCTCCGCGATCAGCGCGTGGTACCGCGCTTCCGCGTCTTCCGGCTGCGCGGCGGCGCAAAGCACGACAACGGCGAGAGTCGCTCCTGCGAGCCAGCGCGCGCTCATTTGAGCAGCCCCGCGACTTCGGTCTGCCAGGCCTCGCGCGTCAGCGGGCCGATGTGCTTGTGGAGGATCGTGCCCTGGGCATCGAGCACGTAGGTTTCCGGTACGCCGTACACCCCCCAGTCCAGGCCGACGCGCCCATCGACGTCGCGGGCGATCACGGCGAACGGGTTGCCGTGGCGCGCCAGCCATTGCGACGCGGCGTCGGGCTCGTTCTTGTAGTTCATGCCGACGATCTTCACGCCTCCGCGGGCCAGCTCCATCAGCAGCGGATGCTCCTGCAGGCACGGCGTGCACCAGCTGGCCCAGAAATTCACCAGCACCGGCTGGCCCTTCAGCGCGGCCAGGGCCAGCGTGCCCGGGCCGCCGAGCAGCGGCAGGTCGAAGGCCGGCGCCGGCTTGCCGATCACCGGTGACGGCACCTTGGTCGGATCGCGCGTGAGCCCGACCGCGAACAGCACGACCAGCGCCGCCAGCACGGCGGCTGGAATCGCGTACCAGGCCTTCATGCGACCGCTGCGGCAGTGCCGTCGCGCGCTGCCGCCGCCGCCTGCGCCAGTCGGTAGCGGCGGTCGCTGATCGCCAGCAGGCCGCCCAGGCAGGCAAGCACGCCGCCGAGCCAGACCAGGCGCATCATCGGCCGGTAGTACAGGCGCAGGCCCCAGTCGCCGTTGTCGAATGGATCGCCGAGGGCGACGTAGACGTCGCGCAGCAGGGTGTGGTCCACCGCGGCCTCGGTCATCACGTTCTGCTGCGCTCGGTACAGGCGCTTTTCCGGATGCAGGATGGCGATGGCGCGGCCGTTCTCCTCCACCACCACGGTGCCGACGTCGGCGTCGTAGTTGGGGCCGTGCTCCTGCTTCACCTCGCTCAACTGGAACTCATGGCGGCCCAGTGAAGAATGGCCGCCGGGCGCCAGGCGCACGTCGCGCTCGGCGCCGAAGCTCGAGACGTGCGTGATGCCGAGCACGAACAGGCCGAGGCCGAAATGCGCCAGCGACATGCCCCAGATCGCGCGCGGGATCGAGGCCACGCCTTCGGCGAAGCTGCGCCTCACCTGGATGCGCCGCCACACTTCCTGCCCGGCGGTGAACAGCGTCCACAGCGCGAGCACGCTGCCGGCCACAGCCACCCACGACCAGCGGTCCTCCAGCACGTAGGGCAACAGTGTCCCGGCGACCAGCGCGGCCACTACCGGCACGCGCACGGCGCGCAGCGTCTGGCCCAGGCTCGCCTGCTTCCACGGCACCGAGGCCGCCAGGCCGACGAGGACCAGCAGCGGCGCCGTCAGCGGCACGAACACGCTGTTGAAGTACGGCGGCCCGACCGACAGCTTGCCGAGGTCCAATGCCTCGATCGCCAGCGGGTACAGCGTGCCCAGCAGCACTGCCGCCGCGGCCGTGACCAGGAACACGTTGTTGAACAGCAGCAGCCCTTCGCGCGACAGGAAGTTGAGCTCGCCGGCCGAGGCCAGGCGCGGCGCGCGCCAGGCGTAAAGCGTCAGCGCCGAGCCGATCACCAGCACCAGGAAAATCAGGATGAACACGCCGCGCGCCGGATCGGTGGCGAAGGCGTGCACCGACACCAGCACGCCCGAGCGCACCAGGAACGTGCCGAGCAGCGACAGCGCGAACGCCAGGATCGCCAGCAAGACCGTCCAGCTCTTCAGCAGGCCGCGCTTCTCGGTCACGGCCAGTGAATGAATCAGCGCGGTGCCGACCAGCCAGGGCATGAACGAGGCGTTCTCGACCGGGTCCCAGAACCACCAGCCGCCCCAGCCGAGTTCGTGGTACGCCCACCACGAGCCCAGCGTGACGCCGAGCGTCAGGAACGCCCAGGCCGCCGTGGTCCAGGGCCGGGCCCAGCGCGCCCAGGCGGTGTCGAGCCTTCCGGACAACAGCGCGCTGATGGCGAAGGCGAAGGCGACCGAGAAGCCGACGTAGCCCATGTACAGCATCGGCGGGTGGATGATCAGGCCCGGGTCCTGCAGCAGCGGGTTGAGGTCGCGGCCGTCGGCGGGCGCCGGGAAATGCCGCGCGAACGGATTCGACGTCGCCAGCATGAACAGCAGGAACCCGGTGCTGATGGCGCCGAGCACCGCCAGCACGCGCGCGGTGATCTCCGCCGGCAGGTTCTGGTTGAACAGGCTCACCGCCAGCGTCCAGGCGCCGAGCATCAGCACCCATAACAACAGGCTGCCCTCGTGCGCGCCCCACACCGCGGAGAGGCGGTACATCAGCGGCAGGTCCGAGTGGCTGTTGGACGCCACGTACGTCACCGAGAAATCGTGCTGCACGAACGCCAGGCTCAGGCATGTATAGGCGACGACGAGCAGGGCGAACTGCGTCATGGCCGCGGAGCGGCCCGCCGCGATGGCGCGCGCATCGCCGCGGCGCAGGCCGTACAGCGGCAGCGCGAACTGCAGCACGGCGACGCCGAGCGCCAGGATCAGCGCGAAGTGGCCGAGCTCCGGGATCATGACGGCCGGTTGGGCTGCATCACCGACTTGAACGGCGCGCAGGAGTGGCCCTGCGGCGTCTGCAATCCGGCCGCGACCTGCGGCGGCATGTAGTTCTCGTCGTGCTTGGCCAGCACCTCGTCGGCGACGAACACTTTTTCGGCGTTCAGCGAGCCGGTGGCGACGATGCCCTGCCCTTCGCGGAACAGGTCCGGCAGCAGGCCGTCGTAGCGCACCGCGACCTTGTTGACGCAGTCGGCGACGACGAAGTCCACCCGCATGCCCTCGGCCGCGCGCTTCAGGCTGCCGGTCTCGACCAGGCCGCCGAGGCGCAGCCTGGCGCCCTCCGGCACCGGCGCCGCGACCAGGTCGGTGGGCGTGTAGAAGCTCATCAGGTTCTTGCGGAACGCGGTCAGCGTCAGCGCGGCGGCCAGGCCGACGCTGATGGCGAGCGCGCCCACGCCGAGCAGGCGGCGGCCGCGCCGAGTCATGCCTGCTCCGCGCGCAGGGCGCGACGCAGCGCGCGCCGCTGCAGGACCGGCGCGATCACGTTCCAGGCGAAGGCCGCCAGCGCCGCACCGTAGCTGCCCCAGACATAAAAGGCGTAGCCACCCATGTCCAGGAACTCGTTCATGGCGCCACGGCCTCCTTGACCCACGGGTTGCCGCGCTCGCGCCGGAGCAGCTCGTTCTGCACGCGCAGCAGCAGCACCTGCACGAAGAAGGTGGTGAAGCCCAGCGCCGACGCCAGCAGCGGCCACAGCATCGAGGCGGCGATGGACGGCTTGTCGAACTTGGTGAGGGTCGGGCCCTGGTGCAGCGTGTTCCACCACTCGACCGAGTAGTGGACGATCGGCACGTTCACGAATCCCACCAGCGCCAGCAGCGCGCAGGCCCGCGCCGCGGCGCGCGCATCGCCAATGGCCTGGTGCAGGCCGACCACGCCCAGGTACAGGAACAGCAGGATCAGTTCGGACACCAGCCGCGCGTCCTGCCAGGTCCAGTAGGTGCCCCACATCGGCTTGCCCCACAGCATGCCGCTGACCAGCGCCAGCGCGGTGAAGCTCGCGCCGACCGGGGCGCAGGCGATCAGCGCGCATTCGGCCAGTTTGATGCGCCAGACCAGCGCGACCACGGCCGCGCCGGCCATCACCGTATAGATGAACAGCGACATCCACGCCGCCGGCACGTGGACATAGATGATGCGGAAGCCATCGCCCTGCTGGTAATCGGGCGGCGCCAGCAGCAGGCCGCCGACCAGACCGTAGCCGAGCAGCACGACGGTCAGCGCCGCCAGCCACGGCTGCGCGCGATCGGCGAAGCGGTAGAAGGTCGGCGGCGAGGCCAGCCGGTGCAGGAAGGCAGGGATCAGGGGCATGGTCACTCGAAAGCGTTCTTCAGCGCCGCCGCCGCGGCCAGCGGCACGCCGGCGACACAGAGCGCGAGAATCGCGGCGAGGAAGTATAAGGGAGCCTCCGCCGGCAATCCGCCCTGCGCGGCGCGTACCGCGCCGGCGCCGAAGATCACGGCCGGCGACACCAGCGGCAGGACCAGCACCGGCAGCAGCACGCCGGTGCGCGGCAGGCCGACCACCAGCGCCGACGCAAACCCCGCGGTCAGCACCAGCGACGGCAATCCGAGCAGCAGGCTCAGCACCAGCACACCGGTGACCTCGGCGCCCATGCCGAAGCCGAGGCCGAGCAGCGGCGCGAGCAGCGTCAGCGGCAGCCCGATGAGCAGCCACTGCGCCAGCAGCTTGGCGGCCACCAGCAGGCTGACCGGCTGCGGCGACAGGAACAGCTGCTCGAGCGTGCCGTCCTCGTGGTCGCCGCGGAACACGCGGTCGAGCGACAGCAATGCGGCGAGCAACGCTCCGACCCACAGGATCGAAGGCGCGGCGGTGGTGAGCCACGGCGCGTTCGGCGCGGCGCCGAGTGCGAACAGCGTCGCCACCACGGCGTAGAACACCAGCGGCTGGGCCCACTCCGAGCGCCGCCGCAGCGCGAGCCGCAGCTCGCGCTCCAGCGTGGCGGTGAAGGCCCGGATCACGTGAGCTCCAGGGTGCGCAGGCCCGGCAGCGGCGCCGGCAGCGGCTGGTGGCTGGTGATGACGGCCGCCCCGCCCTGCGCGGCGTGCGCCTGCAGCAGGTTCAGCCAGTGACGCACGCCGGCTTCGTCCAGCGCCGACAGCGGCTCGTCGAGGAACCACAGCGGCCGGCGCACGACGGCGAGGCGCGCCAGCGCGGCGCGGCGCTTCTGCCCGGCCGACAGCTGGCGGCAGGGCTGGTCGGCCACGCGCGAGAGCTCGAACTCGCGCAACGCCGCCCGCAGGCCGTCGGCCGGCGCGCCGTGGATCGCGCACCAGAAGCGCAGGTTCTCGAACGGCGACAGCGCCGCGTTGAGCGCGTTGCGGTGGCCGACCCAGTGGCACTGTTCGGGCTCGAAGGCGCGCGTGACGGCGCCGGCCTCCGGCGCGCGCAGGCCGATCAGCACTTCGAGCAGCGAGGTCTTGCCGATGCCGTTGGCGCCGCGCAGGTGCAGGATCTCGCCGGCGGCGACCTGCCCGCGCACGCCGCGCAGCAGCACGCGGTCGCCGCGCACGATGGTGAGGTCAGCGAACGAAAGTAGTGCGCTCATGCTTAGGCGGGCTCACGCCGTGAGCCAATGTGTCCTTTATCGTCCGCAGTACGCATGAAAGTCGTGGATATGGTGCCCGGGGCTGGACTTGAACCAGCACGGCCTCGCGGCCAAGGGATTTTCTTACCGACTATGGCTTTCGCCACCTCCGCCCTTAAGCGGAGTTTGTGGTCTGGACTTTATCTTTACCGTATCGCCGTTGCCGGCGATTTAGGCAGCGCCTGTCAAGTCTCTACACTTTCCTCGACCGATGAAGCTCCACAAGTACAGCCTTGACGACCTTCGAGCCGCGATTCGTGACTCGGTTTCGATTCGCCAGGCTCTGCAGAAGCTAAACGTCAAAGCTGAAGGCGGCAATTACCAGGTGTTTCACAAAGCGGTTCGCACCTTTGAATTGGACACATCCCATTTCACCGGGATGAATCTCAAGGGTCGAAAACTGCCTTGGCGCCGACAGAAGCTGTCCGACTACCTGGTCAAGGGGTCCGAGGTTCAGTCCCTCCGGTTGAAGCGCTATCTGCTTCAACAGAAGATCCTGGACGCCAGATGCTCTCAGTGCGGAGGAGACATCTGGCAAGGGCAACCTATTCCGCTCGAACTCGACCATCGCAACGGTGATTGCCGCGACAACGAGCTCTCGAACCTGCGATTGCTCTGCCCCAACTGCCATGCTTTGACGCCTACATACCGCGGCAAGAACCGCGGCAGGTACATCCGTCAGAAGGCTTAGCTCGGTATTGGCACCCTGGCCGCGGGTCAGCTTTCACCGAATTTAAGCGCATTCAGACTAGAAGTTTCCTGTCTAGCTGCTCAACCTCCTGCGCAAGTCCCTTGCGTCTACCGATTTCGCCACCCGGGCGTGGGTTGCGTGCGCGGAAGGTTACCAGAC